>CBDUPF010000021.1:0-22458 GCA_965369035.1 uncultured Aliishimia sp.
TTCGGCCACACCATGATCTACGTGACGCACGATCAAACCGAGGCGCTGACCTTTGCGGACAAGGTGGTGGTGATGCACGATGGGCGCGTGGTGCAGCTGGGCACGCCGGACGAGCTTTTCGAGCGGCCGGGCCATACCTTCGTGGGCTATTTCATCGGATCGCCGGGCATGAACCTGATCGATGCCGAAATTCACGGGGGTGCGGCGGAAATCGACGGGCACGGTATCCCGCTCGGCGGAACCTACGCCGAAACTTCGGGCCGGACACAGATCGGAATACGCCCGGAATTCGTCAGCTTTGCCGACGAAGGAGGGGTGCCCGTGACGATCATGCGGGTCGAGGACGTCGGCCGCCATCGCATCGTGCGCGCAGACCTCGCCGGCACGCAGATCAACGCGGTTCTGCCCGAACGGATGCCGATGCCCACCGACGCCAGCCGCGTGATCTTTGCCCCGGAACAGATTGGAGTCTTCGTCGACGACTGGCGCGTGGAGCCGAAAACAGGGCCCGAGGCCGGACCGCGAACAGGAAGGAGCGACTGATGGAAAAGACGCAGAACAACCGCGCCTGGTTCATGGTGCTGCCGGTCCTGATCCTGGTGGCGTTCTCGGCCATCATCCCGCTGATGACGGTGGTCAATTACGCGTTCAACGACACCTTCGGCAACAACGTCTTCTACTGGGTCGGCCTGGAATGGTTCGAGGAGGTGCTCGAGTCCGACCGGATGTGGGGCGCGCTGCAGCGGCAGCTGATCTTCTCCGCGGTGATCCTCGCCATCGAGGTGCCGCTGGGGATCGCCGTTGCGCTTTCCATGCCCAAGCAGGGGGTCTGGTCTTCCGTCTGCCTGGTGCTGATGGCGCTCCCGCTCCTGATCCCCTGGAACGTGGTCGGCACGATCTGGCAGGTTTTCGCGCGGATCGACATCGGGCTGCTCGGCTACACGCTGGGCCAGATGGGGATCGATTTCAACCTGGGCCAGAACGCGGGGGCCGCCTGGGCCACGGTCATCATGATGGATGTCTGGCACTGGACATCGCTGGTGGTGCTGCTGGCCTATGCCGGGCTTCGGTCGATTCCGGATGCCTATTACCAGGCGGCCAAGATCGACTAGGCCAGCCGGTGGGCCGTGTTCCGCTACGTGGAGTTGCCCAAGCTCAAGGGCGTGCTGCTGATCGCGATCCTGCTACGGTTCATGGACAGTTTCATGATCTACACCGAACCCTTCGTCGTCACGGGCGGCGGGCCCGGTTCCGCCACCACATTCCTGTCGATCGACCTCGTGAAGATGGCGCTCGGCCAGTTCGATCTCGGCCCCGCGGCGGCCTTCTCCATCATGTATTTTCTCGTGATCCTGCTGGTGAGCTGGGCCTTCTACACCATCATGGTGAACCTTGACCGCGAGGAGCGGATGGAATGAGCGGCCCGTCCGGAACCCCGGCGCGAAAGCGCATGTCGGACAACCCGGTCCTGCGCCGGATCGTCTCCTATGCCGTGCTGATCGGCTACCTGCTGTTCCTGCTCGTGCCGATCTACTGGCTCGTGAACATGAGCTTCAAACCCAATGTCGAGATCCTGAACCGGATGACATTGCTGCCCGAGAACCCGACGACGCGCAATTATGTCGAGATACTCACCGACCCCACCTGGTACATGGGCTACGTCCATTCGCTGACCTACGTGCTGCTCAATACGATCATCAGCGTCTCCGTGGCGCTGCCGGCGGCCTATGCCTTCTCGCGCTACAGCTTCATCGGGGACAAGCACCTGTTCTTCTGGCTGCTGACCAACCGGATGGCGCCCCCGGCGGTCTTCGCGCTGCCGTTCTTCCAGCTTTATTCGTCGATCGGGCTGTTCGACACGCATATCGCGGTGGCGCTGGCGCATTGCCTGTTCAACGTGCCGCTCGCGGTCTGGATCCTCGAAGGGTTCATGCGCGGCGTGCCCAAGGAGATCGACGAGACCGCCTATATCGACGGCTATTCCTGGGGCCGGTTCTTCGTGCGCATCTTCATGCCGCTGATCTCCTCGGGCATCGGCGTGGCGGCGTTCTTCTGCTTCATGTTCTCCTGGGTCGACCTGCTTCTGTCGCGCACGCTGACCTCGACCGAGGTCAAGACGATCGGGGTCGCCATGACGCGGACATCCTCGGCGACCGGCCTCGACTACGGCACGCTCGCCGCGGCGGGAGTTCTGACGATCATCCCCGGTGCGCTCGTGATCTGGTTTGTGCGCAACTACATCGCCAAGGGCTTTGCCCTGGGGAGGGTGTGATGTCCCGCACGCCCTGGATGACGATCTATGTCGTGACCGCGGCCGTACTGCTGGCGATCCTTGCCTTCCTGCTGTGGTCGGTGCCCAGGGACGACGGCGAGTGGCTATGGGCGGATCAGATGATCCCGGGCGGCTGGATGGCGTGGTCGTTCCCCGTGGCCCTGTTCTTCTGGGTCATCGGGTCGACGCTGGTGGTCTTCACGCTGCTGGCCATACGTTATCCCGAAACCCCCCGGGTGGGCATCCTGGGGATCGAGACCACGCGGGGCGACAGGCTCTTCATCACTCTGCTCGGCTCCGCGTTCATCAACATCGCGTGGCTGGGGCTGGAGATCGGGCCGCAGCCCTGGGCGTTCGCGGCCTGCGCCGTGTTCGCCGGGCTGGTATTCTGGAAGGTGTAGGGAGTTCGGAAAGGACAGGATTTCAGAACGTTCGACGGTCCGTGACCTACCGGATCCGGGCGTTCGAAAAGACCGGAAGGTTCAAATCCAAGGGAGGACAAGATGAACCGACTATTGATGACGACGACGGCGCTATCGCTGGCGCTGAGCGTGCCGGCCTTTGCCGGCATGGAGGAGGCGCGGGCGTTTCTCGACGACGAGATCGCCGGGCTGTCCGTACTCTCGCGCGAAGAGCAGGAAGCGGAGATGCAGTTCTTCGTCGATGCTGCGGCGCCGTTCCAGGGGATGGAAATCAAGGTCGTCTCCGAAAGCATCACGACTCACGAGTACGAAAGCCAGGTGCTGGCGCCCGCGTTCAGCGCGATCACCGGCATCAAGGTCACGCACGATCTGATCGGCGAGGGCGATGTGGTGGAACGGCTCCAGACACAGATGCAGTCGGGCGAGAACATCTATGACGCCTACATCAACGACTCCGACCTGATCGGGACGCACTGGCGGTATCAGCAGGTTCGCAACCTGACCGACTGGATGGAGGGCGAAGGCTCCGATGTGACCCTTCCCACGCTGGATGTGGACGACTTCATCGGCACCAGCTTCACCACCGGTCCGGATGGCAAGCTCTATCAATTGCCCGACCAGCAGTTCGCGAACCTCTACTGGTTCCGGTACGACTGGTTCAACGACGAGAAGACCCGAGAGGATTTCAAGGCCGAGTACGGCTATGACCTCGGCGTTCCGGTCAACTGGTCGGCCTACGAGGACATCGCGGAATTCTTCACCGGCCGCGACATGTCGTACCTGGGCGTCGAGGGCGAGGTCTATGGCAACATGGACTACGGCAAGAAGGACCCAAGTTTGGGCTGGCGCTACACCGACGCGTGGATGTCGATGGCCGGCATGGGCGACAAGGGTGAACCGAACGGCCTGCCGGTCGACGAATGGGGCATACGGGTGAACGAGAACAGCCAGCCCGTCGGATCCTGCGTGGCGCGCGGCGGAGCCACCAACAGCCCCGCGGCGGTCTACGCGATCCGCAAGGCCAAGGAGTGGCTGGAGAAGTACTCCCCGCCCGCGGCCGCCGGCATGAACTTCGCCGAAGCCGGCGCCGTTCCCAGCCAGGGAAACATCGCCCAGCAGATGTTCTGGTACACGGCCTTCACCGCGAACATGGTGGAGCCCGGCCTGCCGGTCATGAACGAGGACGGCACGCCCAAGTGGCGCATGGCCCCCTCGCCGCATGGCGTCTACTGGGAGGAAGGCACCAAGATCGGCTACCAGGATGCCGGTTCGTGGACCCTGATGAAGTCCACACCTCTGGACCGCGCCAAGGCCGCCTGGCTCTATGCGCAGTTCGTCGTGTCGAAGACGGTGGACCTCAAGAAATCGGATGTCGGCCTGACCTTCATCCGTGAATCGACCATCGATTCGGACCACTTCACCGACCGTGCGCCGCGGCTTGGTGGTCTGATCGAGTTCTACCGCTCGCCTGCGCGGGTCCGGTGGTCACCGACCGGTACGAATGTGCCCGACTATCCGAAACTCGCACAGCTCTGGTGGCAGAACATCGGTGACGCGCTGTCCGGCGACAAGAGCCCGCAGGAGGCGCTCGATTCGCTCTGCCAGGAGCAGGAGCGCGTGCTGGAACGCCTCGAGCGCGCCGGCATCATGGGCGACATCGGTCCTAAGCTGAACGAGGAGCAGGATCCGGAATACTGGCTCAGCCAGCCGGGCTCCCCCAAGGCCAAACTGGAGAACGAGGAAGAGGAACCGGTCACCGTCGCCTATGACGAACTGATCAAGTCCTGGAACGAATGATCCAATGAAACCCGGTCCGGCGGCGGCGTGCCGCCGGGCTGTCCCCGACGCAGACGACGGGCCGGAAACCCACTTGGCGACCCCGGACAGGCGGGTTTCCCGTCCGCCACCGCTGCGACGCCTTTCGACCACGAACCGCGAGCCCGCTCCGGGCTTTCAAAGGGAGATTGTTATGGCTGATGCCAAACTCCACGCCGGCGACCTCGTCGTCGAAATGATGATCGGCTACGGTGTGGAGTATGTCTTCGGAATGCCCGGTGGCCAGACCACCGCGCTGCACGACGCCATCCTGCGCCGCCAGGACATGATCCGGCACATCCTGATGCGCGACGAACGCAATGCCGCCTATGCCGCCGATGGCTATGCCCGTGTCACCGGCAAGGTCGGCGTCTGCGACGTGACCGTGGGACCCGGCGCCAACCTGCTGCCGGCGGGGTTTCTGGAGGCGCTCAACGCCTCGATCCCCATGGTGGGTATCGTCGGCGACGTCCCGCTCGACTGGCTCTCGCTCAAGACCAAGGGGATCGCCTCCCAGGGGTTCGATCAGGTCGCCTTCTTCAAGACCTGCTGCAAGGATGCTTTCCAGGTCCCCACGCTCGCCTCCCTGCCCGAGATGGTGCGCACCGCGTTCCGCATCGCCACTGCCCCGCGGCCGGGGCCGGTGGCGCTGGTCATCCCGCACGACATCTTCGACGCCGACTGGGACCCCGAAACGCTGAAGGCCATCACCGACGACCGCACGATACGCAGCCCCTACCTGCGGTCCGTCGCCCCGCCCTCGGATATCGAGCGCGCCGCGACCCTGCTGAAAAAGGCCAAGCGGCCCGCGCTCATCTGCGGCGGCGGCGTGCACGATTCCGATGCAGCGCAAGTGGTGACCGACTTCGCCGACCGGATGGGCGGCCTCGTCGTGACCTCGCTGTCCGGCAAGGGATCGGTGCCGGAGACCCGCGACTACTGCGCCGGCGTGCTGAACCCGCTGGGCTCCAAGGCTGCCATCGACCTGATCGGGGAAGCCGACCTGACCATCTGGTGCGGATCGAAGGTCAGCCAGAATACCGGCATGAACTGGTCCCTGCCCACGCCCGAGCAGGCCTCCATTACCATCGACATGGACCCGCTTGAGCATGGCCGCACTTTCCGCCCGACCGTGCCGCTGCTCGGCGACGTGCGCGAGACAATCCGGCTGCTCGCCGCCGCCATAGGCGACCGCTCCGGCGCCAACCCCGAATGGATGGCGCGGATCGCGGAGGTCAAGGGCGCCTGCGACAAGGTGCGGCAGGCAGAGATGGCGTCCGACAAGATCCCTGTCCAGCCGCCGCGCGTCATGGCGGAGATTGCAAAGCGGCTCGGCGACGACGACATCATGGTCTCCGACGCGTCCTTCGCCGCCGGCTGGATCGCGGGCTACATCCTGGCACAGAAACCGGGGCGGCAGTTCATCTATGCCCGCGGGCAGGGCGGGTTGGGGTATTCCGTGCCCGGTGCCATCGGCGCGGCGACGGTCCTGCCGGAAGGCGCGCGGGTCGTGACCGTCGCCGGGGACGGGGCGTTTTCCTACACGGTGGGTGAGCTTGCGACCCAGGCGGTCTACAACCAGCGCATCGTCAACGTGGTGATCAACAACGGCAAGCTCGGCTGGATCAACTTCTGGCAGAAGTTCTACTTCGGCGAGACGATTTCGGTCGATCTGGAGACGCAGGGCGCGGTCCCGGGCTATGCCGCCGCGGCCTCCGCGCTGGGTCTCAAGGGCATCTATGTCGACAAGCCCGACGAGATCGGGGCGGCGCTGGACGAGGCCTTCGCCCATGACGGCCCATCGGTCGTGGAGGTCCGGATCGACGAGATGGCGACACCCATCCATTCCTTCAAGCGGCGACTGGCCGAGGGAGACGACAAGGAGCGCGTCCGTCCCGGCAAGGTCTACAAGCTGCGGGAATGGAAAATCTCGCCGGACCTGTGAGCGGGTCGAACACAGACGGGATCACGCCCTTCGGCCTGATCCTGCCCGCCCGGATCCGTTTCGGCCGCGGAGAGGCGCTGGCTGCCCTGCCGGAGATCCGGTCTTTCGGGCAGCGATTCCTTTTGGTGCGGGGTGCGAACCCGGCACGTGCCGCGCGGCTGCGCGATGCGCTTGACGCAGACGGTGCCAGCGTTCGCGATACCGTCTGCGACCGCGAGCCTGATCTGGACATGCTGGAAACGGCGCTGAAGGACGCACGTGACCACATCCCGCAAGCGGTTATCGCCATCGGCGGTGGCGCCGTGCTGGATCTCGGCAAGGCGCTTGCGGCGCTGCTGCCCGCACCGAATCCGGATCCGCTCGAACATCTCGAGGTCGTGGGCCGCGGAAAACCGCTCGCGGCCGATCCGCTGCCGTTCATCGCGATACCGACGACCGCGGGCACCGGGTCCGAGGCGACGCGCAACGCGGTGATCGGCGTGCCCGAACATCGGCGCAAGGTATCCCTGCGCGACCCGCGCATGATGGCCGACATCGCCATCGTGGACCCCTCGTTCACCGACGGAACGCCGCGGGCGGTGACGATGGCGTCCGGACTCGATGCCATTACCCAGGTGATCGAGCCCTACCTGTCCAACCGCGCCAATCCGGTCACCGACGCGCTTTGCCGCGATGCCATTCCGCGCGGGATTTCGGCGCTGGGGCGGCTTGTCTCCCAAGGTGAAGACATGGCCGCGCGGGACGATCTGGCCCTCGTGTCGCATGTCAGCGGCATCGCGCTCTCCAACGCGGGGCTTGGGGCCGTTCACGGCATCGCCGGGGTTCTCGGAGGAGAGACGGGCGCGGCGCATGGCGAAATCTGCGGTCAGTTGCTGCCGCCCGTGCTTAGGGCCCTGCGCCGCAGGGCGCCTGACGGGTCCCACAATGCAAAGCGGGTCGGCGAAATCGAAGGCTGGTGCCGCACCGGCTTGGGCATCGGGCTCGACGATCTTGTCGACTGGGCCCGCGAGCATGGGCTTGCCCAACCTTCGGTGAAACTGTCGCGGGACGACGCTTGCGAGATCGCCGAGAAGTCGCAAGCCTCCTCCTCGATGAAGCCGAGTCCGGTCGAATTTTCCGCCAGGGACCTCGCACAGATGCTGGAAGAGGCGGGCTGGACGTAGCCTCCGCCGCACCGTAACACCCACTGCCCTTGCTCAACCGGGCTGCGACGATTATCAACCGCGCACGCTCCCGATGGGGAAGAGGTGTCTCCGAAGGCCGGGTCACGGGTTGCGGTACAACGCAGAAGGGTCTCAAGAACGGTATCTTCATGGACACAGGCGCCGCAGGTTTCTTTTCCATCGCAGGACGCTGGCGAGACTGGAAATCCACCCATGTCGGCCGGATCGTCATGCGCGGGTTCGGGTCGCAGGGCCATCTTTACGGCATAGCCATGCTCGCCATGGTCATCATGGCGGGATCGGCCGGTGCCATTGCCTGGGTGATGGAGCGGATCATCGACGTGATGACGACGCCCGGCCAGCGCGGCGCGGTCTTTGCCGTGGCCGGCATGATCGTGGCCATATTCGTCACGCGGGGCATCGCGGGCTACCTGCAAAGCTACTTCATGGCGCGCGCCGGCAACCGGCTCGTGGCGGAGTTGCAGGAAGACCTCTACGGCAAGTTGCTCCAGCGCGCGGTCGGCTTCTACAAGAACACGGAATCGTCCGACCTGCTGATGCGGTTCACCAACGGCGCACAAGGCGCGCGGGCGCTGGTCGACACGCTCGTTTCCGGCTTCGTGCGGGACATACTGACCATGGTCTTCCTTCTGGTGGTCATGATCTACCAGCAGCCGACCCTGTCGGCCATCTGTCTGATCGTCGGGCCGCTGGCCGTGCTGGGTATCCGGTACCTGCTGCGCCAGGTGCGCGCCATCATGGAACAGGAGATGAAATCGCTGGCCGAGATCATCAAGGTCATGCAGGAGACCGCGGCCGGGATCGAGATCATCAAGGTTTTTGGGCTGGAGAATCGCCTGATCGCGCGGATGGCAAACGCCGTGCGCAGCGTCGAGAACCGGTCGAACTCCATCATGCGGCTGCAATCCATCACCAGCCCGCTGATGGACACGCTGGCCGGTTTCGCCATCGCCGGGGTCGTCATCGTGAGTGCACTTGGCGTCGGCTCGGGAGAGCCTGCGACGCCCGGCCAGTTGATGTCCTTCGTGACCGCGCTTCTGATGACATACGAGCCGGGCAAGCGGGTCTCGCGCATGCGCGTCGCGATCGAATCGCACATGGTCACGCTTCAGATGGTGTTCGATCTACTGGACCAGGAAGAGGGGCTGAAGGAAAAGCCCGACGCCGTGGCGCTGGAAAGCGGCAACGGACGCGTCGAGCTGCGGAACGTGAGCTTCGAGTACAACACGAACCTGCCGGTCATCAATGACATGTCGCTGGTCTTCGAAGAGGGCAAGATGACCGCCCTGGTCGGCCAGTCCGGCGGCGGCAAGTCCACCATTGCCGGTCTGGTGATGCGGTTCTTCGACCCGGACAAGGGCGCGGTCCTGATCAACGGTCAGGACATTCGCGACGTCACCTTCCAGTCGCTGCACAGCAAGATCTCCTATGTCGGTCAGCAGACCTTTCTCTTTGCGACGACGGTGATGGAGAATCTGCGCTGCTCCAGACCGGGTGCCACCGACGAGGAGATCTACGCGGCCGCGAGGGCGGCGCATGCGCATGAGTTCATCACGGCGCTGCCGAAGGGCTACGAAACCATGGTGGGCGAGAACGGAGCCTTCCTGTCCGGAGGGCAGAAACAGCGCCTCGCCATCGCGCGCGCCATCCTGCGGCGGGCGGAGGTGCTTTTGCTCGACGAGGCCACGAGCGCACTGGACACGGAATCCGAAGCGTTGGTGAAAAGCGCGCTCAACGAGGCGACGAAGGGCCGCACGACCATCGTGATCGCGCACCGCCTGTCGACCGTCATGGAAGCCGACCGGATCGTGGTGATCCACAGCGGGCGCGTGGTCGAGCAAGGCTCGCCCCGGGAATTGCTGGATCGGGACGAAGGAGCTTTCCGGAACCTGTTCGAGACGCAGTTCGCTCACGGGCACGCCTGACCCTGGATTTGTCCGGGTCGGGGCGGGGTCGTGTTCTTGTGCGGGTGACAGCCGGGCCGGCCTGCGGTGTCAGAGCGCGTCGCGAGGGGCCTTGCCGGCAAAGAACGCATCGAGATTGTCGAGCGCCCTGAACCCCATCGCGTCGCGGGTCCTGGTCGTGGCACTGCCGATATGCGGCAGCATGAAGATGGTCTCATGCGCGGCGAAATCCGGGTTTCCGCCCGGTTCTGTCTGGAAACAGTCGAGCCCCGCGGCTGCCAGCTTCCCGGACCGGATCGCGCCCAGCAACGCATTCTCGTCGACCAGCGCGCCGCGCGCCGTGTTGACCAGCACCGCCCCATCCGGCAGCAACGCAAGACGCTCCGCGTTCATCAGGTTGCGCGTTTCGGGCGTGGCGGGGCAGTGCAGCGACAGGAAGTCGGACTTCGCCAGCAGGCTTTCGATGCTGGCGTGATAGATCGCGTTCTGTTCCTGCGCCGAGGCCAGACGGCTGCGGTTGTGGTAGTGGACCTGCATGTCGAAGCCGCGAGCCTTTGCCGCCATGGCGCGCCCGACACGTCCCATCCCGATGATGCCGAGCCGCGCGCCGGTGACCTGCTTGCCCACCATGAACGAGGGGCTCCAACTGTCCCAGGCGCCGGTGCGCACCAACCGGTCGCCCATCACCGCGTGCCGCGCGGCACCCAGCATCAGCAGCATGGCGAGTTCGGCGGTCGCGTCGGACAGCACATCGGGCGTATTGGTCACCACGATCCCCCGCGCCTTCAATGCGTCCAGATCGCAATGGTCCACCCCGACCGAATGATTGGCCACGATCCTCAGCCGCGGGTCGAGCCGCGCCACGACATCCGCGGTGAAATGCTCCGAATGGCAAGGCATCATCGCGTCGACCTTCGCCGACATCGCGATGATTTCCTCGGCGGTGCCCGGTGTGTCGGCCCCGTTCAGGATCACGTCGTAGTCGCGGCGCGCCCGCGCAACCGTCGCGTCGGACACCTTGCGCGGCAGCCACAGGACAGGCTTTGTCATTTCCTGTCCTTGCGGATCGCGTCTTCGTAGAAATCGTAGAGTGCCAGTGCAATCACGAAAACCGCGATACAAATGAATGGCAGCCCGCCCCAGAACCCGGCAAAGCCGGTGGAGATGCTGTGCGCAAGGCCGATGACGAAGACCATCATCAGCCCGACGCCGATGGCGCCCGTGATCAGGTTGGTCAGTCGTGACATGATCCTCAGTCTCCTTCTTCTGCGAGCGCCCGCTGCATCCAGGCGGCGGTGCGCATCAGCCTGTCATCCTGCTCGACCGCTCCGATCAGCTGCACCCCGATCGGCAGCCCGTTGGCCCCCACCAGCAGCGGCATGGTAAGGCACGGAAGCCCGGCCAGCGTCCATATCGTACAATAGATCGCGTCCCCGGTATTGCCCGCGACAAGCGGCAGCGCCTCTCCGCTGGCAGCCGGTGCAAGGATCGCGTCGAAATCCTGAAAATGTGTGCGGAAGAATGCGTCGGCCGATGCCTTCACCGCCTGCGCATCCTCGTATTGTGTGTCGCTGATCGCGCGGCCTCGGGCCAGCGCTGCCTGAACCTCCGCGCTGAGAGACTCGCCATGATCCGTCGCGAGCGGTGCAAGATTCTGCGTGATCTCGTAGTCGTAGATGGTCTTGTGCACATCCACGAGGTCAGCCAGTTGCGGAGCGGCCGGGAATCGCTCGACCCTGGCACCCAGCGCGGCGATGACCTGTTCCAGCCCTTCCGCGGCGTCCGGATCCAACCGGTCGTGGAACGGCAGATCGAACCAGGCGATGTCCGGCTCCACCGGCGGTTCGGCCAGTACACCGGCGAACATCGCGGGCCGCGGTCGGGCGAAACTCATCGGGTCGGTCTGATCGTGGCACCCGAGCACATCTGCAAGAAGGCCTGCATCCGCCAATGTGTTCGCGAAAACGCCGACCTGGTCGAGCGAGGCGGAGGTGCGAAAGACACCGCTGCGCGGGATGATGCCTCGTGTCGGCTTGAACCCGAAGGTGCCGCAAAAGGACGCGGGCCGGATCACCGAACCGCCGGTCTGCGTGCCGACGGCCAGCGGAACGTGCCGGGCGGCAACCGCAGCGGCGGAACCACTGGAGGAGCCACCGGGCGTGCGCGACGGGTCATGCGGGTTGGTCGTGTCGGCGGGGTGGAGGTAGGCGAGTTCGGTCGTCACGGTCTTGCCCATGATTACCGCGCCCGCCTCGCGCAGCCGTTCGACCATGCGCGCATCCCACTGCGGGCGCCGGTCGGCAAAGATCGCGCTGCCGCGCCCGGTGGGCATGTCGGAGGTGTCGACGATATCCTTCAACCCGACCGGCACACCATGCAGAGCGCCGGTGGCGCGGCCGGCCTTGCGGATGCGGTCGGCCTCCCGCGCCTGTTCGAGCGCATGATCGCGGTCGAGCCAGGCCCAGGCCCTGACGATCGGTTCCGTCTCTTCGACCCGCGCTAGGCAGGCCGTCACAAACGCCTCCGACGATAGCCGTCCCGTCCGAATCGCTTCGGCGGCTTCAGCTGCCGACAGAAGGGTCAGGTCCCCCTTCGTCACGGCACCCAGACCCCGAAGAGGTAGTCCGGCAGCCAGAGCGCGATGCCCGGGAACTGATACATCAGCACCATGCACAGGATCACGATCCCCAGATAGGGCATCAGCCCCTTGAAGATCTGGATCAGTTCGATCTGCGACTTCAGCACCCCCTTGAGGTAATAGGCCGACATGGCCATGGGCGGAGTCAGGAACGAGGTCTGCAGATTGAGCGCCACGAGCATGGCAAAGAAGTACGGGTTCACCCCGAAGGTATCGAGCATCGGCAGGAAGATCGGCACGAAGATGATCAGGATCTCCGACCATTCCAGCGGCCAACCCAGCAGGAAGATGATGATCTGCGCCATCACCAGGAACTGCCAGGGTTGCAGGTTCATCGCCAGCACCCAGTTCTCGATCACGTCGTGTCCGCCGAGATAGGAGAAGATCGACGCGAAGGTCCAGGACCCCACAAAGAGCCAGCAGACCATCGCGGTCGCCTTCGCCGTCAGGAAGACCGATTGCTTGACCTTGTCCCACGTCAGCGACCGGTAGAGCACCGCCAGGACAAGACCGCCCAGCGCACCCATCGCCGCCGCCTCTGCCGGGGTGGCGAGACCGCCAAGGATGGACCCCAGAACCAGCATGATCAGCACCGTCAGCGGCACGAAGGACACCAGCAGGTTCAGGTAGATCTGACTGCGCGGCGGCATGTCCGATTGATCCGGCATCGGGGCGAGCGCCGGATTGATCGTCACCCGGATCACGGCATAGACGATGTAGAGGCCCGCCAGCATCAGCCCCGGGAAGACGGCGGCCGCGTAGAGCCGCAGCGGTGACAGTTCCGCGATGGCAGCATAGACGATCAGCATGATCGATGGCGGGATCAGGATGCCCAGCGTCCCGCCCGCGCAGATGATGCCGGCGGCAAAGCTCTTGTCGTAACCCGCCTTGGCCATGGCCGGGTAGGCCAGCAGCCCCATCAATGTCACCACCGCGCCGACGATGCCGGAAGCGGTCGAAAACACCGCGCAGGTCAGCAGCGCCGCGATCCCGAGCGAGCCCGGCAGGTTCCGCGCGGCCTGGTAGAGCGAGAAGAAGAGCCGGTCCACGATGTTGGCACGCTCCACCACGTAGCCCATGAAGAGAAACAGCGGGATCGCCACGAGCGTGTCATTCTCCATCACCGAATAGGTGTTCTGGTTCAGGAGATAGAAGATGTTGTTGTTGAAGATGTCGCCGATGCTCTCCGGCGCCTGCGTATAATAGGCGTAATACCCGAAGGCGACGCCCATCGCGATCAGCGTGAACGCGATCGGGAATCCCAGCAGCACCAGGACGATGAACAGGGACAGCATGAGGATTGCAACCTGGGGATCGGTCATTGGCCGACCTCCCGGTCGATCAGCAGATCCTCGGTCTCGCGGACGTCGTCAATGCGCTCCGGCCATCGGTCCGTTCGCATCGCGATCCAGCAGCGCATCATCTCTGCCACACCCTGAATCATCAGGAGCAGACCCGCGACCGGTATCAATGTCTTGAAGAAATAGATCTGGATGCGCGCGGGGCTGTTCCAGCTCACCTCCTTGTACCGCCAGCTGTCCGACGCGATTTCCCAACCGTACCAGAAAAGCGCGATCATGCCCGGAAAGAAGAAGATGATGTAGAGCACGAAATCGATCCGCGCCTGCCAGCGCACCGGAAACAGCCGGTAGATCACGTCGCCCCGAACATGCGCATCCTGCGCCAGGGCATAGGCGCCCGCCATCAGGAACAGCGCGCCGTACATCTGCACCATCATGTCGAAGGCCCAGACCGTCGGTGAATTCAGCACGTAGCGCACGAAGACTTCGTAGCTGACCGACAGAGTGAGTATGAGAATGCACCACCCGAAGGCCTTGCCGACCCATTGGCTCAGCCCTTCGATGGCATGAATCGTCTTTATCAAAATCGTTACCCCCGCCCTTGGTCGTCAACAAACGGAGGCCGCTCCGGACAGCAGCCTCCGTTCATATCCGATCTGCCTTGCCTCAGCCGAAATGGTGGTCGTAGGCCAGCTTGTAGTCCGGCTGGTTGAGGTTGAGGTAGTTCATCACCGTCTTGGCATAGGCCTTCTGGCTTTCGACCACGCGGGCAAAGAACTCGTCCTCGCCGGAAATCCGGTCGACGACCACGTCCCAGGCGGCCAGCTGATCGGCCATGACGCTGTCGGGAGTGCGATAGACATTGACGCCCTGCTCGTCCCGCAGCTTCACGAGATCGTCGGCGTAACGCTTGGTGTTGTGCCAGTAGAAATTGGAATTCTCCGCCTCGGAGGCATATTTCAGGATCGCCTTCAACTCGTCCGGCAGCGCCTCGAACTTCTGCTTGTTGAAGGTCACCTCGAAGAATTCCTGGCTCTGGTGGAACGACGCCAGGTGGTAATGCTTGGAGACGTCCTGCATCCCGAAGTCACGGTCGGAGGTCGGGTTGTTGAATTCCGCCGCGTCGATCAGACCGGATTTCATCGCGGGCTGGATCTCGCCGCCCGGAAGCTGCACGACCGACATTCCCATTTCCAGAAGCACATCCGCCGCGAGGCCGACCGTACGATATTTCAGCCCCTTCATCTGGCTGGCGTCGGTGATCTCTTCCTTGAACCAGCCCAGTGGCTGCGCCGGCATCGGTGAGTTGAAGAACGACACCACGTTGAGGCCGAGCGAGGCCATCAGTTCGTCGAAGAGCTCCTGCCCACCGCCGTAATGGACCCAACCGAGCACTTCCTGGCTCGACCATCCGAAACACGGGCCGGTGCCGAAGAGCGATGCCGACTTCGATTTGGAGTACCAATAGGCGGGCACGTAATGCGCCGCATCGAGCACGCCGCGATGGACCGCGTCCTGCATCTGGCTGGTCTTCACGACCGAATCCACCGGCAGCAGATCGATGGTGAGCGCGCCGCCCGCCATCTCGTTCACACGGTTCACGTAGGATTGTGCGTTCTCCAGAAAGATGCCGCCGCCCCAGGCAGCTTGCATCTTCAGAGTGGTGCCTTCCTGAGCGTGGACGGCGGGTGCGGCCAGCGTTGCAGCACCGGCAACGGCGGAGCCGCGCAGAAAATTTCTGCGGTTCAGAGTCTTGGACATTTTTCCTCCCAGTTTCGCTTCACATGCAAGCCGGTTGAACCCCGCTCGTGCACGCGCGTCTTGCGACGACACGAGAAGGCTAGGCCGAAACGATTTCAATGCCAAACTGTTTCTGGTGTTCACAACGTCGCAGAAACCCAATCCGGCAAGTCGCCATACGCTTGCGTACAGATTTCGCCTCCGGGCGGAAATTGCCCGCCCGGACGCCTCGCGTTTTCGTCGGTTCTCACTTCAGATGGTGCACTTCCTGAAGGCCGTAGACCGGGGTGGGGATCCCTTCCATCCGCGCCTTGATCTGCAACGACAGGAATTGGGAGTAGTGGCGCGACTGGTGCAGGTTGCCGCCGTGGAACCACAACGCCTCCTGCTGTGTCGGCTTCCACATGTTGCGCTGTTCACCCTCCCAGGGGCCGGGGTCCTTGGTCGTGTCCGACCCCAGGCCCCAGACCTTGCCGACCTTGTCGGCCATCTCCTGCCCCATGAGGTCCGCGACCCAGCCGTTCATCGAGCCGTAGCCCGTGGCATAGACGATCAGATCCGCGTCCAGATGCGACCCGTCATCGAGAATCACGCCGGTCTCGTCGACCTCCACCACCTGCCCGCGCTTCAGCTTGATCTCTCCGTCGATGATCAGTTGCGACGCGCCGATGTCGATGTAGTAACCCGATCCGCGACGAAGGTACTTCATGAACAGCCCGGACTCGTCATCCCCCCAGTCGAGCCAGAAGCCTGCCTTCTCCAGGCCTGCGTAGAAATCGGCATCGCGCCGTTTCATCTCGGCATAGGCCGGGATCTGGAACTCGTGCAGAATCCGGTAGGGCAGGGAGGCAAAGATCAGGTCGGCCTTTTCCGTCGTCACGCCATTGCGGACCGCCTCCTCCGAATAAAGCGCGCCGAGCCCCACCTCCATCAACGTGTCCGAACGCACGATATGGGTCGAGGATCGCTGCACCATCGTCACGTCCACGTCGTTTTCCCAAAGTGCGGCGCAGATGTCGTGCGCGGAGTTGTTCGACCCGACCACCACGGCCTTCTTGCCCTTGTACCTGTCGGGCCCGGGATGCTGCGATGAATGGTGCTGGTCGCCCTTGAACTTCTCCATTCCGGGGAAGTTCGGGACATTTGCCTTGCCCGACATGCCCGTGGCCATGACCAGCTGTTTGGGCTTCAGCACGACCTCCTCGCCGTCTCGGTCGACGACGACGGTCCACTCCTTGGCGTCCTCGTCATAGCTCGCGGATTTCGCCTCGGTGCGGGTCCAGTAGTTCAGCTCCATCACCTTGGTGTACATCTCGAGCCAGTCGCCGATCTTGTCCTTGGGCGAGAAGACGGGCCAGTTTTCCGGGAACTTGATGTAGGGAAGATGGTCGTACCACACCGGGTCGTGCAGGCAGAGCGACTTGTAGCGTTTCCGCCAGCTGTCGCCGGGGCGCTCGTTCCGTTCCACGATGATCGTCGGCACGCCCAGTTGCCGCAGCCGTGCGCCCAGCGCGATGCCGCCCTGCCCGCCGCCGATGACGAGGCAGTAGGGCTGCGTCTTGTAGCCGAGTTCCTCGGCCTCTCTCTCGCGCTCCTCCTTCCAGGTCGGGCGGTTCTTGGCCGCGCCGTGTTTCGCGCCCAGCGGCCGGTCGAAGCCTTTGGGCTCCTCGTGACCCTTCAGTTCGGCCATGGTGGTGAGAAGCGTCCAGATCTTGTCGTCCTTCAGCCGCACGAGACCATAGCCGCGGGCCACATCGGTCTCGAACTGGATCCATGCGGTGACGATCCCGTCCTCCTCCGTCGGGACCTCGCCATCGGCCACGCGCCAGTTCGTGGGCCTCGTGGTGTCGAGCTGGTGGCGCAGCATGTCCTCGACCTGGTCCTTGCCCTCCACCGTCTTGATGTTCCAGGTGAACGACACCAGGTCGCGCCAATAGCAGTCATCCTGGAACATCTCGCGCGCGGCGGCGATGTCTCCGGTCTCCAGCGCCTTGCCGAACGTGTCGAGAAAGTCCTGCGTCCGGTCTGCAAGTGTTGAATCAAGCATGCATGTCCTCCCTTTGATTTCTGTCGTGGCTCGAACTCCTCCCGAGGTATGCGGCGCGCCTCTGGGGGCCCGGTCCCACCGGGTACGAAATCCGGCCGTTTTTCCTGTGCGTCGGTGTTCCCGCAACGCGTTCTCGATCCCGCGAAAGGGGATTTCGATGGTTCGAGCCGCGCCATGCGCACCCTGCGCCGCAACTTGGCCTGCGTTTGTTCGGAACCTGCGAGACCGGCAAACGCGGTGGCTGCGGAGTGATGGTGCGGCCAAGGCGCTTCCGCCCGCCTTCCAGCCGCGACATCCGGTTCGCCACCTGACGGCCTCGCATCGGATCGAGCCGGGTCGAGGCCATGCAACGGGACTGTCGGACCCCGCATCGGTTTCCCGTCGCGAGCCTGCCACGGCCGGATTCATGCCGCTGCGGGACACGATCGCTATCGCTCGCGTGGTCCACGTCGCCGATGCTCTCCTCCCCATCCTGCCGGGCGCCAGTCTTCGCGCAAAACGCGAAGCGCGCAATCCTCCTTTGGTCGCACCCCGGCAGCCTTCCGCTCCAAGTCGAACCGGTTCAGTCGATCCGCACCGACTCCGCCGACGTGCGGTCGGCGGCGGAGAAGCCGGCGTAGTCCAGACCGACGTTTGCGACGATGGCGATGATCGCGATTGCCGCGAAGGCGGTCAGCATGGCCTTCATTCAGTTCTCCTTTCTCGTGCTTTCGCTCGCCGTTGCCCGCCGCAGGTAGTCGATCAGGTCGCGCCGGTCGGAAGCGGCGGCGATCCGCTGCATCGGCATCTTGCTGCCCGGTATGAAATGGTCCGGGCCCAGGTCGAACAGCCGGTCGATCGTCTCCTCGGACCAGACGATATCCGATCCGGCGAGCGTTCCGGAATAGTTGTATCCGGGGAGAGTTCCGGCGGGCCGGCCGAAAAGCCCGAACAATGTCGGTCCCGCCTTCCGCCCCCCGCCAGGCGTGGTTGCGTGGCAGATCGAACACTTGCGCTTGAACTGACGTTCGCCATTGGGCAGCGTATCGGGGTCCTCCAGGAAACTGCGCGAGGCCGTCGCCATCTGCCCATACTCCGTCAATGCGTCGACCGGCCAGGAATACATCACGTCCTCGATCCCTGCCGCGTGCAGGTTGCGGCCGTCCGGCGAAAATGCCAGCGCCCAGACCGGACCTTCGCGGGCGGCCTTGAAGTCTCGGAGGATGCGGTGCTCTGCCGTGTCGATGATCATGATGTAGCCTTCTCCATCCCCCACGGCCAATTGCCGGGTGGCCGGATGGTGGGCAAGCGCCAGGATCGGCCGACGGTCGAGCGTGAAATCCGCGATCTGAGCACCGCTGTCCGCGTCGATCAGGCGCGTTGCACCGTCCACCGCGCCGTAGGCGAGCCAGCCCATCCGCTCGTCCAGGATCAGCTCGTTCACGCCGAACCCGTGCCTGACCAGCTGCCGCAGTTCGGTTCCGGCCTCAACGTCCCAGACACGGATCGTCCCGTCGACCGACGCGGAGTAAAGCCGACTGCCGTCCTCGGAGAAGACAACGTCGTTCACGCCCTGGGAATGACCCCTCAACAAAGTTCCGGGCCCCTCGTCGTCCAGCGGCCAGAGCCCGATTGCACCGTCCCAACTGGCCGACGCGACCAGGCCCGTTGCCTGCGACACCGCGAGACCGGTCACCTTGCCGGCGTGGCGTCCGATCTCCCGTCCCGGTCCGTCACATGCCGACCAGAGCCGGATGCTGAAATCATCGCCGCCAGACACGAGGCGGTCCGGACCGGCGAATGCGACCACGTTCACGGCGGCCTCGTGCCCCTCGCACCACGCGGGTTCGCCGTCCAGCCACAGACCGAGGGAATTGTCGAAACTCGCCGTAGCGATCCGGCCCGTCGGTGACACGGCGATGTCCATGATCGGGCCGCCGTGTCCCTTGAGCGTGAAGAAGTCCTGCGCCGCCAGCGGGGCCGCAAGGACCAGGAGAAGACTACTCAGCAGGCGTCGCATCGCCCGACGTCCGCGCCTCGCGCGCCTTGACTTCCTCGACCCATAGCGAGTGATGCTCGCGCGCCCATTGCTCTTCCACCTCGCCGGTGCCCATCGCCTCGAATGCGCCCTCCATTCCGATCGTCCCGATGTAGATATGCGCAATGATGATCGCCATCAGGACGAAGCTGACGATGGCGTGCCACAACTGCGCGAATTGCATTTCCTCGTGCGGGGCCAGGTCTGTGTCGAGCACGCCGAAACCCAGCGCCTGCGGAATCCCGAATGCGTTCAGCTTTTCGAACGTGACCGAGAACATGGGCAATTCGAACGGGAAGAGAAGCGACAGGCCGGATACGGAAATGGACGCCCCCAGCACGATCACGGACCAGAAGATCAGTTTCTGGCCGGCGTTGAATTTCTTTGCCGGCGGATGGCCATGCCCGATGATCCCGCCGCCCCTGGCGAACCAGACGAGATCCGTCCGGTTGGGCAGGTTGTGGATGACCCAGAAGGCGAAGACCATGACGAGGCCGACCATGAAGGCCCAGCTCACGTTGTTGTGTATCCATTTGCTGGCGACGGCCATGGTGGAAAAGACCTCGTGCCCGAAGGCAGGGATCAGGAACTTGCGGCCCGCCAACGACAGCAGCCCGGTCAACCCGAGCAGAATGAACGACCCCGCCAGCAGCCAGTGCGCGAACCGCTCGATGGCGGAGAAGCGCGTGATCGTGCGCCCGGTCTTCTCTCCCTCGATCCGGATGCGTCCACGGATCAGGTAGAAGAGGAGCAGCAATCCGACCGTTCCCAGCAGGAGATACCCGCCATAGGTCAGAAGCGGCCCCCTGCGAAATTCGAGCCACGCCATGCCGCCATCCTGGACCAGCACCGTCGCGCCGGGCCCGCGCGACGTGCTCGAGATATCCGCCTCGTCGAACCGCAGCGCGCGCCACAAGTCGGCATCCGATGCGCCGCCCAGCGTTCCAAGCTGTTCGGAGATCCCGGCGCCGCCGCCGGGGTTGCCCAGCGCTTCGCTGCGGAAGCTGTTGTCGACCTCTTCTCCGCGCTGGCGACGCAGGATGTCCTCCAGCGTCTGCGCCCCGCCGGTATCCCGCCTGTCGACGGCCGGGGGTGCGTTGGCATCGGGCTGGTCCTGCGCGATGGCCGGAAGACCGGCCATGCCCAGAACAAGGACGAAAAGAAGGCGCAGGATTGGGGTCATGTCGTCTCTCCTGTCGGAACCGGGCCGCCCACCGGACGGCGCGTTGTCATTCCCGTTGGGCCTCGCGCAGCTTTACAAGCCGCTTCAGCGTACGCAATGCGGCATCCGTCTCGCCGATGGCTTCCTGCAGCTTCGCGGTGCGGTCGAGGAACTTGATCTGCCGCTGAGCGTACCCCATCATTTCGGCGATGTCCTGTCCCTGCAGCGACTGCTCCAACGCGGCATGCCGGTCGCCGCGTCGCTCCTTCAGCAGAACGGTCTGGTAAAGCAGGTGGCACTCGGCGCGCCTGTCTTCGTCCTCGAACGCGATCTCCTCTGCGTCGTGCAGGAACTTCTCCGCCTCGTCCAGCTGGCCAAGCTCGATCAGAGCCGCCGCCGCCACTTCCATGGCATAGGGAAGTACGACGCGATTCTGATGTTCCCGCGCGTGGGCGATGGCGGCCTCCCCATGTTCAAGAGCCTCGCCCGGCAAACCGTCATACAGCAACGTGCGCGCCACGCTGTGTTCGATCCGCGCAAGTTCCGGCCCGACCGAGATCGCCATGGCCTGACGCAACGTGTTCTGTGCGCTCTCCATTCGCCGGGCGTAGCGATCGACCATCGCCCGTCCGGCCAGCAGGTCGATCCGCGTGCCGACATTCGGTTGGTGTGTGAGGGTATCCATTCCCTGTTCGATGCAGTCGCGCGCCAGATCGCGCCGACCGCGGGAACACTGCACAACGGCCAGTGTGGACAGGCAATCGGCAATCGCCGCCTCCGCCCCCTCGTCCTTGAGGCGCGCAATCGCGCGGTGTGCCAGCGATTCCGCCGCGTCGAAATCCCCGCGCCACCGAGCCTGCCAGGCCAGCGTGCGCATCGCCAACCCGTTGCGCCGGCGCGCGCCTACTGCCCGTGACTTGCCTGCGATCCGGCTGAAATCCAGAACCGCCTGCGCCATCGCAGAACTGCGGCCCCGGTCCTGCCAGCGAATGGCCCAGGCATGGTGATTCAAAAAGGTCGGTTCCGCCCCGCCAAAGGGGGGCGGACCACGGTCGTGGTCAGTTGTTGTCACGCAGTCCCACCCACGTTGGCAATTGCGCCGTTGTCCACGAAACCTCGTGCCTGAGTCAAACACTGCGTCGCGCGGCATTGCGCGACCGCCTGCATCACGCACGGGGGCGGCCCCGGCACGAGCCGGGACCAGGCCTTTCACGTCGGCGAACATCGCGCGGGTCAGCCGCCCTTCTGATCATAGGCGGTGCCCCAGCCCCATGCACCGGAGCCGAAGCCGCGTGCGACCACCCGCTCGCGGTAGATGGAGGACACGACATCCCCGTCGCCGGCAAGCAGCGCCTTGGTCGAACACATCTCGGCGCAGATCGGCAGCTTGCCCTCCGCGATCCGGTTGCGGCCGTATTTGGCGAACTCCGCGGTGGAATGGGTCTCCTCCGGACCGCCGGCGCAGAAGGTGCACTTGTCCATCTTGCCGCGGGATCCGAAGTTGCCCGCCTGCGGGTATTGCGGCGCGCCGAAGGGGCACGCGTAGAAGCAGTAGCCGCAGCCGATGCAGAGGTCCTTGGAGTGAAGGACCACGCCTTCCTCGTTCTGGTAGAAGCAATCCACCGGGCAAACGGCCATGCAGGGCGCGTCCGAACAGTGCATGCAGGCCACCGAGATCGAGCGTTCGCCCGGCTTCCCGTCATTGATCGTCACGACGCGCCGGCGGTTGATCCCCCACGGCACCTCGTGTTCGTTCTTGCAGGCCGTGACGCAGGCATTGCATTCGATGCAGCGCTCGGCGTCGCAAAGAAACTTCGCTCTAGCCATTCTCTTTCCTCCTTACGCTGGCATGATCTTGCAGAGAGTCGCCTTGGTCTCCTGCATCTGGGTCACGCTGTCATAGCCATAGGTCTGTGCCGTGTTGGTACTTTCGCCCAGCACATAGGGGTCCGCGCCATCGGGGTACTTGTCCCTCAGGTCTGCACCCTCGAAATGGCCGCCGAAGTGGAAG
>CBDUPF010000022.1:0-22191 GCA_965369035.1 uncultured Aliishimia sp.
CGGAGAAGGCCGGACGGATCAGGGCGAACCGCTCCTCGACCAGCCTGCGGATCTCGTCGATGCCGTGCTCGTGCACGGTGATCTTGATGCGCGCCTTGTACTTGTTGTCGCGCCGGCCGATCTGGTTCCAGACTGACACGATGGCCTCGAGGTAGGGCAGCAGGTCGGCCTCCGGCAGGTACTCGGTGATGACCTTGCCGATCATCGGGGTCCGGCCCAGGCCGCCGCCGACGATGACCTCGAAGCCGGGATTCCCGTCCCGCTCGACCATCCGCAGGCCGATGTCATGGGATTTCGTCACCGCGCGGTCATTGGGGCTGCCGGTGATGCCGATCTTGAACTTGCGCGGCATGAACTGGAATTCGGGATGGTCGGTGGACCACTGCCGGATCAGCTCCGCATAGGGCCGCGGATCCGCGATCTCGTCCGCCGCGGCACCGGCGAAATGATCCGCCGTCACGTTGCGGATCGTGTTGCCGGAGGTCTGGATCGCATGCAGCCCGACCTCGGCCAGCGCATCCAGCATGTCCGGCACATCGGCGAGGCTGGGCCAGTTGTACTGGATGTTCTGGCGCGTGGTGAAATGGCCGTACCCCTTGTCCCAACGCTCGGCGAGCCAGGCCAGCTGCCGCATCTGCGAGGGGTTCAGCGTGCCATAGGGGATCGCCACGCGGAGCATGTAGGCGTGCAGTTGCAGATAGAGCCCGTTCATCAGGCGCAGCGGCTTGAACTCGTCCTCGGTCAGCGATCCGTCGATGCGACGCTCGACCTGCGCGCGGAACTGCGCGTTGCGCTCGGCAAGAAAGGCTTTGTCGAAATCGTTGTGCACGTACATGCGTCGTTCCCCTCGCGATACGGGTCGGGCCGGGCCATGCCTGGGCCGGTGTTTGTTGTTGCTGGCGGCAGTCGGTGTCGGCCTCAGGCCCGGGATGTGCCGGTTTCCTGTTTCCCGTGGGCGTAGTTGGAAGGCCCTCTGGCGCGGAAATTCTCGCGAAAGTGCGTCGGCTTGGGGCCCTTGGGTGACGGTTCCACGTCGGCCAGATATGCGCCCACGACCTTGTCGGTCTGTTGGCTCGCTTCGATCAGGCGCAGGTCGGCATCGGCCTCGTCGGTCAGGACCTCGGCCTCGGCCAGGTCACGGGTCCAGCCGGTGGCGGTCTGGTAGATCACGTCACCTTCGATCAGCGCGTTGGCGGTGACGACCTTGGGGGTGAACTGTTTCGGCATCAGGCAAACTCCTGCACGGGGGTTTGGGACAGGCTGGTTGCGGCGTCGCGCGGGGCGAGGCCGTAGAAGGTCAGGACGGGGCCGGCCAGCCCCGCATCGGAGAGGTCGGCGGGCAGTGTGCCCAGCGTCGTGGAAACGATCCGCTGATCGGGGCGCGAGGCGTTCTCGACCAGCGTCACGGGCGTCGCGCGGTCCGCGCCATGCATCAGCAGGCGCCCCTGGATGAAGCGGGCGGATTTCTTGCCCATGTAGATCGCGGCGACCTCGCCCGGACGGGCCAGCGCGGCCCAGTCGTGATCGGCGAAGCCCTGCATGTCGTGGCCGGTGAGAAAACGCACGGAGGAGTTGCGTCCCCGCCTGGTCAGCGACTGCCCGATCGCGGCGACCGCGGCCGAGGCGGAGGTGATGCCGGGCACGATATGCCAGCTGATGCCCGCGGCCTCGACCGCCTCGATCTCCTCGTCGAGTCGCCCGAACATGGTCGCGTCGCCGCCCTTCAGCCGGACGACCTGTGCACCGGCCGCGGCGTGCTCGACGATCAGCGCGTCGATGTCTTCCTGTGCGGTGGAGGCGCCGAAGCCTTCCTTGCCGACGTCGATCAGCGTGGCCTCGCGGCGAGCGAGTTCGAGAACGCCGGGGGATACGAGCCGATCGTGGATCACCACGTCGGCCTCGTCCAGCGCGCGGCGCGCCTTCAGTGTCAGCAATTCCGGATCGCCCGGCCCGGCGCCGACAAAGGCGACATGCCCGGGGCGCGACTCGCGCGCCATGTGGTCGTCCAGCAACCTGTCCAGCACCGGGCGGACCGCGGACTCGCCCTGGGCCATCGCACGCGGTCCTTCGGCGAAGTAATAGTCGCGCCAGAAATCCCGGCGCGCACGACCGAAGGGCAGCGCCTCCGCCATCTTGCGAAAGGATTTCCCGATCCGCGCGAGCGTGCCCAGCGTGGCGGGCAACCGTTCTTCCAGATCGGCCTTGATCGCGCGGGCCAGCACCGGCGCCGCGCCTTCGGTGCCGATGGCGACCGTCACCGGGTCGCGGTCCACGATGGCCGGGGTGATGAAATCGCTGTCGTGCAGGTTGTCGACGATATTGACCAGCGCACCGTCGGCGCGGGCGATGGCAGCAGTGCGCGCGTCTTCCTCTGCATCCTCGTCGGCGGCGTAGAACAGCGACGCGCCCGCGGTGTCACCTGGCTGCACGGGGCGGCGGACCAGCGTGATCCGGCCGTCCTCGGCCCAGCCTGCCAACACATCGGAGGGGTGTTCGGCAAAGACAGTGACGCGGGCTTCGGTCTTCAGCAGCAGGCGCAGCTTGGCTTCTGCCGCCTCGCCGCCGCCGCTCAGCACGATGTGCCGGGCACCGGTCGCCAGGAAGATCGGAAAATGCTGCATCACGTAACTCCGCGTTTCTTGGGCTTACATATAGGAAATTATTCCGATATGACGCTAGATGCCCCGCCAAATAAGGAAAATCGTTCCTGCCGCGCGGGCAATCCGGACGGAAAACCGCAATTCCAGGAGAAACGAGAATGTCAGTCCGCATAGATGTCACCGACCGGAAAATCCTTGCCGAACTGCAGCGGGATGCGGGTCAGTCGCTGGACGAGATCGCCAAGGCGGTGGGGTCATCCAAGACACCTGTGTGGAACCGGATTCGCAAGTTGCGCGAGGCGGGCGTGATCAGCCGGCAGACCGTGGTGCTCGATGCCGAGGCGCTGGGGTTCGAGGCCTGTTTCTTTGTCCTGATCCGGACGTCCGAACACGAGGCGGACTGGCAGGCGCGGTTTCTCAAGGCGCTGCGCGACCGGCCGGAAGTGCAGGAGGCGCACCGGCTGGCCGGCGATATCGACTACATCCTCAAGGTGCGGGTCAAGAACGCGCGGGCCTATGATGCCTTCTATCAGGCACTGATTTCAGAGGTGCGGGTGCACAACGTCACCGCACTTTTGTCGATGGAGGAAATAAAGGCGACGACCGCGCTGCCGCTGGAAAACATCGACGTCTGAGGCCCGGCGGGCGTCAGGCCTTTACCATCAGTCGGTCGTGCTTGTGGAAATGGTAGCTGTCGGCGTAGCGCGGCGGCTCGGTCAGCCGTAGACCGGGCAGGGCGGAGAAGAGCGCGGGCAGGGCGATCTGCAACTCCGCCCGAGCCAGCGGCGCGCCGACGCAGAAATGCAGGCCGCCGCCGAAACTGGTATGCGCGCTGGCCGTGCGGTTTGGGTCGAACCGGTCGGGGTCGGAAAACACCGCCGGGTCGCGGTTGGCGGCACCGAGCACCAGCGCGATCTCGGCTCCGTGGTCCAGCCGGGGGCCGCCGGGCAGCGCGATCTCCTCGTAGGCAAAGCGCGTGAAGACATGCAGCGGCGCGTCGAACCGCAGCAATTCCTCGGTCATGCCCGCCTCCGCCCGCAACCCATGTTCGATCAGCACCCGCGTCGCGTTGCCCAGAGAATGCACCGTCGCCTCGTGCCCGGCGTTGAGCAGCAGGATGCAGGTGGAGATCATCTCGTCGGTCGTGAGCTTCTCGCCATCCTCCTCCGCCGCGATCAGTTCGGTGATGAGGTCGTCGGCGGGGCGCGACCGGCGCTCCTCCACATACCCCCGCATGAACGCCGCGAATTCCGCCGCGGCTTGCCCGGCGCGCTCTTCCACTGCGCGGGTCACGCCGGTCTGGTACATCGCCACCATGTCGCGCGACCAGGCCAGCAACTCGGGCGCAAGGGTTTCGGGCACCCCGAGCAGCCGCGCGATGATCCGCACCGGCAGCGGCTGGCAGAAGGCCGGGATCAGGTCGAACGCGTCGCCTCGCGGCACACCGGCCAGCAACTCCGCTGTGACAGCTTCGATATCCTGTCGCAGGGTCGCCACGCGGCGTGAGGTGAAGGCGCGCAGCACCAGCGCCCGCAGCCTCGTGTGCCGCGGCGGCTCCAGCTCCAGCAGGCTGTCGTCCTCCAGCGCGCGGAACGGCTCCAGATGCGCCGGGCGCGGGCGAGGGACCAGCGGCGTGCGCCCCAGGCGCCGGTCGCGCAGCAAGGCGGAGACCGCTGCGTGATCGAAAGCCGCCCACATGCCCATCTCCTCCCAGTAAAGCACCGGGCCGGCGGTCCGCGCGCGGTGGTAGAACGGGTAGGGGTCCTGCACGAAATCGGGGTCGGTCAAGCTCTGGCGGATGCGCGTCATGGCGACCTGATGCCGCAAGCGGTCTGGTCAAGGCAAGCTGCGCCGGGGTAAAACATCTGCCATGCATGGGGGATGGAGATCGCGCGCACTGGTCGTGGCCCTGTTTCTGGTCGCGACCGCCGCGCTTGGCGTGGGCGTCTGGCGCTACGGCTACGTCCAGGCGCTGGGCGGGCTGGCCAAGCGGGGCGCGGCAGACCTCGCGCTCGCCTCGGACCGGGTCGTGGGCCAGCTGCAGCGCTACCGGGAACTTGCGGTTCTTATGGCCGACCATCCGGTGGTGGATGCACTGGCGACCGGGGCGGAACCCTCGGCGGCGTCGGCGCTTTTCGAGGAGGTGGCGGACAAGACCGGCGCGCTGGAGGTCCTGTTCGTCGACCGGTCCGGGGCCATCCGCGCGGCGGCGCGCGGGACCGCGCACCGCGACGTGAGCGAGGTGCCCTTCGTGTGGCGGGCGATGAACGGCGCCTTGGGCACGGGGCATGGTGCGGGCTCTCTGGTTGACGCGCGGGCCTACTACTTCGCATCGCCGAATTTCGGTCCTGATGCAAAGGTGCGCGGGGCGGTCATCGTGGCCGCAAACATCGACGAGATCGAATGGAACTGGGCAGGCTCGAACCCGCCCGTCTTCTTCATCGACGAACGCGGCGAGGTCTTCATCACCAACCGGTCGGAGCTGACCTACTGGCGACGCTCCGACAACGGGCACGGTCTGCTGGCTCCGAACGGAACAGACCGTCCGTTTGCGCTGCGTTGGGTGGGCGGTCACGAGATCTGGCGTCTGGACTGGGGGCCGTACCTTCCGATGCGCGCGCTGCATGTCCGCCAGGAATTGCCGGTCATCAACATGACCGCCGAGGCGCTGATCGACACGGGCCCGGCGCTGCGCCTGGCCGGAGTTCAGGCGATGGCTGTCTCCGCCCTCTGCCTCGCCTTCGGGGCGCTTCTGTTCCTGGCCACCGAACGGCGGCGGACGCTGGCCGAGGCCAATGTCCGGCTCGAAGCGCGGGTCGCTGCCCGAACGGAGGCGCTGTCCCAGACCAACGTCGCGCTGCGCCGCGAGATCGCCGAACGCGAGGAGGCCGAAGCCGCGCTTCGCCGGGCGCAGCAGGACCTCGTGCAGGCCGGCAAGCTGAGTGCGCTGGGCCAGATGAGCGCGGGCATCAGCCACGAATTGAACCAGCCGTTGATGGCGATCCAGACCTTCTCGGCAAACGCCATGGCGCTGTTCGACAAGGGGCGGACGGAACTTGCGCGCGAAAACCTGGGCCGGATCTCCGAACTGGCACAGCGGATGGGGCGGATCATCCGGAACCTGCGTGCCTTTGCGCGGCAGGAAAGCGCGCCGGTTGCCCGCGTCGATCTGGTAAAGGTCCTGTCGAGTGCCATCGAACTCACCGAACGCAAGGTCAGTGATGGCGGTGTGACGCTGCACGCGGAACTGCCCGTGGATCCGCTTTGGGTGAAGGGCGGCGAGGTGCGGCTTTGCCAGGTTTTCGTCAACCTCGTCAGCAATGCGGTCGATGCGATGGCGGCATCCGACCGGCGGGACCTGACGCTGCGCACGCGGGATGGCGCGCGGCTGGTGGTCGAGGTCGCCGATACCGGACCGGGCATCGACATGCCCGACAAGATGTTCGAGCCGTTTTACTCGACCAAGGCCGATACCGGGCAGGATGGCATGGGCCTCGGCCTGTCGATCTCCTACGGCATCGTGCAAAGCTTCGGCGGCGAGATCCGCGGGATGAACAGTCCCGATGGCGGCGCGGTCTTCACCGTGGAACTGGAGCGGTGGTCCGACGATACGGAGCGGGCGGCATGACGCGGCAGGTTCTCGTTGTCGATGATGACAGAGCGGTGCGCGAGGCGTTGGGCCAGACCCTCGAACTGGCCGACCTTGTGCCGGTGCTGGCGGGATCCTTCGTGGCCGCAAAGGACCATATCACGCCGGACTTCGACGGGGTCATCCTGTCGGACATTCGGATGCCGGGGCGCGACGGGTTCCATCTGCTGACCTATGCGCAGGAACAGGATTCGGACCTTCCCGTCGTGCTGTTGACCGGAGAAGGCGACATTCCGATGGCCGTGCAGGCGATCGGACAGGGGGCTTTCGATTTTCTGGAGAAACCCTGCGCCCCCAAGGACCTGCTTCCCGTGCTCGAACGCGCGCTGCGGACACGCGCCCTGGTCCTGGAAAACCGGGCGTTGCGCGCGCAGGTCGAGCGGGGCGATCCGGCCGCGCGCATGCTGTTCGGCACGTCACAGGCCGCGGAGGCGTTGCGCTCCCGGGTGCGCCGGATCGCGCAGGCAGGCAGCGATGCGCTGATCCTGGGCCCGCCGGGGTCCGGCATCTCCAAGGTCGCGGAGGTCGTGCACCTGTGTTCCCCCCGGTCCAAGTCGCCCTTCCTGAAGCGCGCGGGACGAGACCTGACGCCCGGGGACGTCGCGGACGCATTGGAGGCCGCGCGGGGTGGCAGCCTGTTTGTGGACGAGGCTGCGTTCCTGCCGGTCGAAACGCAGCTGACGCTGGCCGAAGCGCTGGACAAGGCGCCGCGCGCCCGCATCCTGCTCGGCTCCTCCAAGGATCTGGAAGCGGCCATTGGGCAGGGTTCCTTCCTCGCGGATTTCTACTATCAACTCTCCGGCGTCCTTATCCGCATTCCCGCGCTGTCCGAGCGGCGCAGCGATATCCCGGTATTGTTCCGCCACTATGTCGCGCTGGCCGCCGAGCAGGCAGGACTGGACGAACCGCATGTGCCGCCGGAACTGATCTCGGATCTGATGTCGCGTGACTGGCCGGGCAATGCGCGCGCGCTGATGTCGGAGGCGATGCGCTTCACCCTGGGGCTGGCCGAGGAACCGGCAGCGAACCCGGACCTTGGCCTTGCCGAACAGATGGCTCAGGTGGAAAAGACCATTCTCCAACAGGCGCTGCGGCGAGCGGGCGGACGTGCCGTCGACGCGGCGGAGGCGTTGAAGCTGCCGCGCAAGACCTTCTACGACAAGCTGGCCCGCCACGGGATTCGTGCGGAGACCTTTCGCGGCGATTAGTCTGTGCGGATTTTCGCACAGATGGGGGCCGATCCATGCGGATTTTCGCACTCATGGCTCGAATCTGTCCCGATCTCACTTCAAACAAGGCGGGTAAGGCATTGAAACTGAGGGATTAATTCACCATTTTCCTGGGATCCATCAAGACTGTTGATGTCGCGCGGCCATTCGGTTTTTTCTTCTGTCCGAGGCCGCAGGGAGCGGCCGTGGGCGCGTGACGCGTCCGTTTGACACTGAGGGAGGATACCTGATGAAATTCATGACAGCCGCCATGGCGGCCCTCGCGATGACCGTAAGCGCAACGGCCCTGTCCGCAGCCTGCGATGACGGTGAAATCGTGATCAAGTTCAGCCACGTGACGAACTCCGACAAGCACCCCAAGGGCATCGCGGCGTCGATGCTGCAGGAACGCGTGAACGCGGAGATGGATGGCAAGGCCTGCATGGAGGTCTTCCCGAACTCCACGCTTTATGACGACGACCAGGTGCTGGAGGCGATGCTGCAGGGCGATGTGCAGATGGCGGCACCGTCGCTGTCGAAGTTCGAGCAGTTCACGAAGGTCTTCCGCATCTTCGACCTGCCGTTCATGTTCAAGAACATCGAGGCCGTGGATGCCTTCCAAAGCTCGGAAGCCGGGCAGGCGATGAAGGCGTCGATGGCGCGCCGTGGTCTTCTGGGGCTCGAATTCTGGCACAACGGCATGAAGCAGATGTCGGCCAACAAGCCGTTGATTTCGCCTGAGGATGCCAAAGGCCTCAAGTTCCGCGTGCAGCCTTCCGACGTGATCAAGGCGCAGATGGAAGCCATCGGCGTCAGCCCCCAGCCGATGGCCTTCTCCGAGGTCTATGGCGCGCTGCAGACCGGCGTTGTGGACGGGCAGGAGAACACCTGGTCCAACATCTACGGCCAGAAGTTCTTCGAGGTGCAGGACGGCATCACCGAAACCAACCACGGCATCATCGACTACATGGTGGTGGTCGGCACCGACTGGTGGGACAGCCTGCCCGACGACGTGCGCGACCAGCTGGCGACGATCCTGCACGAAGTGTCCGTGGAGCGGAACGCCGCGGTGGGCCAGGTGGATGCAGACGCGCGCCAGGCGGTTCTGGACGCGGGCACGGAGATCCGTGAACTGTCGCCCGAACAGCGGCAGCAATGGGTCGATGCGATGATGCCCGTCTGGGACCAGTTCAAGGATGATGTCGGACAGGAGAACATTGACGCCGCACAGGCGATCAACGCAGGGTTCTGACAACCGGGAAAGACTGGATCCGGCCGGCGGGAGGACATGGCCGGCCGGATCCGCCGCGGGACATCCCGCATCAGGAGGGGGACAGACAAGATGGCACACGGATCTCAGCCGCGCGGACCATTCAGCCGGTTCGTCAACGATTTCGAGGAGTCGGCGATCGCGACGATCCTCGGCCTCATGACGTTGCTGACCTTCGTCAACGTGGTCATGCGCTACCTTTTCAACTCGAGTTTCATCTGGGTGCTGGAAACGGTGACGTTCCTGTTCGCCTGGCTTGTGCTGCTCGGTGTCTCCTATGCCGTCAAGAAGACCGCCAACCTCGGTGTCGACACGGTAATCAACCTGTTCTCGAAACGGGTGCGCCGAACGCTCGCGCTGATCGCGGGCGTGATCTGCGTGATCTATGCCTTCATGTTGCTGAAGGGCGCCTGGGACTACTGGGCCAATTTCGCCAACCTGCCGAAGACCACCGGGCGGTGGTTCCCGACCGGGTTCGAGGAGATGCGGGCCACCTCCTACCGTGCGTGGTACGGGGTGGAGGACATTCCCTTTCCCGAGTGGCTGCGCTGGATCGAGCCGATCATGAACGAGGGCGAGGAATACGAAAAGCTGCCGCGCTTCATCCCTTACGTGGTGCTGCCGCTCTCCATGGCGCTTCTGCTTTATCGCTTCTGCCAGGCCACCTGGCGCATCTGGGCCGGCCATGCCACCAGTCTTATCGTGAGCCACGAGGCCGAGGATGCGGTCGAAGACGCGCGCCGCGCGCAGGAAGGGACCTGATCCATGGAAGTCGCCATTCTCTTCGGTCTCGTCGTGGGGCTCATGCTGATCGGTGTGCCGATCGCCGTGTCGCTCGGCATCTCCTCGATCCTCTTCCTGCTGGTGCTCAGCGACACGTCGCTGGCCGCCGTCGCGCAGTCGCTGTTCCAGGCGATGGCCGGGCACTACACGCTGCTGGCCATCCCGTTCTTCATCCTGGCCTCGTCCTTCATGTCGACGGGAGGCGTGGCCAAACGGATCATCCGCTTCTCCATCGCCTGCGTGGGGCACCTACGGGGCGGCCTTGCCATTGCGGGCGTCTTTGCCTGCATGATGTTCGCCGCGTTGTCGGGCTCCTCTCCGGCCACCGTGGTCGCCATCGGGACGATCGTGATCGCGGCGATGCGCCAGGCGGGATACACCAAGGATTTCGCGGCGGGCGTGATCGCCAACGCAGGCACGCTGGGCATCCTGATCCCGCCGTCCATCGTGATGGTGGTCTATGCCTCGGCCACCGACGTCTCCGTCGGGCGGATGTTCCTGGCGGGCGTGATCCCGGGCATCATGGCCGGACTGTTCCTGATGATCACGATCTACATCATGGCGCGCATCCGCAACATGCCGAAGGGTGAATGGAAGGGCTGGGGCGAGGTCGGCCGGAGCTTTGCCGACGCGTTCTGGGGGCTGATGCTGATCGTCATCATCATGGTCGGCATCTACGGCATTCCCGGCGTGACCGGCGCGATCTTCACCCCGACCGAGGCGGCAGCGGTTGCGGCGGTCTATGCGTGCATCGCCGCGCTCTTCATCTACCGCGACATCGGGCCGCTTGCGACGGAGGAGGGGCGGCCGAACCTGTCGCTGATCCACAAGCCCTATGCGCTGGTCACCGCGTTCTTCCACCGCGACACGCGCAACACGCTGCTGGATGCGGGCAAGCTGACCATCACGCTGATGTTCATCATCGCCAACGCACTGATCCTGAAACACGTGCTGACCGACGAGCAGATCCCGCAGAGGATCGCCACCGCGATGCTGGATGCGGGGCTGGGGCCGATCATGTTCCTGGTGATCGTGAACGTGATCCTGCTGATCGGCGGTCAGTTCATGGAGCCGTCGGGGCTGCTGATCATCGTCGCACCGCTGGTCTTTCCCATCGCGACCTCGCCCGAGATGGGGATCGATCCGATCCATCTCGGCATCATCATGGTGGTCAACATGGAAATCGGGATGATCACCCCGCCGGTCGGCCTGAACCTCTTCGTGACCTCCGGCGTGGCGGGAATGCCGATGCTGCGGGTGGTGAAGGCGGCGCTGCCCTTTACCGCGGTGCTCTTCGTGTTCCTGATCCTCGTCACCTACGTGCCGATCATCTCGACGTGGCTACCGACGCTGATGATGGGACCGGAGCTGATTACGAACTGACCCCGGCCGCGCCCTGCCCCGGGTGCGGCTTCAGGACGCCTGCAGGGCCGCGACGATGGGCGCGAAGTCCGCGGCCTTGAGCGACGCACCCCCCACCAGCGCACCGTCGACATTGGGCACGCCGAAGATGTCCGCCGCATTCGAGCCCTTGACCGACCCGCCGTAGAGCAGGCGGAAATTCTCCCCATCCGCGCCGAACCGCGCGGTCAGTTGCGCGCGCAGGTGGTCATGCACCTCCCCGATCTGCTCCAGCGTCGGCACCTTGCCGGTGCCGATGGCCCAGATGGGCTCGTAGGCGATCACGGTCGTCTCGCCGGTCGCCTCGTCGGGGCAGGACCCGTCAAGCTGGCCCGAGAGGATGTCGAGCGTCTGGCCCGCCGTCCGCTGGCCCTCGGTCTCGCCGATGCAGATGATCGGGATCAGGCCGGCCGCCAGCGCCGCACGCGCCTTGCCGCGGATCAAGGCATCGTCCTCGCGATGCGCCTCCCGTCGCTCCGAATGGCCGACGATCACGATTCTGGCTCCGGTATCTGCGATCATTCCGGCAGAAATGTCGCCGGTATACGCACCCTCCGCGTCGGGGTGACAATCCTGCGCACCGATGAGGACCGGCGTACCGGCGGTGATTTCAGATGCGCGAAAAAGCAGCGGCGCGGGCGGGCAGATCACGATATCGGTCCGGGTATCTGCCGTCACCTGCCGTGTCAGGGCGGCAAGTTCGGCCAGGCTCTGGCTGGTTCCGTTCATCTTCCAGTTTCCGGCGGCAAGCTTGCGGCGCATGGCAATCCTCTTTTCGAGCCTCTTCTCAGCGGGCACATCCGGTGCTACCAGCTTGCGCAGGGTCGGGCAACAAGGGCGGCAACCGATGGTCATTCCCCGTATCGACGCAAGGCTTCTGGACGCGCGCGACGCCGACGCGCTTGAGGCAATGCGCAGTGCCGCGACAGATGTCGGGTTCGCGACGGTCCACGGCACCGCCCTGGGCGCGGACCGCGTCCGCGAGGTGATCGAGACCTATCGTGCCTTCTTTCACCTGCCGACCGAGGACAAGGCCCGCATCGACATGGCGCGGACCGGGTCCAACCGCGGCTGGGGCGGGCCGGGATCCGAGCGGGTCGATCCCGACGCGAACCCGGATTTCAAGCAGTATTTCGATTGCGGGTTCACCCTGCCGGCCGACCATCCGCTGGCCGGTATGCCGGTCTATGCGCCCAACCTCTGGCCGGAGAGGCCTGCTTCCTTCGAACGGGTGATCAAGGCCTACTACGACGACGCGCTGGAGGTGGCGAAGTCACTGCTGCGTGCGGTCTCGCTATCGCTGGGCAAGCCCGCGGACGCCTTCGACCGGGCGTTCGAAGCGCCAATGGCCTTGCTGCGCGGCAACTACTATCCCGCTCGGCCCGACTGGGCGGGGGAGAAGGATTTCGGCATCGCGACCCACACCGACTATGGCTGCATCACTCTGCTGGCCACCGATGGCGGGCCTGGGCTGGAAGTGCGGCAGCGCGGCGGCGGTTGGATCCCGCTCAGCGCGCCGCCGGGTGAATTCGTGATCAACTTCGGCGAGATGCTGCAATTCTGGACGGCTGGCGATGTCGTGGCGACGCCGCACCGGGTCAAGGGCGGTCTGGCGGAACGGATCTCCGTCCCGCTGTTCGTCAATCCGAGTCACGACACAAACGTCGCTCCACCGGGATCGGATGCGGTGATCCTGGCCGGCGACCACATGGCCCGTCGGTTCTCGGAAACATATCTGCACCTGCAGAAGGGGTGACGGTCCGCCGGGCGCGCAGTGGTCGAAGCAGCCCGAAGGCCGGCGGCACACGACTATAGCACCGCCAGCGCGCGCCCGGCCCAGTCGCAGGCCGCGTCGGGATCGTCGAGCAAGGCTTCGGGCATGGTCCAGTATGGCATGGAGGAGGACACGCCGTTGTCGCGCGTGTAGGTCCACCGCTCCCAACCTTCGGAATCCAGCGTTTCCACCATGGGGCCGGCACCCTTGAGCTTCAGTACGCCGTCGCTCATCAGGATGGCGAAGATCTTTCCGTCGGAATAGATGCCGAGGCCCCCGAACATCTTGCGCGTGTTGATCGAGCCGAGGCCGGAGAAAAGGTCCCGGACGAACGCGATCTGTTCGTCGGAGATCGCCATCAGCCCTTGTTCATGGAGTTCGAAAGTTCGTCCACGTCGGCAAACTTGATCGATTCGCCGCAACCGCAAGCCTCGGTCACGTTCGGGTTGTTGAAGCGGAAGCCGGACTCCAGCAACGACACTTCGTAGTCGATCTCCGTCCCGAAGAGGAACATCTGCGCCATCGGCGCGATCAGGATGCGCGCGCCGTCCTGTTCGACGATCTCGTCATGCTCGCCGACCTCGTCCACGTAGTCCATGGTGTATTCCATGCCCGCGCAACCGCCTTTCTTCACGCCGATCCGAAGCCCCTGGTGGGCGCCCTTGGCCATGAGCTTGGCGATCTGTTTCGCGGCGCGGTCCGTCATGGTGACGGCCTGTTTGCCTGGAATTCCGAACATTCGGCACGTCCTTTCGGTTACAGGATGAAACTAAGCCCCTCGGCGCGCTCACTCAAGGGGGCGGGGCAAAAAGAGGCCGCCCCCACGGGGATGGGCGCGGCCTCCAACGGGCACATGATGCGGGTTTCGACAGCATCCTCGGGGAACAGCGGGCGCGCGGTCAAAATCCCGTTGGTCGAGCATCATGAGCCCAAAGCGAACACTCCGGTCGAAGATGCCGATGGTTTCTCTCTCTCCGGTCTCATTTGCCCGGGTCATAGGCCGCACGCATAACAATCCCGCAAAGCGAGTGTGACAGTAATATGTCAGCGAATGCCGGCGCGCCGCTTGCCGGCTTCTGTGGGGTCTACATGAAGCCCAGTTCGAGCCGTGCCTCGTCGGACATCATGTCCATGCCCCAGGGCGGCTCCCAGGTGAGTTCGACATCGACCTGCTTCACGCCAGGGATGGGTTCAACCGCGTCGGCGACCCAGCCCGGCATCTCTCCGGCCACCGGACAGCCCGGCGCGGTCAGCGACATGACGATCTTCACCTCGTTCTGATCGTTGATGTCGATGGTATAGATCAGGCCGAGCTCGAAAATGTTCACTGGTATCTCGGGATCGTAGACGGACCGGCAGGCATCGACCACCTGGTCGTAAAGCGGGTGATCCGTCGAAGATGGCGCGATCAACGGTGCGCCTTCCATCGGGCCTGTCTGGTTGTTCATGAGTGCCTCGCGCGGATTACCTGACAGAAGATATAGGAAATGGCGCGGCCCGCGTCCAGAGGCCGCCGGGTATTAGGGTCCTGCGCGATGCAATCGTCGTGGAAGTCACGTTCGGGTCCGCCGGCGCACGGGCTTCGGAGCGGCCCGTTCCTCGATCATGTCATAGACGCCGCCCACGATGTTCTTGCCCGAGGCGGTTTCTATGCCCTCGAAGCCGGGCGAGGAATTGACTTCGAGCACCTTTGGCCCGCTTTCCGCGCGCAACAGGTCCACGCCCGCGACGCCCAGCCCGAACGCCTTCGCCGCGCGCACGGCCGCCGACCGCTCGGCCGGTGTGATCTTAACCACCTTGGCCGATCCGCCACGATGGAGGTTGGAGCGGAAATCGCCCTCGGCGCCGGTGCGCTTCATCGCCGCCACCACCTTGCCGCCGACCACCAGGCAGCGGATATCCTCGCCCGCGGCCTCCTTCACGAAATGCTGGACGAGGAAGTTGGCGCGCAGCCCGCGAAAGGCGTCGATCACGGATTCTGCGGCCTTCTTGGTCTCCGCCAGGACCACGCCCTTGCCTTGGGTCGATTCCAGCAGCTTCACGATCATCGGCGCGGAGCCCACGAGGTCCATCAGGTTCTTGGTGTCCTTGGGCGAGGCCGCGAATGCCGTGGTCGGCATGCCGATCTTCCGCGAGGCCAGAATCTGATGCGCGTGCAGCTTGTCCCGGCTGGCGCGGATGCCCTCGGAGCCGTTGACGCAATAGGTGCCGATGGTTTCGAACTGGCGAATCACGGCGGTGCCATAGGGCGTGATGGAGGCGCCGATGCGCGGAATGACCGCGTCGTAGCGGGGCAGGCGGGATCCGTCATAGTGCACCTCCGGCGACATCGCGTTTATCGCCATGTAGCAACGCGTGGTGTCGATCACTTCCACGGAATGGCCGCGGTCCTCTCCCTCCTGCACGAGACGGCGGGTCGAATAATTGTCCTCGCGGCTCAGCACGGCAACGCGCAGGGACCGTTTTGGCGCGGCCTTGCGCAGCCCGGCCGAGCGGTAGACATCGTAGCTGAGTTCAGGCTGCAGCCGCCGGTCCGAGGCCGTGATGGTGATGTTTTCTCCCAGTGCCTGGCGGCCCAGCAGCATCCGGCTCGCCATGCCGTGCCGGTTGGTGAGCGTGATCTCCACCGGCCAGCTGTGCCCGCCCACGGCCAACGCAGACTTGATGACATACCGCATCTCGGATTCGCCGTTCGACGATGTCACTTCGCGCCGGTCGATGATGTTGGCCGAACAGGTGATCGCCACGTTGTAGTCGTTGGCGACCGGATGCACGACGAAGCGGACCTTGGGCCGGGCAAGCGGTCCGAACACCTCGATCTCGGAGGCATGCAGGGCGGAGGTCCGTGCGCCGGTGTCGATCTTGGCTCGAAGCGCTGGCAGACCGAGGTCGGGCAGGGCGACCCACTCCTCCCAGCCGAATTCCAGCTTGTCCGACAGAGTATCCGGCATCGAAGACCTCCTCCGTGTCTCGTGGTTGCGAACCTATCAATGGCCCCAGAGTGCCTCAACCGGGCCACGTAAAGCGTGCGGTGAAAGTTGCGGCCGGCGCCAGAGGCACCGGGAAGCGGGCGTTTTCGAACCTGCCCGGCCTTGCGCGTGTTGCCGTGCGTCTCGGCGCGTTTGGCACCTGCGAAACCGTCTGTCAACGGATTGCGGTGGTCAGTCGTTGATGTCCTTGGTGAAGATCTTCGATCCGCTCGACTGGCGGCGGAAGACAAAGCGCAGGGCCAGCCAGGCCACCAGCGACAGCCCGGCAAACAGCGCGATCACGGCGCTGATCGAGAGCCCGCCCAGTAACTCCGGCGCGAAGCCGAACAGCAGGCCCAGCACGAGGGCACCGAGAGAAAACCCGAGGAAGAAGAAGGACGGAGCGACGATCTCGACGATGCCGAGAAAAAGCGCCAGCGCGACCCAGACCCACCAGTTCGTCAACAGCTCCGTCACGCGCCGCGCCCTTTCAGCAGCTTGAACGCGTCCACGAAGGCGTCGACCGCGTTCGCAGGCAGAACCAGCGTCTGGTTGCCCGGACCGCTGCCCAGACCCGACAGCGCCTCCACCTGCTTCAGCGCGATCTGGTATTGCGCTGCCTCGAGCCCGTTTTCGTTGATCGCCTGCGCCACCACCTGCGTGGCATAGGCTTCCGCCTCGGCCAGGATGCGCCGGGCCTTGGCCGTCTGTTCGGAGGCGTAAAGCTCCGCATCCGCGGCCAGTTCCACCGCGCGTTTCTTGCCTTCGGCCTCGGTCACCTGCGCGCGCCGGGCGCGTTCGGCGTTGAGCTGCTGGAGCATCGCTTCACGGGTGGCCTGGTCGAGGTTCACGTCGAGGATTTCGGCCCGCGTGACCTCGATCCCCCAGTTCTCGACCGCGTCCTCCACGCTTTCCTTGATCGTCGTGATCAGCTGCCCGCGGTTCGACTGCACCTCGTCGAGGTCCATCTTGCCGATTTCCGCCCGCACGATGCCCGCCACGGTCGTGGCGATTGCCGCGTCGATGTCACGGATGCGGTAGACGGTCTTTTCCGGCGCGAGAATGCGGTAGAAGACCGAGGTATCGACCTGTACCAGCACGTTGTCGCGGGTGATCGCATCCTGCGAGGCGGTCGGCAGCTGCCGTTCGAGGATCGAGACCTGATGCGCGACCCGATCGAGGAACGGTACGATCATGTTGATCCCCGGACCCAGGACCGACCGTAGCCGGCCAAAACGCTCCACCACGAATTTTTCGGACTGCGGCACGATCTTGACCGACCGGAACACCAGGATCACCAGCAGGATCGCGGCGATCAGGTAGACGACATTGCCCTGCAATAGGCCGATCAACTGATCTTCGATGGGCATGTTCACGTTGTTCCTTGCGTGGTTTCGGTTGTTCGAGGCGCGCCCCCGGAGGCGACATTTACAACGCCCGTCGATCCATATATCGCGCGGGCCTGAAAACTTACAGAACGAAAGATCACGGTGAAACAGATGGCCGCCTTCGGCTTTGACCTTCAGGCAACCGACGGCACGGCCCGCACCGGCGTGATCTCCACCCCTCGTGGAAAGATCAGGACGCCCGCCTTCATGCCTGTGGGAACCGCCGGGACCGTGAAGGCGATGCTGCCCGAGAGCGTGGCGGAAACCGGCGCGGACATCCTTCTGGGCAACACCTACCACCTGATGCTGCGTCCCGGCGCGGAACGGATCGACCGGCTGGGCGGGCTGCACCGGTTCATGAACTGGGACCGGCCGATCCTGACGGATTCGGGCGGGTTCCAGGTGATGAGCCTTGCGGGGTTGCGCAAGCTCACCGAGGACGGGGTGACGTTCAAATCGCACATCGACGGTTCCAGCCATGTGCTGAGCCCCGAACGGTCGATGGAGATCCAGCGTCTGCTGGGTTCGGACATCGTGATGTGTTTCGACGAATGCCCCGCGCTGCCTGCCGGTCGGGACCGGATCGCGGAGTCGATGCGCCTGTCGATGCGTTGGGCAAGGCGATCGCGCGACGCCTTCGGGGATCGGCCCGGCCACGCGCTCTTCGGGATCCAGCAGGGCGGGCTGGAGGAGGACCTGCGGCAGGAGAGTGCGGAGGCCCTGCGGGAGATCGGTTTCGAAGGCTACGCCATCGGCGGGTTGGCAGTGGGCGAGGGGCAGGAGGCGATGTTTGCCTGTCTCGACTTCGCGCCCGGCCAATTGCCAGAGGGCCGGCCGCGTTACCTGATGGGGGTGGGCAAGCCCGACGATATCGTCGGCGCCGTGGCGCGCGGCGTGGACATGATGGATTGTGTGCTGCCCTCGCGGTCGGGCCGGACGGGGCAGGTCTTTACCCGCCGCGGGGTGCTCAACATCAAGAATGCCCGCCACCAGGACGACCCGCGCCCGCTGGACGACGCCTGCACCTGCCCCGCCTGTCGGAACTACTCGCGTGCCTATCTGCACCACGTCTTCAGGTCGCAGGAGATCATCTCCTCCATGCTGCTGACCTGGCACAACCTGCACTACTATCAGGAGATCATGGCCGGAATGCGCGACGCGATCGCCTCGGGGAGTTTCGCGGCCTGGCATGCCGATTTCCACACCCTTCGCGAACAGGGCGATATCGATCCGATCTGATCGCGTCGGGCAAGAATTTCGCGCCCATCCCACGTTTCGTTAAACCCTTGGTCAGGAATCCCTGACTAGGGTGCCGTAAAGCGCGAACTTACGCTGGGTCACGTGACGAAGGGGTGTCTGCCATGCATTTAGCGATTTTCTCGGTGGCGTGGTTCTGCGTAGCGATTCTGGCGTCACTGACATTCGTTTGATCGAACTCCGTGATTCCGGCGCGAAGTTACGGTTTTCGTCGGTGTTTGTATTGGTTACATGGGCTTGCGGCAGCCTGACCCGTTGCACAGCCCGGGCTGTCGCTGCATGCTGCGAACCATTGCGGCTTGAAACAGGCAGGCCGGGTCACAATTTAACTGTTCGTGAACAGGAGATGGCCAAGGTCGCCTGACAGGGGCCGCGCCATCTTGCAGATACAAGGAATGAGCATGCAAGAGCCACTCAACGCCTCCTACCCGGTGCTGCCGCTGCGCGATATCGTAGTGTTCCCCCACATGATCGTGCCGCTTTTCGTCGGACGGGAGAAGTCGGTCCGGGCGCTGGAAGAGGTCATGGCCGACGACAAGCAGATCCTCTTGTCGAGCCAGGTCGACCCGTCGGTCGACGATCCGGACACGGATGGCATCTACAAGGCCGGGGTTCTGGCCAACGTGCTGCAAATGCTGAAGCTGCCCGACGGCACCGTGAAGGTGCTGGTCGAGGGGCAGGCGCGCGTGCGCATCACGGAATTCCTTGAAAACGACCAGTTCTTCGAGGCGAGCGCAGAATATCTCACGGAAATGCCGGGCGATCTTGCCACGACCGAGGCGTTGTTGCGTTCCGTGGCCAACGAGTTCGAGCGCTACGCGAAGGTCAAGAAGAACATCCCCGAGGAGGCCCTCGCCGCAGTGGCCGAAACGACCGAGCCGGCGAAGCTGGCCGATCTGGTTGCGGGGCATCTTGGCATCGAGGTTGAACAGAAGCAGGACCTTCTGGAGACGCTGAGCGTGAGCGAGCGGCTGGAGAAGGTCTATGGCCTGATGCAGGGGGAGATGTCCGTCCTGCAGGTCGAGAAGAAGATCAAGACCCGCGTGAAGTCGCAGATGGAGCGGACGCAGCGCGAGTATTATCTCAACGAACAGATGAAGGCCATCCAGAAGGAGCTTGGCGACGGCGAGGACGGCCAGAACGAGCTGGCGGAACTCGAAGAGAAGATCGCGGAAACCAAGCTCTCCAAGGAAGCGCGCGAGAAGTGCGACGCCGAGTTGAAGAAGCTGCGGAACATGTCGCCGATGAGTGCCGAGGCCACCGTGGTCCGGAACTATCTCGACTGGATCCTGTCGATCCCGTGGGGCAAGAAGTCCCGCGTCAAGAAGGATCTGAACCGCGCGCAGAGCATCCTGGACGACGATCACTATGGCCTCGAGAAGGTCAAGGAACGGATCGTCGAGTACCTGGCAGTGCAGCAGCGCTCGCAAAAACTGAAGGGTCCGATCCTCTGCCTCGTGGGACCTCCGGGCGTGGGCAAGACGTCGCTCGGCAAATCCGTGGCTCGTGCCACGGGGCGCGAGTTCATCCGCATCTCGCTGGGTGGCGTACGTGACGAAAGCGAAATCCGCGGGCACCGCCGGACCTATATCGGGTCGATGCCGGGCAAGATCATCCAGGCGCTGAAGAAGGCGAAAACCACGAACCCGCTCATCCTGCTCGACGAGATCGACAAGATGGGGCAGGACTTCCGTGGTGACCCGGCTTCGGCCATGCTCGAAGTGCTCGATCCGGAGCAGAACAACACGTTCGTCGACCACTACCTGGAGGTCGAGTACGACCTGTCGAACGTCATGTTCCTGACCACGTCGAACTCCTACAACATGCCGGGCCCGCTTCTGGACCGGATGGAGATCATTCCGCTGGCCGGCTATACCGAGGACGAGAAGCGCGAGATCGCGAAGCAGCACCTGATCCCGAAGCAGATCAAGAACCACGGGTTGAAGGCCAAGGAGTTCAAGCTGACGGACGAGGCGCTGACCGAGATCATCCGCCGGTACACCCGCGAGGCGGGCGTGCGGAACCTCGAACGTGAAATCGCGAAGGTCGCCCGCAAGACGCTGACCAAGATCATCAAGAAGGAGGTCGAGTCGGTCGAGGTCTCGCCGGAGAACATCGGCGATTTCCTCGGGGTGAAGAAATACCGCTACGGTCTTGCCGAGCAGGAGGATCAGATCGGTGTCGTGACCGGGTTGGCATGGACCTCCGTTGGTGGTGACCTTCTGCATATCGAGGCGCTGAGATTGCCCGGAAAGGGCCGGATGAAGACCACCGGCAAGCTGGGCGACGTGATGAAGGAATCCATCGACGCGGCGTCCTCGTTCGTGCGCTCCATCGCGCCCTCGATCGGGGTGAAACCGCCGATGTTCGACCGCATGGACATCCACGTGCACGTGCCCGACGGCGCCACGCCCAAGGACGGCCCGTCGGCCGGACTGGCCATGGTGACCTCCATCGTGTCCGTCCTGACCGGCATCCCGGTGAAGAAGGACATCGCCATGACCGGCGAGGTGTCGCTGCGCGGGAATGCGATGCCGATCGGCGGGCTGAAGGAGAAACTCCTGGCCGCGTTGCGCGGTGGGATCAAGACGGTGCTCATCCCCGAAGAGAACGAGAAAGACCTGGCCGAGATCCCGGACAACGTGAAGGACGGGTTGAAGATAATCCCTGTCTCGCATGTGTCCGAGGTGTTGAAGGAAGCGCTGATCCGACAGCCCGAACCGATCGAATGGGACGAGGCTGCCGAAGAAGCTGCGGCAGCGGCCGCGGCTGCATCGAAAGACGGCGGCGTCGGCGCAACCGCGCATTGACGCGAATGGTTCTGAACGACTTGATTGCGCCCCGCAGGATCCTGCGGGGCGTTTTCTTGTTGGCCATTACCCGCGATCCGTCGAGACGCGGAATGCTGACCGGCAGTGCACTCAACGGACTCAGCGTGGCGCCCGACTATGAACTGGCCGTCTGTTTTTCGATCATGGTTTCCGAAATCGAGCCGGCAGTTGCGTGTTGAGCCAGAAGCGCAGCATCACTTACTCATCGTTTTTTCATGATTTTTGCCACAGATTTCGCTGTCATGTGCATGTAGCCGGCTGTTATGTTTGACGCTCATCATCGGGTTCGGCGGAGGGCTAAGGCTCCGCGGGATGATTTCTTCAGGCTCAGCAACAGGTCGGCAAAGGTGCACATGGACGAAGATACGTCGAAAGAGGTCAGCGCGGACCCTACGGTGTCGAAAGGGCGGGCACGGAAATCCGCCTCAAAAAGCGCGGCCAAACCCCATGTCGCCGAAACGGTCGATGACGGGAACGCGCCTGTTGCGGACGCGGAACCGCCTGTTCCTGCCGACGCCGCTGCGTCTGCGGTCGTTTCACCCGCATGGGAGGATGTTGCGTCCCGGGATGAGGCGGTGGATCCCGTCAAGATCGCGCCGACCATGCGGAAGAAAGAGTTGATTGCCGCAGTGGTCGAGCGGTCCGGTCGCAAGAAGAAAGACGTCAAGCCGGTGGTGGAGGCGATGCTGGCGGTTCTGGGCGACGCGCTGGGCGCCGACCGGGACATGAACCTGCCGCCTTTCGGCAAGCTCCGCATCCAGAAGGTCAAGAACCTGCGCAACGCCCGTGTGACGCTGGCCCGTTTGCGCCAGTCCCTGACGGATGAGCAACCGGAAACGACCGAGTGATCTGACACGGCCGGAGTTCGGAAAAACGGCCAATTCGCCACGGCATCGCTGACCAGAACCGGCCCGCCTGGCGCGGCATCACTTCGGAAATCGGCTGGGAAACCGCATTTGCCCTCTTGCACGGATTGTCCGAATTGGCTACCTGCTCCGCACTCGGATGGGTGATTAGCTCAGTGGTAGAGCGCTTCGTTCACATCGAAGATGTCAGGAGTT
>CBDUPF010000023.1:0-21993 GCA_965369035.1 uncultured Aliishimia sp.
AGCTGCTGATCGGCGAGGATTTCGATCTGTACCAGAACGAAATGGCGATCTTCGTGCTCGAAGGCACCCTGCCCGACCACCTGCCCGGCCAAAGCGTGCGGGTCGTGGTTCCGATTCCGGGCGGTTTCGATCTGGAGGTCACGCAGCTCGGCGCCGACACGTTGCGCGGCATTCTGGGCGACCGGGTCACGCTCGAAGGCACGCCGCTTTTCGTTGAGGCGCAACCGGACCGGCTGCTGCTGGTGATCGATCCCGATACCGCCAGGGACTACGCGCAAGGCCGGCAATTCCGCTATGCCTTTGCGGCACGCGCCGTGATCGCGGGCAGCTTCACCATCCCCGTGTCCGTGGCCGAGGTGATCGACAACCCCGTGGTCAGCGGCGACAGCAGCCTGATGCGGGTCGATGTCGCGGCAGCGGAGTAAGTACCGCCGGCAGTGGCGTCTTGCGCTCGGGGGGGTCGCGGTTGTCCTGCTTGCGATTGCGTCCGTTCCCGCCGGGATCGAGATCGCCGCGCGCAACCGCGCCGCCGTCGACCTGTCCAAACTCACCGCGACCTCGCCGCTGCTGCTCGACGCGCGTGGCGCCTGGGTCGATGCCGCGCTGAGCCCGGACGACAAATGGCGGTTCCGCGCCACGGTGGAGGACGCGCCACCGCTCTACCTCGATCTGCTGCTTGCCTACGAGGATCATCGGTATGCCGAACACTCCGGTGTCAGCTACCGCGCCGTGGCGCGGGCGGTGCTCGCCTCGCTGCGTGCGGGGCGCATCGTGTCGGGTGCCTCGACTCTGCCCATGCAGGTTGCGCGTCTGGCCGAAGGGCAGTCTCCCGGGCTGCGGGGCAAGATCTCGCAGGCCGTGGCGGCCCGCCGTCTCGTGCTCGACCACGACCGCGACGAGATCCTGGGGCTTTACCTGACACTGGCGCCTTTCGGCGGCAATCTGGAAGGGATCGAGGCGGCCGCCCTGCACTACTTCGGGAAACGGGCGCGGGACCTGAACCCGGCGGAGGCCGCGCTGCTCGTTGCGATCCCGCAGGCGCCCGAAGCGCGCCGTCTGGACCGTGACCCGGCCGCCGCGATGGTCGCCCGTGCCAAGGTGCTGAAACGCGGGGCGGACATGAGGGTTATCTCGGACACGCTGGCGAACGAGCTTGCCCGTGCGCCGGTCAACGTCCGGCCCGGGCGTGCCTTCGGTGCCTCGCGCGCAGTGCTGGCGGCCCTGCGAGAGGTATCGCCCGACGCCACGTCGTTTTCCACCACGCTCGATGCCGATCTCCAGGCGCTCCTTCGCCGCGATCTGGAAAAGGCGCTGGCCGGCAAACCCGATACGGTGAACGCCGCGGCGCTGGTGATCCGGAACCGCGACGGCGCGATCCTGGCACAGGTCGGCAACGCGCGCGGCCTCGACAGTCCGGCGGGGTATCTTGATCTGACCACACGGTCGCGCTCGCCGGGGTCCGCCCTGAAACCCTTCATCTACGGCATGGCCTTCGACCGCGGCCATGCACATCCGAAAACGATCTTCCACGACCGCGCACAACGCTACGGCGCCTTTTCGCCCCGGAATTTCGGCGAGGCGGACCCCGGCCCCATCGACCTGCGCACCGCGCTTGCCACGTCGCTCAACACCGCCGCGGTCGCCGTCCTGAACGAGGTCGGGCCGCAGGCGTTCATCGACCAGCTCCGCAGCACCGGGGTGCGCATCGACCTGCTCGAAGGGGCGCAGGACGGGCCGGGGCTGGCCGTGTCGCTGGGCGGGGTGGGCATCACGCTGCAGGATCTCGCCTTTCTCTACGTCGCGCTCGCGAATGGCGGCGTGACACGGGAATTGCACCAGACGCCCGGTGCACAGCATGACGCGCCACCGCCGGTCACGCTCTTCGGGCCCGGCGCGGCTTGGGCGGTGACGGATGCGCTCGCCGGGGCGCGGCCACCCGACCACGGCCTGCCGCTCAAGGCCAGAAATGGCGCATTGCGCGTGGCCTACAAGACCGGGACCTCGTCGGGGCGCCGGGATGCCTGGGCCGTGGGCTACGACCGGCTGCACACGGTCGCGGTCTGGATCGGGCGGACGGACAACGGCGGCATGCCCGGAGCCTCGGGGCGGGTGACCGCGGCGCCGGTGCTGTGGTCGGTGTTCCGCGCGCTTCCGCGCCCCGAAGACGGCGTGATTCCGGACCTGCCGGAAGCCGATCGCCATCTCGGCTGGCAGGACCCGCCGCTGCGCCTGCGGGTCCTCGGTGGCGATGCACAGGGCGCACCGCTGGAAATCCAGTTTCCGCAGCGCGAGGGCAACGTGCGCCGTCCCGCCGGAACCTCGAAGATCACGCTAAGCCTCAGCGGCGGGACCCCGCCCTACAGCTGGATCGTGAACGAGGAGTTGCAGCCGGTGAGCCTGTCGCACGAGCTGACCGTTGAGGTGGAACCGGGGCCCCTGACCATTACGGTGCTCGACGTCAAGGGCGCCCGCGACAGCCTGCAGACCTGGGTGGAGTGACGCGCGGGGTCAGATGCGCTTGCCCTCTGCATCGAAGAACAGCGCGTTCTCGTCGGCCCAATCGATCCGGGTCGTGCCGCCCTCCTCCGGGATCGGCCGCGCCGCGTCCTGCCGCACCGTGATCTGCGTACCGTCGGCGGCGCGCAGATGGACGAGCGTTTCAGCTCCCAGCGCCTCCGCATAGTCCACCCGCGCCTCCAGCCGTCCGGACGGGACAATCTGGACGTGCTCGGGCCGGATGGCGATCTGCCGATCCTTGGTGCTGCCCACCAGCCCCGCGTTCAGGAAATTCGTCGGCGGCGACCCGATGAAACCGGCGACGAACGTGGTCTGGGGATTGCCGTAGACCTCCAGCGGCGCGCCGATCTGGTCGGCGACACCTGCATTCATGACAATCATCCGGTCTGCCAGGGTCATCGCCTCCACCTGGTCATGGGTGACGTAGAGCGACGTGACCCCCAGCTCGCGCTGCAGCGCCCTGATCTCAAGCCGCATCTGCACTCGCAGCTTGGCGTCGAGGTTCGAGAGCGGCTCGTCGAACAGGAACACGGCCGGTTTGCGCACGATCGCGCGGCCCATGGCGACGCGCTGCCGCTGCCCGCCGGAGAGCTCGCGCGGTTTGCGCTTCAGGTAGGGCTCCAGCTGCAGCATCTTCGCCGCCTGCGCCACACGCTCCTCGATCTCCGCCCGCGGGGTTTTGGCGATCTTGAGCCCGTAGGCCATGTTGTCGAAGACCGACATATGCGGATAAAGCGCGTAGTTCTGGAACACCATCGCGATGTCGCGGTCCATCGGCTCGTCCTCGTTCACGCGCCGGCCGTTGATGCGAACCTCGCCCGCGGTAACGGTCTCCAGCCCGGCGACCATGCGCAGCAGCGTGGACTTGCCGCAGCCCGAAGGACCCACGATCACGATGAATTCGCCATCGGCGATGTCGATGTCCACGCCGTGGATCACCTCCGTCCGGCCGAAGGATTTGCGCAGGTTTTCGAGGGTGACCGTCGCCATCTATTTCTCGCTTTCCACCAGACCGCGGATGAACAGACGCTGCATCCCGATCACCACCAGCACCGGCGGCACCATGGCCAGGATCGAGGTCGCCATGATCACCGGCCAGTCGGCGATGTCGTCTCCGCTCGGGAACATCTGCTTGATGCCCATGACGATGGTGTTCATGTCCGAATCCGTGGTGATCAGCAGCGGCCAGAGGTATTGGTTCCAGCCGTAGATGAACAGGATCACGAACAGCGCTGCGATGTTCGTGCGGCTCATCGGCAGCAGGATGTCGAAGAAGAACCGCATCGGCCCCGCGCCATCGACCCTGGCGGCCTCCGCCAGCTCGTCCGGCACCGTCATGAAGAACTGCCGGAACAGAAAGGTCGCCGTGGCCGAGGCGATGAGCGGCAGGATCAGCCCGGAATAGCTGTTGAGCATGCCGAAATTCGCGATCACCTCGTAGGTCGGCACGATCCGCACCTCCACCGGCAGCATCAGGGTCAGGAAGATCAGCCAGAAGAACAGCTTCCGGCCCGGGAACCGGAAATAGACGATGGCAAAGGCCGACAGCAGAGAGATCGCGATCTTGCCCAGCGAGATCCCGAACGCCATGATCGCGGAGTTCATCAGCATCAGCGCCACGGGGGCGTTCACGCCGGATGTCAGCGCCTTGCCGTAGTTCTCAAGGAACTGGTCACCGGGCCAGAGCGGCATCGGCGGACGCACGATCTCCTGCTGCTCCACGGTGGAAGCGACAAAGGCGAGCCAGATCGGGAAGGCTATGAAGGCCACGCCCACGATAAGACCCAGATGGGTCAGCCAGTGCCCCGTCCCGCGCCGTTCGACCATGCCGCCACGATCCGCCATCAGTAATGCACCCTGCGTTCGATGTAGCGGAACTGGATCACCGTCAGGATCGACACGACGACGAGCAGGATCACCGACTGCGCGGCAGAAGAGCCCAGATCCTGCCCCACGAACCCGTCGGCATAGACCTTGTAGACCAGGATCGTCGTCGCCTGCTGCGGCCCGCCGCTGGTGATCGTGTGGATCACGCCGAAGGTTTCGAAGAAGGCGTATATGATGTTGACCACCAGCAGAAAGAATGTCGTGGGGCTCAGCAGCGGGAAGACGATGGTGCGGAAGCGGGTCCAGAAATGCGCCCCATCGATCGCCGCCGCCTCGATCACCGAACGCGGAATGGCCTGCAACCCGGCCAGGAAGAACAGGAAGTTGTAGCTGATGCGTCCCCAGGCGCTCGCCACCACGACGAGGCCCATGGCCTCCCCCTCGTTCAGCACGTGGTTCCAGTCATAGCCAAGCTGGCCGAGATACCACGAGACCACGCCGACACGGGTGTTGAACATGAACATCCACAGCACGCCCGCCACGGCCGGGGCCACGGCATAGGGCCAGATCAGCAGCGTGCGGTAGACGCCCGAGCCCTTGATCAGCCTGTCCGCCAACACGGCGAGGAACAGCGCCACGCCCATCGACACCACCGTGACGAGGATCGAGAAGACCGCAGTGGTGACAAAGGACGCGCGGTAGTAGGGATCGCTCAGCAGGTATTCGAAATTGCCCAGACCCACGAACTGCATCGACAGCCCGAACGGGTCCGGAATGAACAGCGACTGCCAGATCGCCTGCCCCGCCGGATAAAAGAAAAAGATGGCCGTCACCGCGATCTGCGGCAACACCAGCAGGAGGGGCAGCCATAAACCCTTGAAGGTGACACGCTTTTCCATGCGGCGAATGCGGCCCGCCCCGGGGATCGGAGCGGGCCCGCGCCTTTACTTCGCGGACTGTTCGAACCGGCGCAGAAGCGCGTTGCCGCGTTCCACGGCGCTGTCGAGCGCGGCCTGGGCATCCTTGTCACCGGACCACACGGCTTCGAGTTCCTCGTCGATGATTCCGCGGATCTGGTCGAAGGAACCAAGCCGAAGGCCCTTGGAGTTCTCGGTCGGCTCGTTGGTGGTCATCTGCTTGACCGCCACGTCCGTTCCCGGGTTCTCGTCGTAGAAACCCTGTTGTGCCGTCAATTCGCCCGCCTCGGTCGTGATCGGCAGGTAGCCGGTATCCTGATGCCACTTGGCCTGGATCTCCGGGCTCGACAGGAAGTTCAGGAACGCGGCGACGCCCTTGTATTCCTCCGGCTCATGCCCTTCCATTACCCAGAGCGACGCGCCACCGATGATGGTGTTCTGCGGCTGGTCCGCCAAGGCTTCCCAATAGGGCAGCGGGCGCACATCGAAATCGAACTCGGCCTCCGACTTGATACCCGCGTACCCGGCCGAACTTTCGGTGAAAAGCGCACACTCACCGGCACGGAAATTCGCCCCGCCCTCGTTGCGGCGCCCGGCATAGATGAACTTGCCGTCCCTGGCCCATTCGCCCATTGCCGAGATATGCGCGACCTGTGCGTCGCTGTTGAACACAAGCTCGGTATCGGTGCCGCCGAAGCCGTTCTCCTTCGATGCGAAGGGAACGTTGTGATAGGCGGAGAAGTTCTCCAGATGCACCCAGCTCTGCCAGGCGGTCGTCATCGGGCAACCGACGCCCGCCGCCTTCAACTCGTCCAGCACCGCGCCGACATTCTCCCAGGTCGACAGATCGGTGTCGGGATCGATGCCGGCCTCCTCCAGCTTGTCGCGGTTGACCCAGAGCACGGGCGTGGAGGAGTTGAAGGGCAGCGACAGCATGTTTCCATCCGCGGACGTATAGTAGCCCTTGACCGAGCCGATATACTTGTCCTGATCGAATTCGGCCCCGGCGTCCGCCATCACTTCATAGACCGGTTTGATCGCGCCTTGGGCAGCCATCATCGTGGCGGTGCCCACCTCGAAAACCATCAGGATGTGCGGCTGTTCGCCCGCGCGGAACGCGGCGATGCCGGCGTTCAGCGTCTCGGAGTAGTTGCCCTTGTGGCTGGCGTTCACGACATAGTCGCCCTGGCTGCCGTTGAAGGTTTCCACCTGTTCGGCCACCAGTTCGCCCAGCCGCCCGGTAAAGGCGTGCCAGAATTCGATTTCGGTCTGCGCCAGCGCGCCCTGGGCGGAGCCCAGCAGGGACGCGACGGCCAGCAGGGACAGTGAATGTTTCATGGGTTATCTCCCTTTGTTTTCGGACTTTTTGGCGATCGGAGCCGCTAACGGTTCCCGTCAACCCGGGTTGCAATACGCATGGTTGTTGACAGGAATATGTCAGTCCACCTCCCAACGGACATGCGGGCATAATCAGTACATCTGTCGTCCGGGGTCAAGCCTTCGGGTGGGGTGATGTCAGATCCGCCGGGTCTGCTCCGCCGGGGTCAGCCCGCCTGCGGGGCACTTCGAGGCAGGGCGATCTGCACCGCGTCCTCTCCGAATGTGTCGAAGGACTTGGTCCAGGTCTTTGCCGGCCAGTGCAGTTCCATGACGCGGGCTGCGGGGCGGTAGGCGGCGGTATAGAGCGTACCGAACCCGGAACTGAACGCCGTCGAATAGAGCGGCGGCTTGAGGAAGGCGCTCACGAACCGCGCCTGCGTGTCGGGGTGCAGAGTCAGGCGCTGGAGCAGGAAGCGTTCCCGTTCGACCGTTGCGGTGAACCGCGCGTGGCTGGTCCACTCCACCCGCTCCTGGTGGTTGGTCGCGACGGCGGCATGGGTCAGAATGGTCGGCCGGTCCGGGGTAAGGTAGGCTGTCAGGTAGTGCCTGTCGGAATCGAGCACCGTGACATTGTAGCTCATGTGGCAGGGCACACGTTTCAACACTTCGCCGGCTTCTTCGGTCGTGCTGCAGATCTGCAGAATGTACCGAAGGATCAGCGGCACGCCGAAACCGGTGCCGACCTCGCGACGTCCGCCGAAGGTCAGCGATACCGCAAGCCCGGCGTCGTTCATCCCGTCGACCAGGCCGAAAAGCCCGTCGCTGGTCCCGATCACGCCGCGGCCGTTCCAGCGTGTCTTGAGCAGAACCGCGTCGAAGGCAGACGGGCTGTAGTCGTAATTCCGCACCAGCAGAGGTTCATCCCCGGGCCAGATCGCCTGGCTGCACCCGGCAAGATAGCGTGGCGGGCAGTAGAAGCTGAGAAAACGCGCCTCGGCATCGCCACCGCCCGCCCGTTCGCAGAGCGTATCATAAAGCCCCAGCATCTCCGGCATGTGCTGTCTTATCGCGCGGCGGCATTCCATGTAGGTCGGGCGCCCGGAACGCCCTTCGCGACTCCACCATGCAAGGTAGGCCGGCCAGTACTCGGAAAAGAGCGCGGCCCATTTCGGGCCGGGATGATCTTCGGATACCGCACGGAATTTCAGGCTCATTCTCATCTCATGGGATGAAATTCTGGCGCTTGCAAGGGGCAAGGCACGTGTCATCCGGACTGGTAAACGAATGAAAAATGCACGCTAACATGCTGGTATAAATTGGTTTATTATTCCAATCGGCAGGAATTTCCGATCGTTTCCGGCGCCATTCGTTGACGCAGCGTACGGTGCGGTCCCGCCGCCTGCCCTCAAACAAGGCACCCACACTGCGGAACTTCATGCACCGGACGCGCCCGCCGCTTCGCAACCGGCACAGGCGGGCGTTCGCATGGCGAGAAGGTGGAAAAGCGGCGGCATCGCGTCGAAAACGAACCAGAAACCCCAAGAGGCCTGTGCTGACGATGGGACAATGCCACGGGAGAAAGCCGATGCCCTACACCAGTTCAGATCTGATCGATCATGACCGCTACCCGATCCATCTTGACGGTCCCGAACGAGACGCGCTGATCGAAAGGGTCCGAACCGACCTGGCGAGCGACGGTTGCGCCGTGATAAAGCGCTTTCTGACCGCCCGGGGCGTTGAGGAGCTGGCGGCGGAGGCTGACCGTGTTGCCGAAAAGGGTCATCGCAGCTTCAGCCGGACCAATGCCTATTTCACGAAGGATGACCCGACCCTTCCTCCCCACGATCCGCGACGTCAGTTCTTCGACCGGTCCAACTCGTTCGTGGCCGCGGACAATTTCGCGAAGGGTGGCCCGCTTCGCACCGTTCACGACAGCGAGGGGTTCGACGACTTCATCAGGGACTGTCTTCAGGAGACCGCGTTCTACCGCTATGCCGATCCCCTTGCCGATGTGATCGTGAACGCGGCGAATGAGGGCAACGGGTTCCCGTGGCATTTCGATACGAACAATTTCACGGTCACGATTGCCATTCAGAACGCCGAGCAGGGAGGCGCGTTCGAGTACGCTCCGCATATCCGCGACGGTGGCGAGAACTTCGACGAGGTCGCGCGCGTGCTGAATGGAACCTCCGACAAGGTCAAGGTGCTCAACCTCGAACCCGGAGACCTGCAGATCTTCCGCGGCCGCTACTCGCTGCACCGCGTGGCGCCGTTGGTCGGATCGCGGCCGCGCTACGTGGCGATATTCTCCTATGTCGGAGAGCCGAACATGGTCGGCGCGCCGGAGCGGACAATGCAGCTTTATGGCCGCACCCTGCCGATACACCACGAACGCGCAGGGCAAAGGGCGGACGCCTACATCGACTGACGCGGGACGTCTGCGCCCACCCGTCGGCACGCGCCGTGACCGCCGGGCACGCCGGAACGTGCCCGATGGAAGGCGGCGCCTTACATGATCTTGAAGGTCGGATCCTGCAACGCCTGGGCCGAGGGCAACGGGCGGGCGGAATAGCTGTTCTTGATCCCGTCGATCCAGCGCTTCGACTTGGCGGTGAGCTGGAAGTTCTTGGTCATGGACCGTCCGCGCGTGACGAGAATGCCCAGGTCGGCACCTTCGTAGCGGTAATCGCCCGCATTGGAAATCCGCAGGAAGAACGCCTCGTCCTCGCTCTCCACCGCGCGGCGGTGGTAGTCGAAGCGGTCATAGACCACCTGCCCGTCCGGCAGCATCTTGTAGATGCCCGATTGCGGGGCATGGGTGATGATGTCGACATTGTCCTCGGTATGCTTGATCACCATCTGGGACCAGCTGTCGATCATGTCGGGGTCGGCCCAGCGGCTGTTGAGCTCCTCCACGTCGAGCTTGAACGGCTTCTTGGAGAATTCCAGCAGGTGGAACAGGAACAGCGGCGCGTCGGCATGGGCGAAGGCCGCGTGGTTGGTCATCGACGAGGCGCCGGTGATCCGCGGGTTGAGCTCTCCCAGCCAGATGTCGCCGGTCTTCTTGTCGATCAGGAAGTCGAGCTCGAAATAGCCGCGATACCCTTCCTTGCGGAGCTGTTCGCCGAACTTGAAGGTCAGTTCGCGCGCCTTCTGACGGGCCTTGGGCGGGAAGGCGGTGGAGAAGATCTCGTTGCCGCACCAGCCGCCCCGATAGGGCGTGAGTTCCTTGAAGCCGACCAGTTCGGTCATCAGCGGCCCGACGATTGTGCCTTGCGAGGTGCAGCAGCCTTCGATCGCGGAGCCGCGGCAATCGATCCGCTTCATGATCTTGATCTCGCCCTCGCCGATGATCTCGTGCTCGTGCTTGCGGAAATCGGCCTCCGACTTGATGAAGAAGGTGGTGTGCCCGCTGTCGCCGAAAGCCGATTGCAGCACCAGGTCGTGACCCAGCCCGGCCTTGTCGCAGAGCTGTTGCAACTGCTCGTAGCTCTTGACCTCCGCCAGCGTGTTGGGCACCGACGGGACGCCCGCCTTGTTGCCGATGCGCACGGTCTCGATCTTGTTGTCCATGCTCGTGCGCAGCTTGGCCTTGGGGAACCAGACCTCGCCGCCGAGGTCCTTGGCCAGCTTTTCGGTCTTCTCGTCGAACATCAGGAAGACGAACTTGGGCTTGCCGCCGCGTTCCTTGACGAAATCGACGACCTCCTTGTGCTGGAGGAGATAGTTGTTGATGTCCTCGATCGACTGGAACTCGTCATGGGGCAACTCGCTCGGGCACAGCACGTTCGGATGCCGCCCGTCGAAACAGTCCATGTAGCAGATATACTTGAAGTTCTTCACCCACTCGTCGAGCCCGAGCAGGTTGAAGTTCGTCGCCGACACGAAATAGATCGGATCGTTGTTTGTGTGAAAGTAGCGCCTGATTTCGGAGATATTCTTCAAGGTTTTCATTGGCATGTCGCTGTCCTCCCTTTCACGATTTCTTTTTCTGGGCCTTGAGGGCCTTGGCGGTGAATACCCTGAGCCCGAGGTCGGGCCGGTAGCCGTGGATTTCGCTCACGTCCAGGGCTCGCATGAATGCCATGATTTCCGGGCTGATGACCTGTCCGGGCACAAGGATCGGGAAGCCGGGCGGATAGGGGATGATGAACGAGGCGGAAACCAGTTCTTCCCCCGAGGTGAGCCGTTCCATCAGCATGTCGTCGATGTCGAGGTAGTCGCAGTTCTCCTCGTTGTAGGCGAGGAAGAAGGCCGAGCGGATGTCGCCTTCGGGCGTGTCGCCGGGAGACCGGAACGAGTCGTGGAACCGGCTGAAATCCGGAAGCGGCGGCACATGTTCGACCAGATTCGCGACGCGCTTCTCGAACGCCATCTTCTCCATCCGCGAGGCGTCGTCGAGCAGATCGTCAAGCCCGTTGGCGATCTCCACCAGCACCTCGATCAGGTAGGCGACCGATGACCGCGTGGTCCCGATATTGGTCATGAAGAGCACGGAGTTGCGCGAGGTCTTGTTGATCTGGATGCCGTAGCGGTCCATCAGGATCTTGGTCTTGAAGGTGTCGCCGTCCCAGCCGGTGCCGCCCACGGCCAGCGTTACCCGCGTGGGGTCGAGCACGAACTCGTCGCTGTGCCAGATTTCCCACTTGTCGGACCACCCCACCTCGGCCTTGTAGTAGGCCTCGATCCCGCTCTCGCGGTATTGCTCGGGGATCATGTCGGCGGATGTCAGGACCTTGAAGTACTTCTGCAGCAGCGGATGCGTCGCCACGGCGCGGCGGATCGCCATCGCGCTTTCGACCTGGCTCTGCACGAATTCGAAGCCTTCCAGTTCCACCTGGCGGCGGCCCACGTCGAGGGACGCGATGATCTGGTAGTTGGGCGAGGTCGATGTATGCGTCATGTAGGCTTCGTGGAACGACTGCTCCACCTCGCCCTTGAAGTCCATGTCGTTCACATGGATCATCGATCCCTGGCGCAGCGACGTCAGTGTCTTGTGCGTCGATTGCGTGGCATAGACGCGGATCCGCGCGTCCGGCGGCGGCACCAGACGGGTGTTGAGCAATTTCTCCTCGTCCGCACCTTCGAGAACGGCCTGCTGATCTTCCCAGGCCTTGGCGCTCTCCTCGGTCCGCAGCCGCTTGCGCATGCCGTTGGCGACCGACATTGCCGTACGCTGCCGGTACGTGGGGCTGAACCGGGCAAAGGCGAACCAGGCCTCGTCCCAGAGGAAGACCAGGTCCTTCTTGATGGCCAGGCATTCCTCCATCACCCGCTCGACATTGTAGATGAGCCCGTCGAACGTGCAGTTCGTCAGGAGCACCATCCGCACGCGGTCGAGCTTGCCCGCCGCCTTGAGCTTCAACAGCGTGTGCTTGATTTCCCTCAGCGGGACGGCGCCGTACATCGAGTATTCGTGCAGCGGATAGCTGTCCATGTAGACGACGTTCGCCCCGGCCAGCACCATTCCGTAGTGGTGCGACTTGTGGCAGTCGCGGTCGACCAGAACGATGTCGCCCGGCCGGACCAGCGCCTGCACCACGATCTTGTTGCAGGTCGAGGTGCCGTTGGTGGCAAAGAACGTCTGCTTGGACCCGAAGGCCCGCGCCGCCATGTCCTGCGCTTCCTTGATCGGACCCTTCGGTTCCAGCAGGCTGTCGAGCCCGCCGCTGGTGGCAGAGGTTTCGGCAAGGAAGATGTTGGGGCCGTAGAAGGCACCCATGTCCTGGATCCAGTTCGAGCGGGAGATCGACTTGCCCCGGCTGATCGGCATGGCGTGAAAGACGCCCGTCGGCTGCTTGGAATATTCCTTGAGCGCGGTGAAGAAGGGCGTCTTGTAGCGCCGGTTCACCCCGCGCAGGATGTTGAGGTGAAGCTCCAGGAAATCCTCCTGGTTGTAGAAAACCCGCCGGCACCGACCAAGGTCCATCCCCGCGATATCCTCCGCCGACCGGTCGGTGATCAGGTAGGCATCGAGTTCGGGCCGCACCTTCGCGATGAGACGGCAGGCTTCGGGGCCATACTGGCTGGGCTGCAGATCGTCGACATCCTGCAGGCTGTTGATCTGCTCCAGATACTGCTTCAGGATCGGGAGTTCGTTGTCCGATTTCAGCGTCAGCCCCGGCCGGACGATGACCGCCTGCACATTGTGGTTGAAGAGCGTTCCCATGAGCGCGTCTTCGAGGCTGGGCACGACGACCGGTTCATAGATGAACGGATCCTCGGACCGGCGCATCCGGTGCAGGTTGTTGCGCAGGAAGCGTTCCTGATGTTCGTTCACGTTGTCGACGATCAGGACCTCGAAATAGGGCCGGCCAAGTGCCCTGTCCTCCGGCGGCAGCGCGCTTTCGTGTTCGTAATCCTCGTTGTCGGCCTCTCCGCTGCTGAGCGGGATGGTCCGCCGCCTGTACGCGCCCGAGGTCAGCGCACGCGCCACGCGCTTGACCGAGAACGCCAGCTCCTCGATGTTCCCCTGCTCCAGCAACCTGCGCAGGTATTCGAACGAGTTGGCGCCGGGAAAGGCCCAGTAGATCTCGATCGGGGAGAGAACCTGCATCAGCGTCTCGGCGTTCTTCAAGAGCCGCTTGCCCTGACGACCTTCCGTTCCGTGAACCAGCATCGACTCCGCGGTTTCCCGCAGGGCGCTCCACCGGTCCGCCCGAAGCTGCGTCGCACTGTAATAGTCGCTGACCGATGGAAGTTTCTGGTCCACGAGTTGAATTGTCATCTGGTTTCCCTCCCCTGTTCTTGTTTTGCCGGACCCGTCGTTCTGCGAGCGGCCCGCTAATCCGATCCGGTGCGCCCCTTGAAGACAGGGATGGCATCTTCGGCGAAGTGGTGGGTTTTCTCGCGAGCGAGAGCCGACCGGGGATCGGCGGTGCTGACACCCGCGCGGGATCCCTTTTTCGGCGTTTCCAGCGGGCCCAGCGTATGAAGATAGGAATCCGCGCCGCTATTGCGGTCATAGATGGAAAACTCCGCCTGCCGGTCCCGGAAGCTCTTGAGCACCTGGCCCAGGCCCTTCATGCCGGTTTCCCGCTGGCGGCGCACCATGTCGAGGTCGATCTCGATCGGGAACATGTCCTCCTGCCCGCCCGACTGGTGCAGGACCATGGACGTCGGATCGACGACCAGCGACTTGCCGACACCGCCCGCGCCCAGTCCGTTCACGTCGAAGACATAGCACTGGAACTGCGCCGAGGTGGCCCGTGCGATGGCGATCTCCGCATCGCGGTCGGTGGTTCCGGTCAGCACCGGATGCAGCAGCACCTCAACCCCCTGGCTGGTCAGCTGGCGCGTGGTTTCCGGGAACCATATGTCATAGCAGATCGACAGCCCGAACCGTCCCACATCGGGCACGTCGAAGACGCAGAACTCCGTCCCCGAGGAAATGCCCTGCTCGTAGGGTTTGAACGGAAACATCTTGGAGTATTTCGCGACGATCTGCCCGTGCGGGTCGATCACCACGGAGGTATTGTAGATCCGTCCGTCCGGTTTCTTTTCGAACATCGATCCCGGAATGAGCCAGATGCCGTAGCGATGCGCGTCCTCCTGGAACTGCGACAGCGCGTCGTTCGGAAACGGCTGCGCGAACTGGTCCAGCGGACCGTAAGGCGCCAGTTCCGAGAACAGCACCATCTGCGTCCAAGGGAACCGGGCCATCAGGATCTCCAGACGGTGGCGCATGCCCTCCACGTTGGAGTGCAGGGCGGAGACGTGCATTTGCACGCCGGCAATGGCAAAGGGGGTCATGTTGGCAAACTTCTCCTGGTTATTTCAACGCGGCGCCGGGCCTGTTTCTGCGCCGTTACATGTTACCTGACGACAAGGACTGGTATTTTGGAGTGGCGGACGACCTTGTCCGCGTTCGATCCCACGAGAAGCGTCTGGAAATCGTTCGGCGCGTGGGACGCCATCACGATCAGGTTGGCGCCGATGTGATCGGCGACGCGGAGTATGGTTTCGGGCACGTGCCCGTGGCCGACAGGGACCCCGATCGTCTCGCCATCGTTCGCCAGGGAGGCGGCAAAATCCTCGAGCTCCGCCTTGAGCTTTTCCATCGCCTTTTTCTCGAACCCTTCCGGCAGGTAGGAGGCGACCATGGCCAGCCCGAGGTCGTGCACGATTCCGAGGAGGTGGATTTCCCCATCGGCGCCGGCGCAGCGACGCGCGGCCGGCAACGCCACTTCCCAGCTCTCGGGGTGGTTCAGGTCTATCGGAAGCAGGACCTTTTCGAACATGTCTTCTCTCCTTCTCAGGCGGTCGCCGGTGCGGAACGCGCCCGGCCCCGCTGCAGCATCACCACCGCCCCCAGAAGCAGAAGCGCGGGTACGAACATCCAGTACTTCGACGGCTGCGACACGGGCCGCATGACCCGCTCGATTTTCTGGTCCCAGTCGAACCCGGCCTCTGCCGCCGGGCTGCCGAAGGCGACGTTGTCGATCACCACCTCGTCGCCGTTGACGACGTATTCAAGGCCCGAGGCCATCAGCCGGTCGGCGCCGGTCTCGCCCTCACCCACCGGCAGCAGCGCCATGAAGGTGACGGGGTCGCCCACCGCGTTGAGGCCGCTGATCTCCAGCCGGAGATTCTCGCCCACGGCCGTTCCCATCGCCGCGGTCTCGATCTCTGCCGGCGGCACCTGCTCGAAGGGTGGCGAGACCATGTCCATCCAGAACCCGGGCCGGAAAAGGGTGAAGGCCACGAGCAGCAGCGCGATGGTCTCGTAGAAGCGGTTGCGCGTCAGGAACCAGCCCTGCGTCGCCGCCGCAAAGAGCAGCATGGCAAATGTCGCGACGACGAACACGAAGATCCCCTGCGCCCAGGTCACGTTGATGAGCAGAAGTTCCGTGTTGAAGATGAACAGGAACGGCAGCGCCGCGGTCCGCAGGCTGTAGAAGAACGCCACAAGCCCCGTGCGGATCGGATCGCCCCCGGACACGGCGGCGGCGGCAAAACTCGCAAGCCCAACCGGCGGCGTCACATCCGCCATGATGCCGAAATAGAAGACGAAGAGGTGCACCGCGATCAGCGGCACGATCAACCCGTTCTGCTGTCCGAGAGTCACGATCACCGGGGCGAGCAGCGCCGAGACGACGATGTAGTTCGCGGTCGTGGGCAGCCCCATGCCGAGGATCAGCGACAGCACCGCCGTCAGCACGAGGATCGCGAGGATGTTGCCGCCCGACAGCACCTCGACCACGTCCGCAAGCGCGGATCCGACGCCGGTCTGGCTGACCGCGCCCACGATGATACCGGCCGTCGCGGTGGCGATGCCGATGCCGATCATGTTCCGCGCCCCGGCCACGAGCCCATCCAGCAGGTCGATGAAACCCTGCCTGAATTGAGCGCCGACCTCGCCCGCGTTGCGCATCACGGCCAGAATCGGTCGCTGCGTGATGAGGATGAAGATCATGAAGCAGGCCGCCCAGAAGGCCGAAAGACCCGGTGACAGCCGGTCGATCATCAACGCCCAGATCAGCACGACCACCGGCAGCAGGAAATGCAGCCCGGACCGGATCGTGGGGCCCGGTATCGGCAGTTGGGTGACAGGTTCGTTCGGATCCTGCATCTCCAGCGGTGCCTCGCGCGCGGCGATGTAGAGAAGGCCGATATAGACTGCCACGAGCAGGACGAAGACGACATATGCGGCCGACGCGCCGAACGCGGGCCGGATCCAGCCCATGCCGTAGTACACGCCAAAGCTGAGCGCGCAGATCACCGCGATGGTAAAGGCGAGCGACATGAGCCAGGCGACCCAGGGTTTTGGCGCGACCGCGCGCGGCAGCCCTTCCATACCCGCCTTCATCGCTTCCAGATGCACGATGTAGACCAGCGCGATGTAGGAGATCACGGCCGGAAGAAACGCGTGCTTGACCACGTCGAAATAGGGGATGCCCACATATTCCACCATCAGGAAGGCCGCGGCCCCCATGACGGGCGGCATGATCTGACCGTTGACCGAGGATGCGACCTCGACCGCGCCGGCCTTTTCGGAACTGAACCCCACCCGCTTCATCAGAGGGATGGTGAATGTGCCGGTGGTGACGACGTTGGCGATGGACGAGCCGGAGATGAGGCCGGTCATGGCGGAGGAGACCACGGCCGCCTTGGCCGGGCCGCCGCGCATGTGACCCATCAGGGAAAACGCGACCTGAATGAAGTAGTTGCCCGCGCCCGCCTTGTCGAGCAGCGAGCCGAAAAGCACGAACAGGAACACGAAGGAGGTCGACACGCCGAGCGCGATGCCGAAGACACCTTCGGTCGTGATCCACTGGTGGTTCGCCACAACCGACAGGGATTTCGCCGAGTGCGCGATGATCCCCGGCATGTAGGGGCCGAGGAAGGTATAGCCGAGGAACACGGTGGCCACGATCATCAGGGCGGGACCGAGCGCGCGGCGGGTGGCTTCGAGCAGAAGCATCAGGCCGATCGCGCTGACCACGAGATCCTGGGTGATGGGTGCGCCGACCCGCGTGGCGATCCCTTCATATGCGAAATAGATATAGAGCGCCGTAGCTGCGCCAACGAGCGCCATCGCCCATTCCCAGGGCGGGATCCAGTCCTTCGGCGATCCGAGCAGCACGCCCGCCACGACAGCCGCGCCCACCAGGAACAGCCACCAGCCGGACGCGCCCGCGCCCAGCCAGAAGAGCAGCGTCAGGATGACGGGGACCGCCACTCCGAGGATCAACTGGAAGGGGGTTCGTGCCGCCGGATAGGCCAAAAAGGCCAGCAACATGGCAAAGGCGAGATGGAAGGCCCGCGCCTCGGTATCGTTGAAGACGCCGAAGCCGAGGATGAAGGGGATCGGCGAGGCGATCCAGAGTTGAAAGAGCGACCAGACAAGCGCGACGACGATGAGGAACACACCCACCGGGCCGGAAGGCGACCGCCCGCCGGTATCGGAAGAGGCGACAAGTTCGTCGAGTTCTTCCTGGCTCAGACCGCCCTTGCCGGCGGCTTCGCTCTCCACGGCTGCAGACTGGAACTGCTTGTCGTCACTCATTTTGATCGTCCCCCGATGGATCAGTTTCGCCGTTGACCGCAATTATTGTTCTGGTGCGGTGCAGTCATGCCGGGGGCCCATCGACATGGACCCCCGGCAGATCAGGTTGGGAGGTTATTCCATCCAGCCCTGTTCACGGTAGTATTTTGCAGCGCCGTCATGCAGCGGAGCCGACAGACCGGCGGAGATCATCTCTTCCGGGTCCAGATTCCCGAAGGCCGGGTGAAGACCCTTGAAGCGATCGAAGTTGTCGAAGACCGCCTTGACCACATGATAGACGGTGTCCTCGTCCACGTCCGAGGACGACACGAAGGTCGCGCGCACACCGAAGGTCGTGGTGTCTTCCTCGACCCCTTCATAGAGCGACGCCGGAATCGTTGCCGCTGCATAGAAGGCGTTTTTCTCGATCAGGGCATCGATGTAGTCACCCGTCACGTTCACGAAGTTCGCGTCGCACGACGAGAACGCTTCCTGGATCGAGCCATTCGGATGGCCGACCTGGTAGACGAAGGCGTCGATCTTGTTGTCGCAGAGCGCCTGGGCCTGTTCGGTGGCCTTCAGCTCGGACGCCAGGGAGAAATCGTCTGCCGTCATCCCGGCGGCTTCCAGAACCACGTCCATCGTGGCGCGCTGGCCGCTGCCCGGGTTGCCGATGTTGACCCGCTTGCCCTTCAGATCGTCGAAATTCTTGACCCCGGCATCTGCGCGGGCAACCACGGTGAAGGGTTCGGGGTGGACCGAGAAGACAGCGCGCAGCGATTCGATCGGGCCACCGTCGGCAAAGCTCTGTTCGCCGTTGTAACCATAGTACTGCTGGTCGGACTGCGCGACGCCCATGGTCTGGTCGCCCGCCTTGATCGCGTTGATGTTGGCGACCGACCCGCCGGTCGACGGCGCGGTGCATTTCAGCCCGTGTTCCGCCGTGCCGCGATTCACCAACCGGCAGATCGACTGGCCAACGACGAAATAGACACCCGTCTGGCCACCCGTCCCGATCGTGATGAATTTCTCCTGCGCGGTTGCGGTCTGCCCCGCGATAAGACCCGCCGCGAGCAGCGCCGCCTTGGTGAAGTGATTCATGTTTAACTCCCTCCTAGTTTCATTTTGCGGCCGATCCCCTTCATCGAAGACCGGCCCCCTACATTACCAGCATATGCAGCCTGAACGAGAACGCAAACCTCAGAATGTAGGCGGCGTGCAGGCGCTAATGATGGTGCATGTTTCCTTGCCAAGATTGCGGAATCGGTGCGGAAGCCGACTTTCGAACAGGTAACCCTCGCCGGGGCCAAGAACCCGAATCTGGTCGCTCACGGTGATTTCGATCGTACCCGAGACAACGATTCCGGCCTCCTCTCCTTCGTGGGACAGCATGTCCGGCCCCGTATCGGAACCCGGCGGATAGGTTTCGTGCAGGATCTGCAGGCTGTGGCCGGCCGCATTGCCCAACTGGCGCAGCGACACGCGCGCGGCCTTCTCGCCCAGGCCCAATTCCTGCGGAGACAGCTCGATGAACTCGTCGGCGCCATAGAAGTACTTCGGCGTCCCGTTCTGCTCGACTTCTGCAAAGAACTCCGACATCGTCATCGGAATCGCATCGAGCAGAGCCTTGAGCGAAGCGACGGAAGGACTGCTCTTGTTCTGTTCGATCAGCGAAATGGCGCCACTCGTCAGTCCCGCCCGGGCGGCAAGATCGCGCTGGGACAGCTTGCGCGCCGCTCTCACCGCTTTCAGTCTTCCGCCGATTTCCAACCGTGCAAACCTCGTTATCCGGCCCAATTGCTTGAAATACTAAGCACCGGCAGATTGCTGCGTCAACTGGCAAGCCACAGTATTCGCACCGTTTGACGACCGAATGCCCAAATAATCAGCACCCGTGCCGGGCCCGGATATCGCCGCGGATTGACAATTTTTTTAAGCACGGTATTTAGCACACTGATCAAAACCCATCATGAAGACCGGAGTGCTCCATGACCAAGACAACCACCAGCCCGAAAACCACACGCGCGAAAACGCGGGCCGTCAAGGCACCGGCAAAGCGTGCCAAGACGACGAAGTCCGCGAGCGCGACGCCCAACAAGGCACCGGTCGAATCGCGGGTTGAGACGCTCGTCGCGACTGCGGGTCCGCGCGTTGCCACCGGCTCGAACGCCGATCTTCTGTCCCGTCGCGAAGCGGCTGTACCGCGTGGGGTCGCCTCTGCCGCGCCGGTCTTCGCGGCCCACGCCGAGAATGCCGAGCTCTGGGATGTCGAAGGCAAGCGCTACATCGATTTCGCCGGCGGCATCGCCGTGCTGAACACCGGCCACCGTCACCCCTCCGTGGTCGCGGCGGCGAAGGCGCAGGAAGATCTCTATACGCACACCTCGTTCCAGGTTGTGCCCTATGAGCCCTATGTGGCCCTGGCCGAGAAGCTGAACGCCCTTGCACCGGGCGATTTCGCGAAAAAGACGCTGCTGGTCACCACCGGCGCCGAAGCGGTCGAAAACGCCGTCAAGATCGCCCGCGCCCATACCGGCCGCCCCGGCATCATCGCGTTCTCCGGCGGTTATCACGGTCGGACCCTGCTGACGCTGGGCCTGACCGGCAAGGTGTCGCCCTACAAGAAGGACGTGGGCCCCTTCCCTGCCGACATCTTCCGTGCGCCCTTCCCCGATGCCCGCAACGGCGTCACGGTCGAGGATGCGCTGAACGCGCTCGACACGCTGTTCCTGACCGATGCGGATCCCAGCCGGGTCGCCGCGATCATCCTCGAACCGGTTCTGGGCGAAGGCGGCTACCTGCCCGTCCCGGCGGAGATGTGGACCGCGCTGCGCGCCATCTGTGATCGTCACGGCATCCTGCTCATCGCGGACGAGATCCAGGCAGGCTTCGGCCGCACGGGCACCTGGTTTGCCATCGAGCATTCCGGCGTCGTGCCTGACCTGATCACGGTCGCGAAATCGATGGCCGGCGGCTATCCGATTGCCGGCGTGATCGGACGCGCAGAAGTCATGGACGCGCTGGCGCCGGGCGGGCTCGGCGGCACCTATGGCGGCAACCCGGTGGCCTGCGCTGCGGCCCTTGCCGCCATCGAAGCCATCGAGAGCGAGGGACTGCTGGCCCGCTCCACCGCCATGGGCGAAACCTTCCGCGCGCGCTTTGCCGACATGGGTGCCCGCACCGCCCCCTACCGGATGTGGGACATCCGCGGGATCGGCGCGATGCTGGCCGTTGAATTCGTCACCGATTTCGACACCGCCAAGCCGGATGCGGCCTTTACCAAGTCGGTCGTCACGCACGCGCTGAAACGCGGACTGATCCTGCTGTCCTGCGGCATGCACGGAAACGCGGTGCGCATCATGGTGCCGCTGACCGCCTCGGACGCGATCATCGAGGAAGGCCTGGCCATCTTCGAAGCCGCGCTCGCCGACGCGGTCGCCGCGGAACAGTCGCTCGCCGCCGAGTAGGCCGCGACGACAAGATTTCGGCGGTGGCGCAGATATATTGCGCCACCGCCTCGCCGCTCCCGGGATCACCCGCCCCACGTCCGGATTTGCGCCAGAGGCCGCTGACGGTTATCGTCACTGCGAGTGATCGATTTCCCCGAAGTCACAAGAGGCCGGGCCATGTCCCACATCTTCGCCCGTCATTGCCACGCCAAGCTGCCGACCGCCGTCGGTGGAGAGGGCTGCTACCTGATCGACGAGACCGGCAAACGGTACCTTGACGGATCGGGCGGTGCGGCGGTCAGTTGCCTGGGCCACGGCGATCCGGCGATCACCGAAGCGATCAAGTCGCAGCTTGATACACTGGCCTTCGCTCACACCGGGTTCTTCACGTCCCGGCCCGCCGAGAATCTCGCCGACCTGCTGATCGAACATGCGCCCGGAACGCTCGACCGGGTCTATCTCCTTTCCGGCGGGTCGGAGGCGACGGAGGCGGCGATCAAGCTCGCGCGGCAATACTGGGTCGAAAAGGGCGAACCGCAGCGCACCCGCCTGATCGCCCGGAAACAGAGCTATCACGGCAATACCATCGGTGCGCTGAGCGCTGGCGGCAACGAATGGCGCCGCCAGCAGTTCGGGCCGCTGCTGCTGGACGTGAGCCACATCGACCCCTGTTACGAATACCGCTACCGGCGCGACGACGAGAATGCGGAGGAGTATGGTCTGCGAGCAGCGCAGGCGCTGGAGGACGAGATCCTGCGGGTGGGACCGGAGAGCGTGATGGCCTTCATGGCAGAACCGGTCGTCGGCGCCACCGCCGGTGCCCTTGCCCCCGCGCCCGGTTACTTCAAGCGGATCCGGGAGATCTGTGACACCTACGGCGTGCTTCTGATCCTCGACGAGGTCATGTGCGGCATGGGACGCACGGGCAGCCTCTTTGCCTGCGAGCAAGACGGGATCGCTCCGGACATCCTGTGCA
>CBDUPF010000024.1:0-21919 GCA_965369035.1 uncultured Aliishimia sp.
GCGTGATGAACCAGGTCGCGATCCAGGAAGCCGCGAACATCCGGTTCCCGATGGAGAATTTCATCGGCATCTGGTGGTCGGGCGCGGAGCATGACGTGCTGCCGGCCGGCGCCGCGTCGAACGGCTACAAGGCACTGACCTTCCACGGCGTGGGTGCGGACTACCCGATCTACGATGACCTCAAGCAGTATGTCTACGATGCGGGCAAGGCAGCCGGCGCCGGGGACCAGGCGGGCAATGTGCTCTACAACCGCGGCCTTTACGCGGCGATGCTGGCGGCCGAAGCGGCGAGAACCGCACAGGAGATGCACGGCGCGGACGACATCACGTCGGAGATGATGCGCGACGGGATGGAAGCGCTGAAAATCACCGAAGAGAGGATGGCGGAACTCGGCATGCCCGGCTTCGGGCCCGAATTCACCGTGTCCTGCCAGAACCATGGCGGTGACGCATTGGTGGGTGTGACGCAGTGGGATGCCGCAGCTCAGGAATGGAAGCTGATTTCGGACTTCGCGCCGACCGATACGGACGTCATCGGACCGCTCATCGAGGAAGACAGCAGCGCCTTTGCCACCGAGAACGGCATCGAGCCGCGCTGCTGATCCGGTGAGGTAAGAACCAGAACGCTCCGGGGCCTTCGTTGCCCCGGGGCCTTCGACAGGCTGCTGCCCGGGAGCCTCCCGGGGTGCATGTGTCACATACGCGAGGAAGATCGGATGCTGGACGCGACGGAGACCCGCGAGGCGGTGCTCGAGATCAACAATATCGAGGTGATCTACAACCACGTGATCCTCGTCCTGAAAGGCGTCTCGCTGTCGGTTCCCAAGGGCAGCATCACGGCGCTTCTGGGCGGAAACGGCGCGGGCAAGACCACGACGCTGAAGGCGGTGTCCGGGCTGCTCGCCTCCGAACGGGGCGAGGTCACCAAGGGGTCGATCCGGTACCACGGCAAGCCGATCCAGCATTCGGACCCGGCGGAAACGGTGAAGATGGGGGTCGTCCAGGTGATGGAAGGCCGACACTGCTTCGAGCATTTGACGGTGGAGGAAAACCTGCTGACCGGCGCCTACACGCGCAGCGACGGGGCCGGGGCCATCGCCGCCGATCTGGAGCGGGTCTACGAGTATTTTCCGCGCCTTCGGGAGCGGCGCAAGAGCCAGGCCGGATACACCTCGGGCGGGGAGCAGCAGATGTGCGCCATCGGCCGTGCACTGATGTCGCGTCCGGAGACGATCCTGCTCGACGAGCCCTCAATGGGTCTGGCGCCGCAACTGGTGGAGCAGATCTTCGAGATCGTGAAGTCGGTGAACGAGAAGGAGGGTGTGACCTTCCTTCTGGCCGAGCAGAACACCAACGTGGCCCTGCGCTTTGCCCACCAGGGCTACATCCTCGAAAGCGGCCGGGTCGTGATGGAAGGCCCCGCGGCCGACCTGCGCGAGAACCCGGACGTGAAGGAATTCTACCTCGGCATGTCCGAGGAGGGCCGCCGGAGTTTTCGCGACGTTCGCTCGTATCGCCGGCGCAAACGCTGGCTGTCGTGACCGCGGCGCGGGAACGGGCAGGAGCGGACAGGCGCATCCGGCGCATGGCAACGGGGTGGATGAGATGACCTACTACGACGAATTGGAAACGCGCAGCGCCGACCAGCGTGCCGCCGAACAGACCGAGGCGTTGAAGGCCCGGCTGGCGGGCATCACCGCGGCCCCGGACGACTGGAGGTCCCGCGCGGCGGAGGTGGCGACACTCGCGGATCTGTCGAAACTGCCGGTCCTGCGGAAATCCGACCTTGTGGAGTGGCAAAAGGCCCGCCCCCCCTTCGGCGGGATAGCGGTGAAAAACGCGGCTCATATCTTCCAGAGCCCCGGCCCGATCTACGAGCCCGGCGGGGTCAGCCACGACTGGTGGCGCATGGGCCGGTTTCTGCACGCGCTGGGGATCGGCGCGGAGGACATCGTGCAGAACTGCTTTGGCTATCACCTGACGCCGGCCGGCATGATCTTCGAGAACGGAGCCCGCGCGGTCGGGGCGTCGGTGGTGCCCGCGGGCACCGGCCAGACCGAGTTGCAGGTGCGCGCGGCAGCGGACATCGGCGTGACTGCCTATGCCGGCACGCCGGATTTCCTGAAGGTTATCCTCGACAAGGCCGGAGAGATGGGCGAGTCGCTGAAGATCACCCGGGCCGCCGTGGGAGGCGGGGCTCTGTTTCCGTCGCTGCGGCAGGAATATGCGGATCGCGGGATCACTTGCCGTCAATGTTATGCGACTGCCGATCTTGGCAACATCGCCTACGAAAGCGCGGCGATGGAAGGGATGATCGTGGACGAAGGCGTGATCGTGGAGATCGTGACGCCCGGCACCGGCGATCCGGTCGAGGCAGGCGAGGTCGGGGAGGTCGTGGTGACCTCGCTCAACCCCGACTATCCGCTGATCCGCTTTGCCACCGGCGATCTTTCGGCGGTAATGCCGGGTGAAAGCCCCTGCGGCAGGACGAACATGCGGATCAAGGGCTGGATGGGGCGTGCCGACCAGACCACCAAGATCAAGGGTATGTTCGTTCGGCCCGAACAGGTCGCGGCGCTTGTGGCGCGCCATGCGGACGTGACGAAGGCGCGGGTCATCGCCACGCGCGAGGGGGAACGGGACGTGATGACCGTCAGGTTGGAAGCGACCGGAGCCGACCCTGCCCCCTATGCGCAGAGCGTGCAGGACGTTCTGAAGCTCAAGGGAAACGTGGAAATCGTGGCCCCCGGAAGCCTGCCCCGGGATGGCCTGGTGATCGAGGATCAGCGCAGCTACGACTGATCGCGCGGCGGCCGGTCATCGATCCCGAGCCGGAGCGAAAAGGTGGCCAGCGCGGCAAGCAGCACAAGACCGACCAGCGCGTAGGTGCCGAGGATCATCTGGATGTCGGCGCGCGGCATGGTTCCGACATCCGTCGTGGAGACCGCTGCGAGCCACAGCGAGAGCGCGAAGAGCAATCGCCCGCAGAAGCTGCGAAGCGACAGGAAGGTGGCGCGATTCCCGTCGCCCAGCAGCGGCTGAACCCGGGCGAGGATGAAGGGGGTAGAGAGCGAATCGGGCACCATGCGCAGCAGGAGCCAGGCGATCGCGGTGACCGAACCCGACAGCGCCAACGCGCCGGCGAGACCGATCTGGATCGCGAAGGCCATCAGCAGCAGCGCCGCCAGCCCGACCCTGACCCGCATCCGAGTCGCGAACAGGGAGACCAGAACCGAAACCACCATCATTGCCGCCGTGACCGCGCCGCTGACCAGCGGGACCCCGGCCGTCATATCGACCTCTGCCAGAACCTCCGCGATGAAGGGCTGGCCGAAGACGAACGGCACGTGGCTGTAGCCGTACATCAGCACGCCGAGCAGGAAGAGCCACAACAGCACCGGGTTGCGGAAGCTTGCGACCAGACCGCGCATCCGGGCGAGTTCCTCCGACGTCTCCGGAGCCGCCAGCGGATCGTGCGACGGAGGTTCGGTGAACCGAAACGCGAACGCCAGCACCACGAGCATCGCCACCGCCGAGGCGACGAAGGGCAGCCGGTCGGACCACAGCGCCAGCGCGCCGCCCAGCGGTGCCGAAACGGCCAGCGCCAGGAAGGAGAAACGCCAGGCCCTGATCGACTGCGCCTCCATCTCCTCGCGCCTGCCGGCGGCCACGAGCGACTGGTAGAGAAGCGCGGTGTCGGTCCCCGAATTGAACGCCATCCCCGCACCAAGCAGCGCCTGGCCCGCGGCGAAGACCGCGAGGCTGCCGCCGGCTGCGAGCAGCACCAGCCCGCCCAGAAACGCGAGCGCCGCCGCGACCAGCGTCACCCGCCGCCCGACCCGGTCCGACATGTATCCCGAGGGCACTTCCAGCACGGTGACCGAGACGTCGTAGACGACATAGAGCAGGATCGCCTCCGACGCGGACAGGCCCTGCTGGAAATACAGGAACCACGTGGCCTGCCAGAACATCAGGTTCTGAAAGAAATGGTGCCACGGATAAAGCGCCACATTGCGCGACATGTCGGCTGCGTCGATGGTACCGGCGGCTGTGTCTGCTGACATGGCGTGCGCTCCTGACGCCGTGACAATAGCTGCCATGCAGCGGAAGGACAGGGGGCGCGGATGCGATCGCTCTGGCATTTCCGGCGAAATTGCGAGAGATGGCGGGTGATGGTTGAAGTGACGAAGGACAGCCTGCGTGGACGTCGGGCACGTATCGCGCCATGGCCGCTCTGGGCCGTGGCCGGACTGGCCGCGCTGGTCTGTCTGTTGCCGATGGTGGCGGTTGCCATCGCGGCGCTGACCGGTGGCACGGACACGGTCGCGCATCTGGCCGAGACGGTGCTGGGCCGATACGTCCGGGCGACCGTGCTGCTGGTTGTGCTGGTTGCCGCAGGCACATTCGCAATCGGGGTCGGTGCGGCCTGGCTCGTCACCATGACGCGGTTTCCCCTGGTGCGCCTGTGGGAGATCCTGCTGATCCTGCCGCTGGCCTTCCCGGCCTACGTGCTGGCCTTTGCGTACACGCATATCCTCGATCACCCGGGCGTCGTGCAGACGACCTTGCGCAACGTGACCGGATGGGGGCCGCGCGACTACTGGTTTCCCGAGATCCGGAGCCTTGGCGGTGCGGCGGTGATGCTCATTCTGGTGCTTTATCCTTACGTCTACCTGCTCGCCCGTGCGGCGTTTCTGCAGCAATCGGGCGCCACTTTCCTGGCCGCACGGACCTTGGGCCAGACGGCCTGGGGGGCGTTCTGGCGCGTGTCGCTGCCGCTTGCCCGACCGGCTATTGCCGGCGGCGTCCTGCTTGCGGTGATGGAAACGATCGCGGATTTCGGTACGGTCGCCTATTTCGGCGTCCAGACCTTCGCCACCGGGATCTACACCAGCTGGTTCTCCATGGCGGACCGCGCGGCGGCGGCGCAATTGGCGCTGTGTCTGCTTTCCTTCGCCCTGTTCCTCGCGATGCTGGAGCGGCTGCAACGGGGCCGCGCCCGGTACCACGAGGCCGCACGCACCGCCCATCCGATGGAGCCGGTCGAACTGCGCGGGTTTCACAAGTGGCTGGCGGCGGTTCTTTGCGCGGTGCCGGTGATCTTCGGCGCCCTGTTGCCCGCCCTGTTGCTGCTGCAGATGGGCCTGGACAGCGAGCAGGACCTGCTCTCGCGCCGGTATCGCGGATTCATGATGAACTCGCTCACGCTGGCGTCCGTGGCCTCGGTGGTCACTGTCGCCGTGGCGATTTGCCTGGGCTTCCTGCACCGTCTGCGGCCGGGGCGGTTGAGCGGTGCTGCGGCCTATGTGGCGCGTCTGGGTTACGCCGTGCCTGGCGGCGTGATCGCGGTGGGGCTGCTCGTGCCGTTCGCTGCGTTCGACAATGCGCTGGACGCCTTCATGCGGGCGCGATTCGATGTCTCGACCGGGCTGCTGGTGACCGGGTCGATCTGGCTGCTCGTCGCGGCGTACATGGTCCGGTTCCTGGCCGCCGCGCTCAACGCCTACGAGGGGGGGCAGGCCATGGTGCATGGCAACATGGATGCCGCCGCGCGATCGCTCGGGCAGGGGCCCATCGGCACGTTGCGCCGGGTGCATCTGCCGATCCTGACGCCGAGCCTGCTGACCGCGCTGCTGATCGTCTTCGTTGACGTGATGAAGGAACTGCCGGCCACGCTGATCATGCGGCCCTTCAACTTCGACACGCTGGCGGTCCAGGCGTATCGGCTTGCCGCGGACGAACGGCTGGAGGGGGCCGCGGTGCCCAGCCTCGTGATCGTGGCGATGGGTCTGCTGCCTGTCATCGTGATCTGTCGCCAGGTGCGCCGCCACTGAGCGGAAGACGCGCGCAACCGTCTACCTCTGCCGGGGCAGGGAACATGGCGAGGGACAAACGAAAAAAGGGCCGTCCGGTCGCCGGACGGCCCCGAAGTCTGAACTGTCGCGCGCTCAGCCCTGGCGGGCCTTGAACTTGCGCTGGGTCTTGTTGATCACGTACACGCGGCCCTTGCGGCGCACCACGCGGCAATCGCGGTGGCGGTTCTTGAGCGAGCGGAGCGAGTTGCGAACCTTCATGTCCTTCTCCTCTGCTTGTTGTGGCGCCAAGAGCTGCCCGGGCCACGGGGTTTCGATCGGGTGCCAACGCCGGTCGGGCCGCTGGCGGTGAATAGCCATGGTGGGCGGTACTGGGATCGAACCAGTGACCCCTACGATGTCAACGTAGTGCTCTACCGCTGAGCTAACCGCCCTTGCCGGACACGAGACCCGATCCGCTTGCCGCCCCAAACAAATGGGGCGCGGGAGTCCGCGCCGGTTCGCAGGGCTATAAAAGGAGTCGGCAACGGGATCAAGGGCTTTTGGAGTGCAAAGAATTCGGTCTATGTTGCATCAGAAGGGTGCGTATATGTCCAATTCCGCTTATCAGATTCTCCATCCGGCTCATCACGAGTCCTGTGTCGTTTTCGCCTCGCCGCACAGCGGTCGGGAGTATCCGTGGTCGTTCCTGCGGATGAGCGTGCTGAACCACCACACGATCCGCTCGTCCGAGGATGCCTTCGTCGACGAGTTGTTCGATGCGGCTCCGGAATTCGGCGCGACCTTCATGAAGGCGGGCGCGCCCCGTGCCTTCGTCGATCTCAACCGGTCTTCCGTCGAACTGGACCCCGCGCTGATCGAGGGGCTGAACCCGCAAGGGCACAACCCGCGCGTCGCATCCGGTCTGGGCGTGATTCCGCGGGTGGTGGCCAACGGACGCGCCATCTATCGCGGCAAGATCAGCCTGAACGAGGCACGGCGCCGCATTGATGAATACTGGCATCCCTACCATTCGATGCTGCAAAACCTGCTGGACGAGGCACACGGACGGTTCGGTCAGGCCGTGCTGGTCGATTGCCATTCGATGCCGCACGAGGCGATGAACGGGATCTCGCGCGGTGGAATGAAACGCCCGGACGTGGTGCTTGGCGACCGGTTCGGAGCTGCCGCGGACGGGGAGATCATGGACCGGATCGAGGCCGCATTCGTCGGGGCGGGTTTCGTCGTGACCCGCAATGCGCCTTTTGCAGGCGCCTACATCACGCAGGCCTATGGTCGGCCGGCACGCCGGCAACACGCCGTCCAGGTGGAGATCGACCGGTCGATCTACATGAACGAGCAGAAGATCGAACGCAGCGCGGCGTTCCATGAGATCAGGGCGCGACTGCGCGACGTGATCGCGGATATCGCGAGTATCGGACGGAAAAGGATGCCGCTCGCCGCCGAATAGGCCGGACCGGATCCCGAAAACACTTGGGCTTCGCCGCGCGGACGGTTAGAAGGCGGGCCACCACCAACGAGCAGGACGGGAACAGGCAGATGAGCGGGCCGGTCGTATTGTGCATTCTGGACGGATGGGGCCTGAGCGACCGGCGCGAGGGCAATGCGCCGCTCCTGGCCGACACGCCGGTGATGGACCGTCTTGTGGCCACCTGTCCCCATGCCACGCTCACCACCCACGGACCGGATGCGGGGCTGCCCTCGGGGCAGATGGGCAATTCCGAGGTCGGCCACACCAATATCGGGGCCGGGCGGGTCGTCGCGATGGACCTGGGCCAGATCGATCTCGCGATCGAAAACGGGACGTTCTTCGAAAACCCGGCGATCAACCGGTTCGCCGAGCGTCTGCGCGACAGCGGCGGGCGCGCGCACCTGTTGGGGCTGCTGTCCGACGGCGGCGTTCACGGCTCGCTCGAGCACCTGCTTGCGGCGGTACGGATGCTCACCGATCACGGTGTGCCCGTGGTCCTGCACCTGATGACGGACGGCCGCGACGTGCCGCCGAAATCGGCCGAACGGTATCTGCGCCTCTTGCAGGACGCACTGCCGGAGGGGGTGCGGATCGGAACGCTTTGCGGACGTTACTACGCGATGGACCGCGACAAGCGGTGGGAGAGGGTGTCCACCGCCTTCGACGCAATCGTGCATGGCAAGGGCCCGAAGGCACCCGACGCGGCGGCCGCCATCGCCGACGCCTATGCCGACGGCAAGACCGACGAATTCGTCCCGGCCACCGTGATGGAGGGGTATGACGGCGTGCGCGATGGCGACGGGCTCTTCTGCCTGAATTTCCGGGCCGACCGGGTGCGCCAGATCCTGGCGGCGATGGCCGATCCGGACTTCGACGCCTTCGACACCGGCGCACGGCCCGAATGGGCTGCGCTTCTGGGGATGGCGGAGTATTCCGATGCGCATGATCAGTGGTTCGAAACCGCCTTTCCCAAGCCGGAGATCGTCAACACGCTGGGCGAATGGGTCGCGAAACAGGGCAAGACGCAGTTCCGGCTGGCCGAGACGGAGAAATATCCGCACGTGACCTTCTTTCTCAATGGCGGCGAGGAGACGCCGAACACGGGCGAGGATCGTTACATGCCGGCCTCTCCCAAGGTCGCGACCTATGACATGCAACCCGAGATGTCGGCGTCCGAGGTCACCGACCGGTTCGTGGCGGCCATCGAGGCTGGCTACGACCTGATCGTGACCAATTACGCCAATCCGGACATGGTCGGTCACACCGGCGATCTGGAGGCGGCGATGAAGGCCTGCGAGGCCGTGGACGCGGGTCTCGGGCGCGTCGTGGCGGCGCTGGAAAAGGCCGGCGGCTCGATGATCGTGACCGCCGATCACGGCAATTGCGACGTCATGATCGACCCGGACACCGGGGAGCCGCACACCGCCCACACGCTGAACCCCGTTCCGGTGATTCTGGTCGGCGGTCCCGAAGGGGCAAGCCTGCGCGACGGGCGGCTTGCCGATCTCGCGCCGACGCTCCTTCAACTCATGGGTTTGGAACAGCCGGCGGAGATGACCGGGGAGAGCCTGATCCGGTGAAATCGGACGGATCGGGCGCATCGCGCCGCAAGCGTCGCAGCGTCACAACGTGAACTTCCGTCAACTGGTGGTGAGGAGATCGGAGCAGACCTTTCCGAAACCCATCTTTTGGAGGTATGAGAGGACAATCGCCCGGCCGATCCCGCGACGCGGACCGTGTCAGGCCATGGCAACTAGGATATGGCATGAAGAGATTCATCATGGCCGCTGCAGGCGGCACCCTGGCGGGCGTCATCGCCGCGACACAGATCGCGGGCCCGCTTCTGGCGCAGCAGGCCGAAAGCAACGCCAGCGTCTACGAGCAACTCGACCTGTTCGGCGACATTTTCGAGCGCATCCGCGCGCAGTATGTCGAGGAGGTGGATCCCGGCGAACTGATCGAGGCGGCGATCGACGGCATGCTCAGCTCGCTCGACCCGCATTCGAGCTATCTCTCCCCCGATGACGCCAAGCAGATGCAGGTCCAGACCCGCGGAGAGTTCGGCGGTCTCGGTATCGAGGTCACGCAGGAGGAGGGCTTCGTCAAGGTCGTCTCTCCCATCGACGGCACCCCCGCGGACGAGGCGGGGATGGAGGCCGGCGACTTCATCACCCACGTGGACGGGGAGAGCGTGCTCGGCCTGACGCTGGACGAGGCCGTGGACCTGATGCGCGGACCCGTCGGATCGGAAATCGTCATCACCGTGGTTCGCGAGGGCGAGGCGGAACCCTTCGACGTCTCCATCATCCGGGACACGATCAAGCTGACCGCCGTGCGGACCCGCACGCAGGGCAAGACCGTCGTGTTGCGGGTCACCACCTTCAACGACCAGACCTATCCGAATCTCAAGGAAGGGCTCGAGAAGGAAGTCGAGGCCGCCGGTGGCATCGAAAACGTGAATGGCTTCGTCATCGACCTGCGCAACAACCCGGGCGGGCTCCTGACCCAGGCGATCCGGGTCAGCGACGCATTCCTGGAAGAGGGCGAGATCGTGTCGACACGCGGTCGCAAGCTGACCGACGGCGAACGCTACAACGCGACACCGGGCGACCTCGCACAGGGCAAGCCCATCGTCGTGCTGATCAACGGCGGATCGGCCTCGGCTTCCGAGATCGTGGCCGGCGCGTTGCAGGATCACCGGCGCGCGATCGTCGTGGGAACCAAGAGCTTCGGCAAGGGGTCGGTCCAGACCGTGATGCGGCTTCGCCAGGACGGGGCGATGCGGCTTACCACGGCGCGCTACTACACGCCCTCGGGCCGCTCCATCCAGGCGCTGGGCGTCAGTCCCGACATCATCGTGCAGCAGCCGCGCCGCGACCCGGCCGCCGAGGAAGAGGAGGAGCCGCAGACCAACCGGTTCCAGCGCTCCGAAGCCGACCTGCGCGGAAGCCTCGACAACGACTCGCTCAGCGAGGACGAGATCCGTCAGATCGAGGAAGACCGCAAGCGCGCCGAAGAAGCCGCCAAGCTGCGCGACGAGGACTATCAGCTGGCCTATGCCATCGATATCCTGAAGGGGCTGAACGCGATCGGCTCAGCCGATTGAAAATTCTCGCACCCCGGCGATGCGTCGGGGTGCGGCCATCCGAGCGTTTGGTGAGGCATGCCTCGGCCTTGCATAACCGGCGCCGGGCACGCCTGACGGATCGATAGGGCGTGGAGTTGAAGCGGAAGATCCGTTTCAGCGGTTTTTCTACCCGCTGGCGCTGTCGGCCTCGGCTGCTTTCAGCATCCCCCTGGACTTCAACTCGGCGTGGGTCGCATCCAGCGCCTGTCTGGCACGCGCGACCAGCATCTCGATTTCCTCCGGCGTGATGACCAGCGGAGGAGAGATGACCATGCGGTCGCCGACATGGCGCATGACGAGGTTGTGCTTGAAACACTGCTCGCGACAGATCAGACCGACAGTCCCGGGGTCGGAGGCGAATTTCGCGCGGGTGTCCTTGTCAGGCGTCAGCGCCAGGGAGCCCATCAGGCCGACCATCCTCGTGTCGCCCACGATCGGATGATCGCCGAGGGAGTTCCAGGCTTTCTCCATCGCCGGGGCGGCCGTGTCGCGCACGTGCTCCAGGATGTTCTCCTCCTCGAGGATACGCAGGTTTTCCAACGCCACGGCGCATGCGACCGGGTGGCCGGAATAGGTGTAGCCGTGGGCGAAATCGGTCGCGTCCAGCACCTTCGCCACGCGGTCGGAGACGACCGAGGCGCTGATCGGCTGGTAGCCGGAGCTCAACCCCTTGGCGCAGGTCATGATGTCGGGCTCGATCCCGAAGGTCTGGCTGCCGAACCAGTTTCCGGTGCGTCCGAAGCCGCAGATCACCTCGTCCGCGATCAGCAGGATGCCGTGCTTGCGGCAGATGCGCTGAATCTCCGGCCAGTAGGTGTCGGGCGGGATGATGACGCCGCCTGCACCCTGCACGGGCTCGCCGATGAAGGCGGCAATGCGGTCGGCGCCATGTTTTTCGATCACGGCCTCGAGTTGACGCGCCGTGGCGAGGCCGAACTCTTCGGGGGTTGAATCGCCGCCCTCCGCCCACCAGTTCGGCTGGTCGATATGCAGGATGTCCGGGATCGGCATTGAATTCACGTCGTGCATGAAGGCCATGCCGCCCAGCGACCCGGACCCGATAGAGGAGCCGTGATAGGCGTTCTTGCGCGACACGATGATCGTGCGTTCGGGCTGATCCTGCCGGGCCCAGTAGGTCCGCACCAGCCGGATGTTGGTGTCGTTCGCGTCCGATCCGGAATTGCCGAAGAAAACGCGGTTCAGGTCCCCGGGTGCGAGCTCGGCCAGCTTTTGTGCCAGCGCGATGGCGGGCACGTGCGTGGTCTGGAAGAAGGTGTTGTAATAGGGCAGCTCGCGCATCTGCCGGGCGGCGGCATCGGCCAGTTCGTCGCGCCCGTAGCCGATGTTGACGCACCACAGCCCGGCCATGCCGTCGAGGATCTCGTTGCCGTCGCTGTCGGTGAGAAACACGCCCTTGGCCCGCGTGATGACCCGAGCGCCCTTCGCCGCGACCTCCTCGTTGGCGGAGAAGGGGTGCATGTGGTGAGCCGCGTCGATCGCCTGCAGTTCGGCAGTGGGAAGGTGGTTCGTGATCTTGTTCATCGGACGGTCCTTTCCGGGCTTCGGCTGGCGTATGGCCAGAATATGATCAAATTATTCGGCGTCAATCGAATCGCTCACGTCGAGAACGAGTTTCATCCCCTGGGCGACATCCTCCCGCATGGCGTGCGCCGTCGCATCGGCATCGCGTCGGCCAAGGGCATCGAGGATCTCGGCATGCCGGTCGGGTAGGTTCAATGTGCCAAACCGCCCGCAGACGACGCGCATCGACGGGCCAAAGCGCAGCCACAGGCGGTCGACGATTTCCGTCATGACGGGAGCATTCGCGGCGCCGTAGAGGGTCATGTGAAAACGGTAGTTGTTGATCAGGTATCCGGGCACGTCGCCATCGGCGATAGCCGCGTTCAATGCGGCGTCGATCTTGCCGAGCGTGCGGATGTCGCTGTCGCGGATCGCGGGGGCGGCGCGCCGCGCAAGCTCGGATTCCAGGGCTTCGCGCAGGAAGAGGATTTCTTCGGCACGCGCTCGGGTCAGCCGCGGGACGACGAGCCGTCGATTGCCCAGCATTTCGACCGCGCCTTCCGAAGTCAGCCGTCGCAGCGCCTCGCGGACCGGTGTCATTCCGGCGCCGGTGCGTGCAACGAGGCCCTGGATTGTCAGGGACGCTCCGGGCGCGTGGTCGCCGAACAGCAGGCTTTCGCGCAACCGTTGGTAGACGTGCTGATGCACCGGGATCTTTGTCCCCGGAACTGGTGATTTTTCGTGCGGCGAAACCGCCGTGCCCGTCATGTCCATGCTACATCCTTGCGCCGGCCCGCGGTGCGTGAAAGCATAGGACATCTTGCGCGCAGACGCAAAAATTGATCAAATCGACAGAGCCTGAAAAACGGGCCATCGAATGGGAGTACGAAATGCAGACACTGAAACTGATCCTGTCGGCTTCGGCCCTGGCGCTGGGTTCGCTGGCCGCGGCCGCGGAGGAAGTACGCGTCTACAACTGGTCCGACTACATCGACGAGGACCTGCTGACCAAGTTCGAGGAAGAGACGGGGATCGACCTGATCTACGACGTCTTCGACAGCAACGAGGTGCTGGAGACGAAGATGCTCGCCGGATCGTCCGGTTATGACGTGGTGGTGCCCACCGGCACCTTCCTGCAGCGCCAGATCCAGGCGGGCGCGTTCCGGAAGCTGGACAAGGACCAGCTGCCCAATCTCGAGAACATGTGGGACGTCATCGAGAAGCGAACCGCCCAGTACGATCCGGGCAACGAATACTCGATCAACTACATGTGGGGCACGACCGGCCTTGGCGTGAACGTGAACAAGGTCAAGGAAGTGCTGGGCGAGGATGCCCCGATGAATTCCCTGTCGCTCATCTTCGACCCCGCGAACATGGAGAAGCTCGCCCAGTGCGGCGTGCATTTCCTCGATGCCCCGACGGAGATGCTTCCCGCGGCGCTGACCTATGCCGGTTGGGAGGATGTCGATGCCAAGGACGCGGACGCGCTCGCCAAGGCCGAAGAGGTGCTGATGGCGGTTCGCCCGTATGTTCAGAAATTCCACAGCTCCGAATACATCAACGCGCTGGCCAATGGTGACATCTGCGTGGCGTTCGGCTGGTCGGGGGATATCCTGCAGGCTCGGGATCGCGCGGCGGAGGCCGACAATGGCGTCGAGATCGAGTACCACATTCCGAAGGAGGGAGCCTTGATGTGGTTCGACCAGATGGCGATCCCGGTGGATGCTCCGAATGCCGAAGGCGCCCACAAGTTCCTGAATTTCATCATGGATGCGCAGAACATGGCGGCGGCCTCGAACTATGTCTACTACGCCAACGGCAACGACGCGTCGCAGGAGTTCCTGAACGAGGACGTGATCGGCGACACGGCGATCTACCCGGATGCCGAGACGCTGGAGAACCTTTATACCGTCACGCCCGCCGGACCGCGCGAACAGCGTTCGGTCACGCGGTTGTGGACCAAGATCAAGTCGGGCACCTGACGGGGTGGGCGACGACGGACATCGGAACGGATGCGCCCCGGCTTTGCGCCGGGGCCTTCTCGTTGATTGTCGCGGGGTTCCGGGTCCGGCCCGGGACTCCAGGCGCTGAGGGCGGCCGATGGCGGACCGGACCGTATTCGCACCCTGGGAAGATGAGGCGCTCAAGCCTCTGATCCGCTTCCGGAACGTCACCAAGAAGTTCGGCGAGTTCGTCGCCATCGACGATCTGACGCTGGATATCTACGAGCAGGAATTCTTTGCCTTGCTGGGCCCGTCCGGCTGCGGCAAGACCACGATGATGCGGATGCTTGCGGGGTTCGAGGAGCCCACCGAGGGGGTCATCGAACTGGCCGGTCACGATATCGCGCATGTGCCGCCGAACGAGCGTGCGGTGAACATGATGTTCCAGTCCTACGCGCTGTTCCCCCATCTGTCGGTCTGGGAGAACATCGCCTTCGGGCTGAAACGCGAACGCCGCGACAAGGCGTCCATCGCGGCGCGGGTCGATGAGATGCTGAAACTCACACGGCTGGAGAAGTTCGCCCGCCGCAAGCCGCACCAGATTTCGGGCGGGCAGCGGCAGCGCGTGGCGCTCGCGCGCAGCCTCGCCAAGGCGCCGAAGCTCTTGCTGCTCGATGAGCCGTTGGGGGCGCTGGACGCCAAGTTGCGTCAGGATACTCAGTTCGAACTGATGGATATTCAGGAAACGACCGGCACGACCTTCGTGATCGTTACCCACGACCAGGAGGAGGCGATGACGGTGGCCTCCCGCATCGCGGTGATGGACGAGGGACGGATCATCCAGGTCGCCACGCCCGACCGAATCTACGAAGCGCCGAATTCGGTCTATGTCGCTGATTTCATTGGCGATGTGAACATCCTCGACGGGGTGCTGAAGCCGGTGGGCGAGGGTCTGTTCGAGTTGCGCTTTGGCGAGGGCGCCACCAGCGTGGTGGCCGCCTCCGACCGGCCCTTCGCCGACGGGCAGATCGCGCATCTGGCGATCCGTCCGGAAAAGGTCGCGATTCACAGCGCCGAGCCGACCGGAGTCGACAACCTGCTCAAGGGTCGCGTTCTCGATATCGCCTATCTTGGAAACCTGTCCACCTATCACGTCGAACTGCCCGGCGGACGGATCGTCAAGGCGCAGACCGCGAACACCCGCCGTCTCGCCCGGCGCGACATCACCTGGGATGACGAGGTCTGGATCAGCTGGACCAACACTGCGGGGGTTCTGCTGGAGCAATGAGACGCGCGCTGCTGATCGCCGTTCCCTACGCCTGGCTTCTGGCGCTGTTCCTGATCCCCTTCGCCATCGTCTTCAAGATATCGCTGTCGGACATCGCGCTGGCGATCCCGCCCTATACACCCACGATGAAGGACGGGCTGGCTGACCTGATTTCCGGTCTCGACATCGAGAACTTCGTCTTTCTCACGCAGGACGATCTCTACTGGAAAGCCTACCTCTCGTCGCTCTGGATCGCGGCGATGTCGACGCTGATCACGCTGGCGGTCGGTTATCCCGTTGCCTATGCGATGGCGTGCGCGCCCGAGGAATGGCGCCCCACCCTGATGATGCTGGTGATCCTGCCGTTCTGGACCTCGTTCCTGATCCGCGTCTATGCGTGGGTCGGGATCCTGTCGACCGAAGGGTTCCTGAACCAGTTCCTGCTCTGGATCGGGGTCATCGGCGAGCCGCTCACGATCCTCAACACGCCGACGGCGGTCTATATCGGGATCGTCTACACCTATCTGCCGTTCATGATCCTGCCGATCTATGCGGCCCTCGACCGGCTCGACGGCTCCCTGATCGAGGCGGCGGAGGATCTGGGCTGTTCGCGGCTCTCGGCGTTCTGGCTGGTGACCTGGCCGCTGTCGCGCAACGGTGTGATCGCCGGCTGTTTCCTGGTCTTCATCCCGGCGCTGGGCGAATTCGTGATCCCCTCGCTGCTGGGCGGGTCGGACACGCTGATGATCGGCAAGGTGCTGTTCGAGGAGTTCTTCTCCAACCGCGACTGGCCGGTGGCGAGCGCGGTGGCGGTGATCCTGCTCCTGATCCTGGTGGTGCCGATCGTGCTGTTCCAGATGAACCAGCAGAAGCAGGCGGAGGCGGAGGGATGAGGCTTTCGCGCTTCAACGTCGTGTCGCTGACGCTTGGCTTCGCGTTCCTCTACATCCCGATGCTGATCCTGGTGATCTACAGCTTCAACGAATCGAAGCTGGTGACGGTCTGGGCCGGGTTCTCCACGAAGTGGTATGGCGAGCTGCTCCGCAACGAGCAGTTCCTCGACGCCGCCTGGGTGACGCTGCGGGTGGCGGTCATGGCCTCGACCATCGCCACGGTGCTGGGCACGATGGCGGCCTACGTGCTGGTGCGGGGCGGGCGATTCCTCGGGCGGACGCTGTTTTCCGGCATGATCTATGCGCCGCTGGTGATGCCCGAGGTGATCACCGGGCTGTCGCTGCTGCTGCTCTTCATCGGCATCGGGCTCGACCGCGGGGTCCTGACCATCGTGCTGGCGCATACCACGTTCTCGATGTGCTTCGTGTCGGTGGTGGTGTCCTCGCGGCTTGTCACCTTCGACCGGTCGCTGGAGGAAGCGGCGCTGGATCTGGGCTGCTCGCCCCTGCAGGCATTCCGGCTGGTGACGCTGCCGATCATCGCACCGGCGGTGATCTCGGGCTGGCTGCTGGCCTTTACATTGTCGCTCGACGATCTGGTGATCGCGTCCTTCACCGCCGGGCCCTCGGCCACGACGCTGCCGATGAAGATCTGGTCGTCGGTGCGACTGGGTGTCAGCCCGGAGATCAACGCGCTGTCGTCGATTCTCATCGGGTTGGTCACGGTGGGCGTGATCTCCGCCTCGCTGGCGTCCAAGCAGGCCAGCCTTCGCCGGCACCGCGAAGAACAGGCCGCTGCGCGCGCTGCATGAGGCGCATCTTTCCGGATCATGTTTATGGCGAGGCGCCCCGGGCGGGGTGCTGGTGGACCGAAACCTGCGCGCTACCCGAGTGTCCGCCCGTCGCATCCAACATGCGCTGCGACGTGGCGATCGTCGGCGGCGGCGTGACGGGGCTCAACGCGGCGCTGGAACTCGCGGGCCGGGGTTGCGACGTGATCCTGCTCGACGCGAACCACCCGGGCTGGGGCGCGTCCGGCCGGAATGGCGGCTTCTGCTGCCTTGGCGGTGGAAAGCTGGAGGACGACGCCCTTGATCGCCGCTTTGGCCGCGAAGGGCGGCTGGAATGGCACGCGGCGGAAAAGGCCGCCATCGACCGCGTCGCAGCCTTTCTGGATCGCACCGGATCCGATGTCGACAGGCATTCCGACGGCGAGGTCTGGCTGGCGCACCGTGCGCGCGACATGCGCGGGGTCGACAGCATCGCCCGGTGGATAGAGGAGAATTACAACGTCACGCCTGTGCTCGCCACGGCGGAGGACTTGCGCGCACAGGGGATGTCGGCGGGCTTTCACGGAGGGATCACCATTCCGCTGGGCTTCGCGCTCAATCCGCGCAAGTACGTGGCGGCACTGATGTCCGAGGCTCTGAAGGCCGGTGTGCGGCTTCACTCCCAGGCGCCCGTGGACCGGATGGGCCGGGAGGCGGGGTCATGGCGGTTGCGTACCGGATCGCACGCGGTACGCGCCGAACAGGTGCTGATCGCCACCAACGGTTATTCGTCCGAAGATCTGCCCGGATGGCTTTCCGGACGGTACATGCCTGCGCAATCGAGCGTGGTCGTGACGCGCCCCCTGACGCGGGCCGAACTTGATGCGCAAGGCTGGACCAGCCGGCAGATGAGCTTCGACAGCCGCAATCTTCTGCATTACTTCCGGCTGATGCCGGACAACCGGATGCTGTTCGGAATGCGCGGCGGGCTCGGCGGTTCACCCGCGTCCGAACGCCGTGCGCGGGCCAGGGTCGCGCGGGATTTTCGGGCCATGTTCCCGGCCTGGGCGGAGGTGGAGCTGACGCATTACTGGTCCGGGCTGGTCTGCCTCGCGCGCGGGTTCATGCCTTATGCCGGGCCGGTGCCGGGGCAACCGGGTCTCTGGTGCGCCATGTGCTATCATGGAAACGGGGTGGCGATGGGCAGCCACGCGGGCGCGCTGGCCGGACAGGCGATGGCGGGCGAGGACACGCGGCCGCTGGCGATGCGAACGCCGCTCGCCTCCTTTCCGCTGGGACGGGCCAGGCGGGCGCTGATGCTGCCCGTCTACGCGGCCTTCGCGCTCCGGGATTTGTGAGGACGGTGCGGAGAAGGGGTTCCGCACCGAATCCCTCCCGCGATCAGCCCGCCTGGCGCAGTGCGGAGACGGAGCTTGCTGGAACCGCGGTGCCGCCGTCGAGGATCAGTACGGTCCCGTTGCCCTGGGTTCGGACCTCTGTCACCTTGGAATAGGCTTCGGCCGCAGTCGTGGACACGACCTTTCCGTCCGTTCGGCTCTCGATCTTGAACGTGTAGACCCCATCGGCAAAGGGCTCGCCGTCCTTGCCGACACCGGCCCATTGCACGGGCTCCTTGGAAACCGGCAACGTCTTGCGTTGGACTTCCTGGCCAGCGGCGTCGAAGACGACGAGGTCCATTTCCTCCGCCGCACTTGCCGGCGATGGAACGATCGTGATCGGGCTGCCGTCGAATTTGGCGCCCGCAGTGGTGCGGGCTTCCATCCCGATCCAGCTCGCAAGCTGGGCCATGTTGGAACTCGCCAACTGGCTCATCATTTCGTTCAGAAGGTCGTTGGTCATGACCTGCTGTTCGACCGAGGAGAACTGCGCGAGCTGCGCGGCATACTCGCTCGAATCGAGCGGTTCCAGCGGATCCTGATAGCGCGCCTGCGCCGTCAGCATCTTCAGGAACGTCTCGAAATCGGACGAAATGACGCTGCGCGCCTCGGAGTCCGCGCTAGCGGTTGCGCTGGTCGTCGTCGTCGCGGAAGCGTTGGCCGCCGCGGCCTGTGTGGTTGTCACGTCCAAGTTCGTTCTCCTCAGATACGAATGTCGAGCCCGCCCGACGGGCTGAGCGTCAGGCGATTCGTCGGGTTGTCGCCCGCTACCGCCGTTTCGGTTTCGTCGATTGCGCGGAGCCCTTGAGCCTTCGCGCTGCCGGATGAGTCGTCGCCGCCTTCGGTCTCCGATCCGCGGCCCTGGCCGAAGGAGAGGTCGATGGACGCAAAGCCGAGATCGGCCAGTTCACGGGCGAGTTGATCCGCGTGACGGCGCATCATGTCCAGGGTTTCCGGACGTTCGGCCAGCACGCTCAGCGTCACCCCACCCTCCGATATCGAAATGGACAGCCGCACGCGCCCCAGCTCTTCCGGGTTCAGCGCGATGTCCACAGGGCGGTCCGGCATCGCGCGAACCGCTTCCCCGATCTGCATTGCGACGTGGCGTGGCACATCGGCGCGCCCGACCGCGGACGCGAAGCTGCCTTGTTGCGTGCTGCCGGTGCCTGCCGTCCCGCGCATGTCGAATCGCAGGTTTTCTGCTTCACCGTCGAGCGAGAGCGCGTGTTCGGCCGTATCCTTCACCACGAAGCTATCCTTGTTGACCGGCTGGAACGCGGCCATCTGGGAGGTGAGCGTGGTCTGTGCGGCCGTCGCCTGGGGGGCGGCCGGGGTGGCGGGTGCCGCCGATTCGACGGCTCGCGACAGGGTTTCCCTCGCGCGTTCGGAGATGCGACTTTCTGCCGGCGTCTGAACCGGTGCGGGGGTCAGGCCGCGGTCGCGCGGGGTCTGTGCGATCGCAGCGCCTGCCGCGGCCGCGCGCGCATCCGTGCGGCCCTGCGCGGCGAGGCTGCGTGGGTCGATCGCTGCTTCCTCGGATGCGGCTTTCGTTCCGAGAGCCGCGACTTCATCCATTTCGCCCGACGCCGCCCCGACGTCCGGTGCGACGGTCGTTCCGATTCCCGGCGCGCCGTTCGTCTTGGGCGTGGCAACAGCTTGTTGGCCGGAAAGCGAGTCGGGACCCGTCCCCGCTGCCGTTCGGGCCTGACCGGTGGTCGGTGCCACCTCGACCTGTGCCAGTATCGGTTCCGCGCCATCCACCTCCTGCCCTGTGTCCGTCGCCTGCGCGGCGTCCATCGAATCGGCGGCTTGCGCGTCGGTCGGCGCAGGTGTTCCAGGCTTCGTGGGAAGGTCCGGAATCGTCACCTGGCGCCGCGGCGCCATGTCGGAAGCGGCGGGATCGGATGCCTCGCTGCCCTCGGCAGCAGTCCGGGCGCGGTCCTTGGCTTTCGCATTTTCCGCCTCGGTCGCCGCTGCATCCGAGGTGCGGGCGGACTCGGCGCCGGGCCGACCGTCGCGACCGCGTGCCTCTGCCGATTCTGCGGTTTTCCGGGAATCGTTCCGGGTGCCGCTCGACATGGTGGCGGCGAAATCCTTGTCCTTCTCGCGCCTGGAGTCCGGCTTTCCGGATGTATCGGTCGCTTCACGCGGTTGCGAACGCGGTTTCGCGGCAGTGGCCGGCGATTTGGCGGGCTCCGACATGAGAGCTGCAAGCAGGGGTTTGGTCACGATGAACGCTCCGGGAATTCTTCCACAGCGCACTCCATACCCCGAAGGTGGTTACCGAAATTTTTACCGCTTGGGGAGTATCACCCAAAAGTACGAAAAATTTTCGGGACTGCGACAATGGATATCCGGACACAGGTAGCGGGGGCCACGATGACCCCGGAGAAACGGGAACAGGTTCTGCGCGAAGCCGCGCAAAAGCTGGAGGCGACCTTTGTCGCCGAAATGCTGAAATCCGCCGGAATGGGCGAAAGCCGGGGCGAATTCGGCGGCGGCGCGGGCGAGGATCAATTCTCGTCATTCCTTGTCCAGGCGCAAGCCGAAGAAATGGTCAGGGCCGGTGGTATCGGTCTGGCCGAAGCAATTTTCGAATCTCTCAAGGAGCGGCAGAATGAAAACTGAACATGATACCCTGATCCGCAAGCTCGACGAGCTGCTGGACGTGGAGCGCCAGGCGCTTCTGGATGGCGACCTCGAGGCGCTGACCGGAATTGTCGATGAGAAGGAACAATTGATCGACGCTCTCAACAAGGCGGAATTCTCTGACCAGGAGAGCCTGTCGCCGGTCAATGAAAAGGTGAAGCGGAACCAGGCCCTGCTCGAGCAGGCGCTGAGCGGTATCCGCACAGTGGCGCGCAAGCTCGCCGACATTCGGCAGGCCCGCAAGTCGTTCGATACCTACAATCAACGGGGCCACAAGAGCCGGATCGAAGGCGAGGCGGATTCGTCCGTAGAGAAACGGGCGTGAATCGCAATTGAATCAAATCGTCAAATCGAGGGAGGGCGGCCTTAGCATTCCTTTAGTCTCTTGATGCGCAAAGTGCCCAGGCATTCGGAAATCGAATGGCGCACGATTGGAAACCCGATCACTGCACCGGTCAGAAAGACCTTTGGTCCGTCTCGTGAGACGGGATGAAACCTGGCTAAAGGCCATAGACTGAAGGAATAACACTATGTCGAGCATCCTTACGAACAACAGCGCAATGATCGCCCTGCAGACGCTGAAATCCACGGGCAAAGATCTGGCGCACACGCAGAACGCGATTTCGACCGGCAAGGATATCTCCACGGCGAAAGACAACTCGTCGATCTGGGCAATCTCCAAAGTTATGGAATCGGACGTGGCTGGCTTCCAGGCCGTCGCGGACTCGCTCGCTCTGGGCGAATCCACCGTGGCCGTCGCATCGGCTGGTGCCGAGCAGATCACCAACCTCCTGAACGAGATCAAGCAGAAGGTGGTTGCCGCAACGGGTGAGAATGTCGACTTCACCAAGTTGGGTGCCGACGTGACCGAGCTGACCAACCAGGTCAACTCGATCATCAACGCGTCCCAGTTCAACGGCATGAACCTGCTGAACGACGATGGCACGGACCTGACGGTTCTGTCCTCCATCGACCGTGACAGCAGCGGTGCGGTTTCCGCGGCCAACATCACTGTGACGGCCGTGGACTTCACGTCCAACCTCGACCTGAGCGACATCGACGTTTCGA
>CBDUPF010000025.1:0-21696 GCA_965369035.1 uncultured Aliishimia sp.
AACTGGGCCGACGATCACGCGATAACCGTCGTCCTGGCGGCGAACGGCTATCCCGGCAGCTACGAAAAGGGCACGGAGATCCGCGGATTGGACGACCTGCCGGAGGACAGCTTCAACATGGTCTTCCACGCAGGGACGGCGGAAGATCACGGGCGCATCCTGGCGACAGGCGGCCGGGTGTTGAATGTCACCGCGCGTGGCGCCTCACTGGCCGAGGCGCGCGACAGGGCCTACGCGACGGTCGACCGGATCGACTGGCCCGAGGGGTTCTGCCGCCGCGACATAGGCTGGCGCGCACTCGACCCTACCGGCAGGTGAACTCGCCGCGCCGCGACCCGTTCAACTCCCGAATGGAGAGCCGCGTGCCCTGATACCGCATCTCGACATGCATCTCCCGGTGCCGCGCGCCATTCTGCCACGCGCCGCCCACGCCGCCGTTCTGGTTCGAGACGACCTCGACATCGTACCGGTTTCCGTTGGCGTCGAAGAACACCGCGTGATGCTGATACGTGTCGGACAGTGGCCAGTATTCCACCTTCAGCCCGCCCTCCATGCGCACCCCGGCAAACGCGCCGGCGCATGAACCCGAATAGACCGTCTGACCGGTTGCGACCTGTGCGACCAATGACAAGCCAAGCGCAAAAATCACCCGTTTCATCAAAATACTCCAGTCTGAATGCATTCGCTAAAATCCTAAAACCGCAGTATACACCGGAAACGGGAAATCTCAAAAACCGGCCGCAGGTGTTACCGGCAACCCAAGGCGTCAACCACCGATCCCGGGCCATCGAAGGGCGCCACGCGGGAGGCGACCAGATGCCCGCTCGTCAGGTGCACCGCCATGATCCGGGTCCAGTCGGCATCGACGACGATCATTTCCGGCCCGTCCCCGCACTCACGCAGGCCGCCGGTGATGAAATCCTCGCCGATCCGGTGGTTGGTCAGCCCGTCCATGCTGGCGATCTCGCGAAAGGTACTGTCAGTGAAGCGCCAGACTCTTAGCGTCTTGGCCAGATGCGGGCGGTCGACAAAGGCCACCTCGACATGCCCGTCGCCATCGAAATCCGCCGCGGCCACCGGGGCCAGCCACCGGTACCGGGTGCCGATATGCGGCGTCGCGGCGACGTAGTTCGGCCGCCCGTCCAGGACTCCGATCACGGCCAGCCGTGCGCCCAGGTCCCGGTCGCTTTCGACAACCACGACTTCCGGCGCGCCATCACCCGTGATATCCCAAAGCCGCGGCGCCAGATCCTCGAAGACCGATCCGGGCGGCGGCGTGACACGGTAGGTGAGGCTGGTGGAACCGCTGAAGATGCTTCGCGCGCTGCCTGCCGTCCGGGTGATCTTCACATGCAGTTCGGACCATTCCAGGTCGTCGCCCAGCACTCCGTGCGGATAGGCAGCAGTCGGACCCTCGAACGTCGCCTCGGTGATCGTCTGGGCGCCGCCGGGCTCTGCGGCCGACATCAGTGCGACGAACAGCGTCACCACCATGTACCGGCGTCGACCCGCGCCGCGGGCCCGCTGCCACCACGGGCGCAGGGGCCGTCGCGGCGCCTTCCGGGGCATCAGATCTGTTTTTCGGGCATCTGCACGATCAGGCCATCCAGCGCGTCGCTCACCTTGAGCTGACAGGTCAGGCGGGAGCGGACGGGATCTGGCTCATAGGCGAAATCGAGCATATCCTCTTCCATGTCCTCCTTGGCGGGCAGCTTGTCCACCCAGGCCGGATCCACGTAGACATGGCAGGTCGAACAGGCGCAGGCACCTCCGCAATCGGCCTCGATACCGGGAATGTTGTTGTCGCGCGCGCCCTCCATCACGGTCAGCCCGTTCGGAACGTCGACCACATGCTCTTTGCCGCCATGCTCGATATAGGTGATCCTGGCCATGCTTGTCCTTTCGTCGTCTCCGGGATTTCGCGTCTTACCTAGTCGCCCCACCGTCCGGCTGCCAGTCCATTTTGCGACATCCGGCTTTCGCCCTTGCGACACGCGCGGTTTGTTCTATTTTTGTTCTTTATGAAGATCGTTCGTTCCACAACCTCCCATCCGGTCCGATGGCCGCGCCCGCCCGCCTGCCTTCAGGCCGCGCAGCTGGCCTTGCCGCCGGAAGGCGCGCGCATCGCGGTGGCGGGACTGGTCATCCTGCGTCAGCGTCCCGGTACGGCCAAGGGGGTTATCTTTCTCACGCTCGAGGACGAGACCGGCGTGGTCAACGTGATCGTCTGGCGCGCGATGTACGAGAAGTTCCGCCGCGCGGTGATCGCGGGACGGATGCTGCGGGTCACGGGCCGGCTGCAACGGGCGCACTCCGTCACCCATGTGATCGCGGAGCGGATCGAGGATATCTCCCACCTGCTGGATCTGCTCGTGGCGCCGGAAGCCGGCACTGCGACTGTCCCCGCCCTGGCACGCACGGACATGTGGGACAGGCGCGCGCAGGCAGCGGAAACGGAGCGATAGGCGCAACCACCTGCTTCACCACGACGCGGCCGCTCTGCCAAGGGGCCATCGGCACAGGCTTGACCTTACCCCGCTTTGCCCGCAGCGTGCCGCCATGTTTCCCATCCGCGACCACAACCCGTCGGGCCGAACGCCATATGTCACCTACGGGTTGATGGCGGCGAACATCCTGATTTTCCTCAGCTATGTCGGGCTCTTCCAGAACAACTTCGCGATCGGCCAGTTCTTCTACAGCTATGGCATGACACCGGTGCGGATCAGCATGGGCGAGGGTTGGGCCACGGTGCTGACCTCCATGTTCCTGCACGGCGGATGGGGGCACCTCTTGGGCAACATGCTGTTCCTGTGGATCTTCGGCGACAACGTGGAGGAGGAGATGGGGCATCTGCGGTACCTCCTCTTCTACCTTGTGGCCGGAATCGGCGCCGGACTGGCGCAGGTGTATTCCGCGCCGATGTCCTCTGTCCCCACGGTGGGCGCATCGGGGGCCATCGCGGGCATCATGGGCGCCTATCTCCTGCTCTTTCCCCGCGCGCGGGTCGATGTGCTGCTGATCCTGATCATCTATTTCCGGATCTTTCCGATCCCCGCCTGGATCGTTCTGGCGGTGTGGTTCGGGATGCAGTTCGTGGGCGGTGTGGGTGCCGACCCCGCCGCCGGCGGCGTGGCCTACTGGGCGCATGCAGGCGGGTTTCTCACGGGCGTGCTGCTGACCCTTCCGCTCTGGGCCCGGCGCGGCGGACCCGCATTCTGGTCCCGCACCCACGGCCAGCCGCCGCATCCGGAAGCGGCCTACCGGATCGTGGAGAGCGATATTCCCAAGGTGCGCCGCAAATGAGGCGTCGGGTGGAGGCGAGTTGCCATTGCGGCGCCGTGGCGATCTCCGCCGAGCTTCTGGACGACGACATGCGGCCCATGCGCTGCACGTGCAGCTTCTGCCGACGGCGGCAGGCGGGCAATGTCAGTGCCGTGGCCGCGAGCCTCGTCATCCTGCGCGGCGCCGAGGCCCTGACGCTGTACCAGTTCGGAACCCGCACGGCGGAACATTATTTCTGCCGACATTGCGGCATCTACACCCATCACCGCCGCCGGTCGGACCCGACGCAGATCGGCATCAACATCGGCTGCATCGCGGGCGAGGAGCCCTGGGCCCACGAGCCGATGGAATGGACCGACGGCATCCGCCACCCGAGCGACCGGGACTGAGCCCGCGTCAGCTCGCCGCGGCCCGCTTGTGCGCGGCGCTCAGGATCTTGTCGATGGTCGCCTGGCTCTTGGCGAGCCGGGACCGCGCGGAGTCGAAATGTTTGCCCAGCTTCTGGATGTTCGGGCTGAGCTTGCCCTTGCCGATGCCTTCGACCGCCTTGTGCTTGGCCTCGCATTGTCTGGCGATCTTCTCCGCCGCCGCCGGATCGCTCAGCCGCTTGGCCTCGAACGCCCGCTGCAACTTGATGATGTCGTCGGCCATCTTTTCGACCACATCCCAATGCTTGCCGTTGATCGACACGATTGCCGACGCTTTCTCGATCTCGGCCAGGAACAGGCTGTCGAGCGCGTCGAGCGCACTGGAGATCACGGCGAAATCGGACATCAGTTCCCCGTTGTATTTTCGCGCGGTCTGGAATTCCTTCTTCTCGGCCGTGTAGTCCGGCACCGTCATCACCGGTAGCGGCCCGCCGGCCTTCAGCGCGGCCTCGGTCATCGGACCCACCTTGCCGTCGGCCTTCAACTTTGCCTTCTTCTGGAATTTCTTCACCGCGTCTTCGGTGTTTGATCCGAAATCGCCGTCGACCTTCAGCTTGAAGCCGTTCTTGATCAACGCCTCCTGCAGCTTCCTGACCTCCGGTCCCTTGGACCCCTTCTTGAGAATAGCCATAAGTCACCCCACTGAACTTCTGTTGCAATGGGGACAAGCTTAGGAAGGCTCGGGAAGCAGGCGAAGTCGGGTATTCCGGACGCCTTGCCGCCAGTGACGTGGCGTCACCCCCGGATGGCGGTCGCGAAATGTGCAAACAGCGGATCGTTGGCACAGAGGATCTCGCCGGAGTCGAGCGGGTCTGCATCCGGGTCGACGGCTTCCAGCAGCGCGCCGGCCTCGCGCACGATGAGCGTGCCGGCCGCGATGTCCCAGATGTTGAGACCGCGCTCCCAGAACCCGTCGTATCGACCGGCCGCGACATAGGCGAGGTCCAGGGACGCAGCACCCCAGCGTCGCACGCCGGCACAGGCTGGCAGAAGCCGCGCCAGTTCGTGCAGTGTCGACGGCAGGTCGCCGCGCCCGGCAAAGGGCAGCCCGGTCGCGAACACCGCTTCGATCATCCGGCTGCGCGAGGAGACGCGCAAGCGCCTGTCGTTCATCCAGGCCCCACCGCCCTTCTCGGCAAAGAACATCTCGTCCTTCGACGGATCGTAGATCACGCCGGCCACGATCTTGCCCTTGTGCTCCAGCGCGATGGACACCGCCCAGTGCGGCAAGCCGTGCAGGAAGTTGGTCGTTCCGTCCAGCGGGTCCACGATCCAGCGACGCGTCGGGTCCTTGCCCTCTTCGCCGCCGCCCTCCTCGCCCAGCCAGCCGTAGTTCGGTCGGGCCCCCATCAGGTCTTCCTTGAGGATGCGCTCGGCCTCGATATCGGCCCGGGACACGAAGTCGCCCGCGCCCTTCATCGAGGATTGAAGGTTCTCGACCTCGCGAAAGTCCTTGTTCAATGATCGTCCCGCCTTGCGGGCCGCCTTGAGCATGATATTCAGATTGGCGCTGCCCTGCATGGGGACGTCTCCGGGATGATGGTGTGGAACCCCGTGTTCCGGGCCGCGCGCATACACCGCCCCGGCCCGACCCGCAAGCTCGCACCGGCTTTTTGATGCGCAAGGAGCCCCCGTCTTGACCGAGCAAACCGCCCCGATCGACAGAACGGAGAGCGCGGAGGGCTTTCGCATGAACCCGGCTGACTGGAACTCGTTCCGCAGCGATCTGGACGGCCTGCTCGACGCCTGCATCGATCACCTGGCGGGCGTGCGCAACCATCCGTGGCACGCGGTCCGGAACAGTTCGAGGTCGCGATCCGCCTGGACGGGGCACCCAGCGTGGACGTGATGGGCGCGCGGTTGAAACGGTTCGGGGCCGGCGTGCGCAGCCGGGGCATCGCAAATCTGCCGCCGCTGCACGTCTATGCGGCCCAGGGTGCGTACAGCTGCATCCGCAAGGCGCTGCAGGTGAAGGGCCACGGCGAAGCGGCGTTGACCTCCGTACCGCTGGCGGAAGGGCGAATGGACATCGCCGCACTCGAGGACGCGCTGCAATGCGACCGGGCCGTCGCCGGGCCGGCGAACTGCGCCCTTGATTCCGGCCCAAAGGCCAACCAGCGAATTGCTGAATCCCGAAATCACTGCGCCTGCAGTTTCCGGGCCTCCTGCCGCGCCAGGCTGATGAGTTCCTGCATGTAGTCGTGGCGCAGGTCGACGCTGCGCACAGCCGCATAGAGCCGCCGGGTCAATCCTGCTTTCGTCAGCGGCCGCGTCACGTAGTCCGAGGAATACTTGACCTCGCGCACCACCCAGTCGGGCAGCACGGACACGCCGCGGTTCGAGGCCACCAGCAGCAGGATCACCGCCGTCAGCTCCACCTGCCGGATCGCCGCCGGCTCCACCTTGGCGGGGATCAGGAGCTGGCTGAAGACGTCGAGCCGTTGCCGCTCCACCGGGTAGGTGATCAGCGTCTCACCCCGGAAATCCTCCGCCTCGATCCAGTCCCGGGCGGCCAGCGGATGCTGGCTGGAGGCCACGAAGACGGGCGCGTAGTCGAACAGCTCCACGAACTCGATGCCCGGCAGATCCTCCGGGTCGGAGGAGACCACCAGATCCACCTCCTCCTTCATCAGCGCAGGCAGCGCGTCGAAGGCGAGCCCGGGGCGAATATCGACATCCACGTCCGACCAGCTCTTGCGGAAGAGCTCCAGGACCGGAAACAGCCATTCGAAACAGGCGTGACATTCGATGGCGATGTGCATCCGTCCGGTGCGCCCGGCACGCAACCCCTCGAACTCCGCCTGCAGCGCCTCGACCTGCGGCAGCACCTGCTCCGCCAGCCGCAGAAGCCGCAGCCCCGCCGGCGACAGCTTCAGCGGTTTCGACCGCCGCACGAAAAGCTCCACCCCCGCCTGGTCCTCCAACCCCTTGATCTGATGGGACAAGGCGCTTTGCGTGATGTTCATATGCTCGGCCGCGCGCGCCAGACCCCCGGCCTCGTGAATGGCCTTGATCGTGCGCAGATGCCGAAATTCCAGGTGCATTCCCAAAGGCGCCTCATGATTATCTTTAGTTTTATGAGTTTGTCTCACAGACGCACCCGTGGCACAAGATGTCCAACCAATCTGGAGTGTACCGATGCCCGTTCCCAGCGTTTCCTTCGAGATCTTCCCGCCGGCCTCCATGACCGCATCATTCCGGCTTTGGGAATCGATGGCGCGACTCCAGGTCTTCACGCCGAAATACGTGTCCGTGACCTATGGTGCGCAGGGGGCGGTCCAGAACCGCACGCTGGACACCGCACAGGCGATCATGCAGCAGACCGGCTTGCCCGTGGCAGCGCATCTGACGGCCGCCCGGGCCAGCAAGGAGGAGGTGCTGAACCGGGCACAGGAATTCGCCGATGCGGGCATCGAGCAGATCGTGGCGCTGCGTGGCGATCCCGACCGACCGGGTGCTGCGTTCGAACCGCATGCCGACGGCTTCCAGTCCTCGGTCGAACTGGTGAAGGCGCTGGCCGCCATGAACCGGTTCCGCATCCGCGTCGGCGCCTATCCCGAGAGCCACAGCTCCGCCACGTCGCGGGCGCAGAACATCGACTTTCTCAAGGCGAAATTCGACGCGGGCGCGGACGAGGCGATCACCCAGTTCTTCTTCGAGGCGGACACATACCTGCGCTTCCGCGACGAATGCGCCAAGGCCGGCGTCACGAAACCGGTAATCCCTGGCATCCTGCCGCCCGCGAACTGGACCCGCACGCGGCAGTTCGCGAAGAAATGCGGCGCCTCCGTGCCGGACTGGCTCGACCAGGCGTTCAAGACCGCGCGCCGTGACGAGCGCGAGGACCTGCTGTCGCTGGCCGTCACCACCGAGCTTTGCTCGCGGCTGGTGCAGGAAGGTGTGGAGCACCTGCATATCTACACGCTCAACAGCGCACATCTGGCCGAACGGCTTTGCTGCGCACTGGGCCTGCACCCGCAGCAACCGGTGCTGCGGAACGTCGCGTAACGCTTGATCCTGCACTTTCCCGCACAATAGCCTCCCCGCGAAACGCCAAAGCGCGAGGGTGAGTCCATGAGTTTCGTCGCCAAAGGTCCCGAGGACCTGCTGTCCGCGGCCGAAGTCCTCGGCATGACCGGGCTGGAGTTCATGCGCGGAATCCTCGAAGGGCGTCTGCCCGGCCCGCCGATCGGACTCACGATGGGCTACACGCTCCATGCGGTGGAGGATGGCCGCGTGGCGTTCCGCGGGACGCCCGAATTCAACGTCACCAACCCGATGGGCACGGTCCATGGCGGCTGGTACGGCACGCTCCTCGACAGCGCGATGGCCTGCGCGATCATGACCCGCGTGCCCAAAGGATCGGTCTACACCACGCTCGAATACAAGGTGAACATCATCCGGCCGATCCCGCTGGGGATGGAGATCGAGTGCAGCGGGATGACCGATCATGTCGGTCGCTCCACCGGAGTCGCTCATGGGGAGATTCGCGGGGTCGAGGACGGAAAGATCTATGCCACCGGATCAACCACCTGCATCGTCATGAAGCTGTGAGGCAACCGGGGACCGGGTCTGCCCGGCCTGGTGCGCGGGGATTTCACCACATCGGAAGTTCGCCTCCGGCCTGTGCCGCGGACCGGCGACGGCTCAGGGCGCCGGGCGCATGCCGAAGAAAGGCAGTCGCCAACCTTCCTGACCGCGGGTGACCGCAACGTTGGGGTGGATGCGTTCGGACGGGTCCAGCCCGACACGACGCGCACGGCGCGCGACAAGCAGGCGCCCAACGCCGCGGAACGTGCCGGTCGAGGGAGCGGAGGCATCCTGCGGATAGCGGCGCCGCCAGCCCTCGGGCAGGGGAAGCCCCGCCGCTTCGGCCTTTTCCAGCATCCAGACCAGCGGCATGTTCGACAACGGCCGCGCCTCGTCGAAACCGCCCAGCATGCCGCCGACATCGCCGTGGCTGCCGCGGAACCACATCTGCTCCAGGTCCCCGTGCCAATCCGGATCGGTCTCCCACATGATCGGTTCGTAGGCGAGCCGCGTCTCGTGCCGCGCCAGGGCGTGATATCCGCGCTTGACCGACTTCCCGAGGGCGTGGTTGTGAAACGCATGCTGCGGCACACTGAGCCGCCAGAGCAGCGGCAGTTTGAGGCCGAGTGACTTCACGGTGTCCCAGACCCCGATCATTTCGATCTCGACATGTTCGTGGCAATAGGCGCGGGTGAAGGCCCGGGCCGCCTCGCTGTCCTGGGAGTTCTGGTAGTGGCGGTAGACGTCGCGCACGTTGCGTTGCGTGGCATGAACCGAGGTCAGCAGACCCATCTTGTCGATGACTCCGGCCAGCGATCGGACCGCGTAGGCGCCGCGCGAATAGCCCATCAGGAAGATCTTGTCGCCCGGCCGATAGCGGGAGGCGAGATACCCATAGGCCTGGCGAATCTGGCGATTGATGCCGCGCCCGGCGATCACGTCGCCCGCGCGCCGCCAGTGAGACCACTGGATCCCCGCCTCGTAGTAGACGGAGACCTGTGCGCCCATCTCGCGCAGCAGCTTGTAGGTAAGCCCGGCGTTGTTCTCGTAGCCTTCGCGCAGCGAGGACATGGTGCCGTCGATGATGATGACATGGATCGTATTGCCGCGGACGCGGGGCTGTGTCTGAGCCTCACCACGTCCGAAGATGCCCCGCAGAAAGCGGGAAAAGCGTCTATTCAGCAGCGATCCGTCCATTCTCCAACATTTCCCAAACACGGAGCGGCGTGAACGGCATGTCGGCCTGTCGCACCCCCCTATTCCAAAGTGCGTCCTGCACCGCATTGGCCGTGGCCGCCATCGACCCGACCGTTCCGGCCTCCCCGCAGCCCTTCATCCCCATGACGTTCGCCGTCGACGGCACCGGTTCCGATGTGAAGGACACCATCGGCAAATCTGCCGCACGCGGCATGGCGTAGTCCATGAAACTTGCCGTGAGCAACTGACCGTCCTCGTCAAAGACCACGTGCTCCGACAACGCCTGCCCCACGCCCTGCGCCACGCCGCCGTGCACCTGTCCCTCGGCCAGCATCGGGTTGATGAGATTGCCGAAATCGTCGACCACGGTGTAGCGGTCGAGCGTCGCGGTGCCGGTTTCGGGTTCGATCTCCACCTCGGCGATGTGACAGCCGTTGGGGAAGCTGCGCGCGGGCAGGCTCGCGGTCTTCTGATGGCGCAGCAGATCGGCCCGCCCCTTCTCGCGCGCCATCTCCGCCACGTCGAGCATCGTGGGCGTCAGGTTCGATCCCGGTATGCGGAAGGTTTCGTCATCGAAGGTGATGTCTTCGGTCGGTACGCCCGTCTCCTCCGAGAGGAAATCGGCAAAGGCCGTGGTCATCGAATCGACCGTGGCCAGCGTCGCGTTGTTCTGGGTGGTGACGGATCGCGATCCGCCGGTGCCGCCGCCGTTGGCGATAAGGTCGCTGTCGCCCTGGACGAAACGTATCCTGTCGGTCGGGATGCCGGTCTGGTCGGACAGGAACTGGGTGAACACGGTCTCGTGCCCCTGCCCGTTCGACTGCGTACCCACCAGTATGCTCACCGTACCATCCTCGTTAAACTCGACTGCGGTCGTCTCCGCAGGATCACCCAGAATACTTTCAATATAGTAACAGATTCCAAGTCCGCGTAATTTACCTTTTTTAACGCTCGCCTCGCGACGCGCCGGCAGACCCGCGATATCCGCCTCACGCTCGGCCCGGCCCAGCACCTTGTGGAAATCGCCCACGTCGTATGTTTCCCCTACAGGCGTGTCATAGGGAAATGCATCAGGCGCGATGAAGTTCCGCCGCCGCAGGTCCAGCGGATCGACACCCAGTTCGCGCGCCGCGCGATCCATCACCCGTTCGAGCACGTAGATCGCCTCGGGCCGCCCGGCCCCGCGATAGGCGTCGACCGGAGTGGTGTTGGTGAAAAAGCCTTCGGCCCGCATCCAGATCGTCTCAATGTCATAGGTTCCGGTCAGCACGCGCGAGAAGAGCTGCGTCTGGATCGCCTGAGCGAACTGCGAGCAATAGGCGCCCATGTTGGCGCGGCTATGGACGCGGTAAGCGGTGATCTTGTGTGTCTCGTCAAACGCCAGTTCCGCGGTGGTGGTCAGATCGCGTCCGCCGTTGTCGCTCAGCATCGCCTCGCCCCGGTCCGACATCCAGCGCACCGGTCGGCCAAGCGCACGGGCAGCCTGCGCCACTGCGAAATACTCGGGATACATGAACGCCTTCATGCCGAATCCGCCGCCTACGTCCGGGTTGGTGACGCGCACCTGCTCGTCCGGCAGTCCGAACTTCTTGGCCAGCTGCGCCTTTGCGCCCCAGACGCCCTGCCCGTTGAAGCAAAGATGCAGGCGTCCGTCCTCCATCGCGGCCCAGCACCCGCGCGGCTCCATCGCGTTCACGATGATCCGGTTGTCGCCGACCTCGAGCCGCACGATATGGGCGGCCTTGCCGAACGCCTCCTCCGTCGCCGCCTCGTCGCCCATGCCCCAGTCGAACACCCGGTTGTCCGGCGCCTCGTCGTGCAGGACGGGGCCACCGGAACCGAGGTCCATCTTGACCGCCCGGTCAACCGTATCGACCACCACCAGTTCGGCGGCGTCCTTCGCGGCCTCGGCCGTTTCCGCGATGACAACCGCGATCGCCTCGCCCACATGGCGCACGCGCCCCTTGGCCAGCATCGGGCGGTCCGGCGCGGCACCCGTGCTGCCGTCGCGGTTCTTCACGGTGGAGAATTCCATGGTCGCGTCGATCCCGGCATCCTCAAGATCCGCCTGCGTCAGAACCAGGTGCACGCCCGGCGCGCCGCGCGCCTCCTCCACGTCCAGACCGGAGATATCGGCATGCGCCACGCTCGACCGGACGAAACACGCAAAAAGTGCGCCCTGCGGTGCGATGTCGTCCACGTAGCGGCCGGCCCCGGTCAGGAAGCGGACATCTTCGACACGTTTGACGGGCTGGCTCTTGCCGAATTTTTCCATGGCGCTGGCGCTCCCTTGCGATGTTGGCTGTGAGCCGGACACTAGGGATTGAAGCGTCGATGTCCAGACGCCCGAACTGCCGTGCGGTCCGCGCGGCCGATGCGTTTGGCCACGGGGCTTTTCCTCGGCGTCGCTTACCGCTATCTGACCCCGGCAGGATCAGACGGGGAGCGCCAGCCATGGCTCTGGGAAAATTCGATGCGGGCGAGGCCGAACCGCGCCTTTACGAGATGTGGGAGAAATCGGGCTGCTTCACCGCGGGCGCTAACGCGAAACCCGGTGCGTCGTCCTATTGCATCATGATCCCGCCGCCGAACGTGACCGGCGCGCTGCACATGGGGCACGCCTTCAACAACACGCTGCAGGACATCCTGATCCGCTGGAAGCGCATGCAGGGGTACGACGTACTCTGGCAACCCGGTACCGACCACGCCGGCATCGCCACGCAGATGGTGACCGAACGCGAGATGGCCGCGAACCAGGAACCGACCCGTACGGAGATGGGCCGGGAGGCGTTCGAACAACGTGTCTGGAAGCAGAAGATCAAATCCAGCGGCAACATCATCGGACAGCTCAAGCGCCTTGGCTGCTCGCTCGACTGGTCGCGCGAGGCGTTCACCATGTCCGGCGCGCCCAGTGCGCCCGAAGGTGAAGACGGCAACTTTCACGACGCGGTCATCAAGGTCTTTGTCGATCTCTATGAAAAGGGCCTGATCTACCGGGGCAAGCGGCTGGTCAACTGGGACCCGCATTTCGAGACCGCGATCTCCGACCTGGAGGTCGAGAATATCGAGGTGGCGGGCCACATGTGGCACTTCAAGTACCCGCTGGCGGGCGGGGCCACCTACACCTATGTCGAGAAGGACGAGGATGGCAACGTCGTGCTGGAGGAGGAGCGCGACTACATCTCCATCGCCACCACGCGGCCCGAAACGATGCTGGGCGACGGCGCGGTCGCGGTTCATCCGACAGATGAAAGATATGCGCCAATTGTCGGGAAACTTTGCGAAATCCCGGTCGGCCCCAAGGAGCACCGCCGTCTGATCCCGATCATCACCGACGACTACCCCGACCCGAACTTCGGATCGGGCGCGGTCAAGATCACGGGCGCGCATGATTTCAACGACTACGCCGTGGCGCAACGCGGCGGCATCCCGATGTATCGCCTCATGGACACGAAGGCGCGGATGCGGGACGACGGCGTGCCCTATGCAGAGGCGGCGGCGACCGCGATGGAGGTCGCCGAGGGCAAACGCAAGCTGAGCGTGACGGAGGCCGATGCGCTCAACCTCGTCCCCGACGACCTGCGCGGGCTTGACCGGTTCGAGGCGCGCGAGCGCGTGGTCGAGCAGATCACCTCCGAGGGGCTGGCGGTCATGGTCCCGGCGGAGCGAGCCGATCCGGCCGAGCCATCGACCCTGGAGCCGCTGGTCGAAAGCAAGCCCATCATGCAGCCCTTCGGGGATCGCTCCAAGGTCGTCATCGAGCCGATGCTCACCGACCAGTGGTTTGTCGACACCGCCAGGATCGTCGGACCCGCGCTCGACAAGGTGCGCGACGGCACCGTGCGGATCATCCCAGAAAGCGGGGAGCGGACCTACTACCACTGGCTCGACAATATCGAGCCCTGGTGTATCTCGCGCCAGCTCTGGTGGGGGCACCAGATCCCGGTCTGGTACGGGCTGAACCTGTCCGGCGAGGGCCTTTATGACGACGAAGGCGACGGCGCGCTGGACCCGGTGGAGATGGGGCGGTTTCTTCTGGACCAGCACCTGGCACCGGGCGAGGAACACGCCCATTGCGCCCCGGATTTCGAAAGCGTGAAGGCGCGGTTCGAGGACGACGAGGCTGCGCTGCCAACCCCGCTCAACCACGCGAGCGTGGTGGAGGTCGCCGACCGGACCGAAGCGATCCACACCCTCGCGCACAGCCTTGCCGAATACGAGGGCCACCAGGACCCGACGCGGCTGGTCTACCCGGTCTGGCGGGACGAGGACGTGCTGGACACCTGGTTCTCCTCCGGTCTCTGGCCCATCGGCACGCTGGGCTGGCCGGACAAGACGGCGGAACTGGAGACATATTTCCCCACCTCGGTGCTCGTCACCGGGCAGGATATCCTGTTCTTCTGGGTCGCCCGGATGATGATGATGCAGCTCGCCGTCGTGAACGAGGTGCCCTTCCACACCGTCTATTTGCACGGGCTTGTCCGCGACGCCAAGGGCAAGAAGATGTCGAAGTCGCTCGGCAATGTCGTCGACCCGCTCGAGATCATCGACGAATACGGCGCGGACGCGCTGCGCTTTGCCTCCGCGGCGATGGCCGCGCTTGGCGGCGTGCTGAAACTCGACATGGAGCGGATCAAGGGTTACCGCAACTTCGGCACGAAGCTCTGGAACGCCGCCGCCTATGGCGAGATGCGCGGCTGTCTGGAGGTGCCACACGCCGACGCCGCGCCGGAGACGAAACTTGCGCTCAACCGGTGGATCGTGGGCGAGGTCGCCAAGACCCGCGAGGCGGTCGATGCGGCGCTGGAGGACTTCCGGTTCAACGATGCGGCCGACGCGCTCTACCGGTTCGTCTGGGGCGTCTTCTGCGACTGGTACCTGGAGTTCACCAAGCCGGTCTTCGACGGCGACGACGCCGCGGCGATCGAGGAGACGAAGCGGACCTTTGCCTGGACGCTCGACCAGTGCCTGATCCTGTTGCACCCGATCATGCCCTTCATCACGGAGGAGCTCTGGCGCCTCAAGGACCGTCCCAAACCGCTGATCCACGCCGACTGGCCGACCTACACCGCGGCGCAGATGGTGGACCCGGACGCGGATGCCGAGCTCAACTGGGTCGTGCGCCTGATCGAGCAGACCCGCTCCGCCCGCCAGCAGATGCATGTGCCGGCCGGGGCTTATATCCCTATGGTCGTGACCGGCCTGACCGACACCGCGCGGGCGGCGTTCACGGCGAACGAGGCGCTGATCCTGCGGCTTGCGCGGCTGGACGGGCTGACGGAGGTCGATGCCTTCCCCAAGGGCACCGTGACGCTGGGCGTGGCCGGGGGCCAGTTCGGCCTGCCGCTGGCCGATGTCATCGACGTGGCCGAGGAGAAGGCGCGTTTGGAGAAGACGCTGGCGCGGCTCGCCAAGGAAATCGGCGGGCTCGAAGGGCGGCTGAAGAACCCCAAGTTCGTCGAGAGCGCGCCCGAGGACGTGGTCGAGGAGACCCGCGCCAATCTCGCCGAGCGCAGGGAGGAGGAGGCCAAGCTGCGCGAGGCGGTGGCGCGGCTGGCCGAACTGGGCTAACCTCGCGCCCGTGGCATCCTGGAGGCCGTCATGTTACGCGCCTTTCGCAACCTGATCGAACAGCAGATCCTGCGCGCGGAGAAATCCGGCGCGCTCTCCAACTTTGAGGGCATGGGGAAACCCTTGCCCCACCGGCCGCCGGAAGGCGATGCCGGCCTTGCGGCCGGACTGCGGATCATGGCGGAGGCGGGTGTGGTTCCCGAGGAGTTCACGCTGCAGAAGCAACTCGACGAGGCCCGCGCCGCGTATCGCGACCTGACCGATCCCGAGGCCCGCAGGGCGGCGCAGAAACGGATGGCGGACCTGGAGATGCGGACCAACATGGCACGCGAGGCGCGGCGCAGGTTCATGCGCTGAGGCGGGTTCAGATGAGCCGCAGCACCAGCTGACCGGCGACCAGCGCCACCAGCGCGCCGGCCATGACCTCCACCGCCGCCATCGTCCGCAGCCCCGCGGCACCGCCGATCCGGTCGGCCAGCCCCGCGCGCAGGTGCCCCGCGCCAAGCGCCACGGCAAGGGTCAGCAGCGCCGTGCCCAGCGCCATGGCCACTGCGCCCAGGATGCCGACCCAGGCGATGCCCATGCCGAAAGTCAGGATCAGGACAAAGAGCGCCCCGGTGCAGGGTCGGATCGCCACGGCGAGAACCAGCGCGACCAGGTCGCGCCAGTGCGACGCTCTTGCCACCGCAAGCGGGTCGGGTCCGTGCACATGCCCGCACTCATGCCCGTGCTTGTACCCGCACTCATGCGCGTGCTCGTGTCCGTGGTCATGAGTCGCCACTGCACCCGCGCGCCACCAGTGTCGAAGGCCCCGCCACACCAGCCACAGCCCCACCAGCACGATGGCGCCCGCACTGGTCACCTGCAGCGCACCATCGGCGAGCCCGGTCATCCGCTCGCGACCCCAGCCAAAGACCAGCGCGCCCGCACCGACCAGCAGGATCGCGGTCAGCGCCTGTCCCAGTGCCCCGCCGAGGGTTGCGACGATCAGGCGGGCGCGCGGCACGTCTTCGCCCAGCGCGTAGCCTCCCATGACCAGTTTCCCGTGCCCCGGTCCCGCCGCGTGAAAGAACCCGTAGGCGAAGCAGAGACCGAGCAAACCGGCCAGCGCCCAGGGCTCACCGCCCCGCACCGCGCGCAGCGCCGTGGCCAGCCCGCGCTGCACCTCGCGCTGCTCCGCCGCGGCCCAGGCCGTCACCTGCGCGCTGCCGCCGAAAACCCACAGCCACACGGCAAGCGCAACCGCACCCGCCAGCAGCAGAGCGAACGGCCCGTGCCGCCTCAGTCGCCGCATGAGATCCTGACCGCATCCGCGAAATAGGCGCCGACTTCGGGGAAATCCATCTCGATCTGCTGGTCGTTCATTTCGCGAATGATCGCCGCCACCTTGTCGTCGGCCGCCTTGCGGTCGACCGGTTCCACCCGCGCCTCGCACCCCGCGGAGGCCGCGACACCGCCGTTCAGGTCGTAGGCCGTGTAATATGTCGGGTCATAGGCGCGGAACGCCACGCCCTCCGCCGCGCCCGACACTGTCCGGCGATGCCGTGTCACGATCTTGCCGTCCACCACGTCGGTCGAGAGCGGTTCGGGCGGCCCGAGTTCCAGCGGCACCCCGTCGCGCATGGCGTACAGATCGCCCTCGAACCCCTCCACCCAGTTCATGTCGAAACCGTGGAGGCTGGCCAGTTCCGCCTCGGTCAATTTCCCATCGTAATCCGGATCGAGTTCGCGATCCTCAAGCAGGAGAAGCGAGTAGAACTCGTCATATGTCCAGGTGACCTCCACCGCCTGCAACTGCCCGGCCTCGCCCACCAGGACATGCAGTCCCGTTTCCACGAAGATGTGTGGATGGGCGTGGCCCGACAAGGGCCACGAGATCAGGGCGAGGCTGCACAGGAACCGGTTCATGCGTCGCTATGTAGACCCGTGCAGGCGCCGCAACAAGCGGGGTATCACGACCTGCGATTGTCGGGGTGCAACGCCTTGCCAAGGATGTGATCGGAGCTGTGGATGACGTGGTGCGCCTGCCCCACCAATTGCGGGTCGGGCTTGCCCACCAGCTTGAGATCCTTGCCGGGATAGTCGAGCGAGGCGAGGAAGTGGGTCATGCAGGCCAGCCGCGCGCGTTTCTTGTCGTCGGACTTGATCAACGTCCAGGGCGCATCGGCGGTGTCGGTATAGAAGAACATCGCTTCCTTGGCCTCGGTATAGTCATCCCACTTGCCCAGGCTCGCCTTGTCGATGGGCGACAGCTTCCAGCGCTTCAGAGGATCGGTCCGGCGGCTTTCGAAACGGCGTTTCTGCTCTTCCCGCGTGACCGAGAACCAGTACTTGTAAAGCCGGATACCCGACCGGACGAGCATCCGCTCCAGTTCCGGCGTCTGGCGCATGAACTCGAGATACTCCCAGGGCTCGCAGAAACCCATCACCCGCTCGACCCCTGCGCGGTTGTACCAGGACCGGTCGTAGAACACCATTTCGCCCACGGTCGGCAGATGCGCGATATAGCGCTGGAAGAACCACTGGCCCTTTTCTTCCCACGTGGGCTTGTTCAGCGCCACGACGCGGGCCTGGCGCGGATTGAGATGTTCGGTGAAGCGCTTGATCGTGCCGCCCTTGCCCGCTGCATCGCGCCCCTCGAAAATGAGCACGAATTTCTGGCCCGTCTCCTGTGCCCAGAGCTGCACCTTCAGCAATTCGGCCTGCAGCTTGGCCTTGCGCGTTTCATAGGCTTTTCGGCTGATCTTGTTGTCATAGGGGTAGACATCGTTCCGGAAAACCTCGGACAGCGCGGTGGTTTTCGGCGTTGCCGGTTCGGCCTGGGGCGCGTCGGTTGCAGCGGCATCGGTACCATTCGACCCGATCAAAGTCGCATTGAGCATTGCAGATATCCCTTCGTCTTGATGGAGGGAGATCAACAGATCGTGCGAAAACCGCATTGACCTGTATCAAAGGCTTCCGCATCCTCGCCAATCTGTGGTTCTTCTGTCACAGGCAGTGGTTCGGGCGACCGGGCCGGGACGTGCCGACACAGGAATATCCGCACGAACGAGGAGGAAGACAGAATGCAAACCCGAACCACCGCCCTGACACTCGGGCTCGCCGCCGCGCTGACGGCGGGGGCCGCGCCGGCAGAAAACCGCATCGACGTGGTGCGCCCCGATGCGCCCGCACTTGCCGCGCATGGCAGCTTTGCCGTGGGCGTGCGCACGCTGGAACTGAGCGATCCCGACCGGATCGACGTTCTGGGCGTCACCGACGCGGCGATCCCGACCTACGACCGACCCCTGACGGTGGAGCTCTGGTATCCCGCCGCCGACGATACCAAGTCCGGCACGACCTATGACACCGTGATCCGCGACGGTCAGACCGCAACGCAGCTGAGCGGTATGGCCGCCCGCGACGCGGTCCCCGCCAGCGGGCAGACCTTTCCGATCGTGCTGATCTCGCACGGCTATCCAGGCAACCGGTTCCTGATGAGCCACCTGGGCGAGAATCTGGCGTCAAAGGGCTATGTCACCGCGTCCATCGACCACACCGACAGCACCTATTCCGACCAGGCCGCGTTCGGATCGACGCTTCTGAACCGGCCGATCGACCAGCGTTTCGTGCTGGACCAACTGGGCGACGCGTCGGTGGTCGGCGAAGACATCGCGGCAATCACCCAGGCCGGCAACGCGGGGCTGATCGGATACTCCATGGGCGGCTACGGTGCGCTGATCTACGGCGGGGCGGGCGTGACGCAGGCCTCGACCGAGTACAGCTGGGGAACCCCGCGCGGGCTGCTGGAAGCGAACATGGCCGGCACCGACAGCCACGCGGCGCTCACCGACGACCCGCGGCTCAAGGCGGTGATCGCCATTGGCCCCTGGGGGCGCAACACCGGGTTCTGGGATGCCGACGGACTGTCCGGCTTCTCCCGTCCGCTGATGCTGATGGCGGGCAGCCAGGACGACGTGTCAGTCTATTCCGCCATGCGGCAGATCTTCGACGAGACGACGGGCACCGACCGGCACCTGCTGACCTTCAACCATGCCAATCACAACGCGGCCGCGCCCATGCCGGCACCGGCAGAGGCTTGGCATCCGGTCGACACGCTCGATTTCGTGCCGTTCGACCATTATGCCGACGCGGTCTGGGACAACGTGCGGATGAACAACATCGCGCAGCATTTCGCGACCGCCTTCATGGACCTGCACCTGAAGGGCGACGCGGAGAAGGCGCAGTTCCTCGATCTCGTGCCCGATTCGGACGACGGCGTGCAGTCGCTGGACGAGAACGGCACGCCCAAGGACGACCACACCCACTGGGCCGGTTTCGCACCCCGCACGGCCAAGGGGCTGCGGTTCGAAACCAAGGCCGCAGGCGAGTAGGCCGCGACTGGGCCGCCGGGCGCCCTTCCGGCCGGTGGCCCCCGCGCCTGAACACGGAGCGGCACCACGCATGGACACCCAGTGGCACGACACGCCGCGCGGTCCGGTCTTTGCCCGACACTGGGGCGACCCGGCCCTGCCCCGGCTGCTGATGCTGCACGGGTTCCCGGAGTATTCCGGAGCGTGGGAGGAACTGGCGCCGCGCCTCGCCCACCGTTTCCACTGCATCGCGCCGGATCAGCGCGGCTATGGCCGGACCGGGGGGCCGGACGATGTCGCCGCCTACCGGACCTCCGCGCTGGTACAGGACATGGCGGCGCTGATCGGGGACCGGCCCCTGACCGTTCTGGGTCACGACTGGGGCGCCTCTGTGGCCTACGGCCTGGCCATGTTCCGTCGCGATCTGGTCGAGCGGCTGGTGATCCTCAACGGCGTCCACCCCGTGCCCTTTCAGCGCGCGCTGGCCGCGGGTGGGGCGCAATCGGAGGCGTCGCAATATATCGACTACCTGCGTGCACCGGGGTCGGAGGACCGTCTGGCGGAGAACGATTTCGAGGGGCTGCTGAGGCTCTTCTCGGCGAAGATGGACCTGGGCTGGATGACGCCCGACCGCCTTGCCGCCTACAGGGCCGAATGGTCCCGCCCCGGTCGGCTGAAAACCATGATTCACTGGTATCGCGCCTCGCCCATCCGCGTGGCCAGCCCCGGCACGCCGATGGGCGACCTGCCTGACCTGGCACCCGAGAAGTTGCGCGTGCATTGCCCCCACCTGCTGATCTGGGCCACTGGCGACACCGCACTTCTGCCCGAAGCCACGGAAGGGCTGGAAGAATTCGCACCGGACCTGACACGAAGCGACATCGCGAACGCCGATCACTGGGTCGCCCATCAGCAACCCGACCTGGTCGCGCGCCGGATTCTGGACTGGACCCGCGCGGGTTAGCCGGGCCCACCTTTGGAGAAGACCGTGCGCGCCCCCGGTTCGAGCGGCGCGCCTTGACCCGGGGCCAAGCCGGATTGGCAGGTGCGAACAAGTTGGCAAGCCGCCTTACCTTTCCGCCCAAGGCCAACTAGGATCGGTGCGAATTCGAACCGACGCAGTTGAGCCGAGACATGAGCATCGCGAAACCTCACCCCCGGCAAGGCGAGCGGCTTGAAGCTCTCTATTCCTACGAGGTTCTGGACACGGAACGGGAGAAGGACTTCGACGATATCGTGGGGCTTGCGGCCGCGACCTGCGGCACGGCGATTTCCGTGGTCAACTTCATCGATTCCGATCGTCAATGGTTCAAGGCGGAAACCGGCCTGGGGGTGCGTGAAACGCCGCTTGCAACGTCGCTTTGCTCCCATGTCATCCTCGAGGACGACTTCGTCGAGATCCACGATACGCTGCTCGACCCGCGCATGTCCGACAACCCCCTGTGCTGTGGCGATCCCGGCCTGCGGTTCTATGCCGGTGCGCTGCTGAAGACACCCGAGGGCCTGCCGCTCGGTACGTTATGCGTGCTCGACTACCAGCCGAAATCCCTGACCCCCTTGCAGCGGGACACGATCCGGGTGCTCGCGAACCAGGTCATGGCGCAACTCGAGCTTCGCAAGACGCTCAGGCACGCCGAGGTGCTCCGACAGGAGGTCGACCACCGCGTCAAGAATTCGCTGCAGACGATCTCATCGCTTGTGCGGATCGCAAGCCGCACGGCGCGAGAGGAAGAGACCTCCCTCGCGCTTTCCACGATTCATTCGAGGATCGACGCCGTCGCCAGGCTGCACGAGGATCTCTACCTGAACGGCGGCGGCCAGACCCTGGGCATCGCCGGATACGTCGAAAACCTTGGCGCCTATTTCGCGGAGATGGCGCCCCCGGAGATTTCCATCGACGTGTCGGCGGCGCGCATGGATGTGACATCGACCGAGGCAGTGGCCATCGGCACGCTGGTCAACGAGTTCGTCGCAAACTCCCTCAAGCACGCGTTTCCGAGCGGCTCCCGGGGACGGATCGAGATTCGGGTCGAACCTACCGACCGCAACCACGGGGTCAGGATCCTCTGCCGGGACAACGGCGTCGGTCTGCCCGAAGGAGCGAACCTGGAAAACGGCGGGTTGGGCATGCAGATCGCCGCAGTCATATCCGCCGAATTGCAGGGGGAACTTCAGGTGAACTCTGCCGGACCCGGGCTTGAGATTGCGTTCGAATTCATCAGCCGGGCAAGACAACCCGGGCAAGGACCTGCCTCGCCGGCGACTTGAGACGCGGGATCCACGCGGCCCGACACACCGCCTCAGATATCCTTCACCAGCCTCAGAGCATCATAGAT
>CBDUPF010000026.1:0-21517 GCA_965369035.1 uncultured Aliishimia sp.
AAGAAGCTGATCATGGAGGGCGATTACGCCGCAGCACTGGAGGTCGCCCGCAGCCAGGTCGAGAATGGTGCGCAGATCATCGACGTGAACATGGACGAGGGTCTGCTCGACAGCGAGCAGGCGATGGTCACCTTCCTCAACCTCATCGCGTCGGAGCCGGATATCAGCCGCGTTCCGATCATGATCGACAGCTCCAAGTTCGAGGTGATCGAGGCCGGGCTGCGGTGTGTGCAGGGGCGGGGGATCGTGAACTCGATCTCTCTCAAGGAGGGCGAGAAACCGTTCCTGGAGCAGGCGCGCATGGTCCGCCGCTATGGCGCGGCGGTCGTGGTCATGGCGTTCGACGAAGGCGGACAGGCCGAAACAGCCCAGCACAAGTTCGAGATCTGCAAGCGGTCGCACGACCTGCTGACGGAAAAGGCCGGGTTCGATCCGTGGGACATCATCTTCGACCCCAACATCTTTGCCGTGGCCACGGGGATCGAGGAGCACAACGACTACGCCAATGCCTTTTTCGAGGCGACGCGGATGATCAAGGCGGCGATGCCGGATTGCCATGTCTCGGGCGGGCTTTCCAACGTGTCCTTCAGCTTTCGCGGCAACAACGCGGTGCGCGAGGCGATGCACTCGGCGTTCCTCTACCACGCGATCCCGCTGGGGCTCGACATGGCGATCGTGAACGCGGGCCAGATCACCGTCTATGACGACATCCCCGACGAGCTGCGCGAACGGGTGGAGGACGTGCTGCTCAATCGCCGCGACGACGCCACCGAGCGGCTGCTGGAGATCGCGGACAAGTACAAGGGTTCAGGCGAGGCCACCAAGAAGGAAGACCCCAAGTGGCGCGAGCAGCCGGTCGAGAAGCGGCTGGAGCACGCGCTGGTCCACGGCATCACCGACTACGTGATCGAGGACACCGAGGAATGCCGCCAGCGGGCGGACAAGCCGCTCGACGTGATCGAAGGCCCGCTGATGGACGGGATGAACGTCGTGGGCGATCTCTTTGGCGCGGGCAAGATGTTCCTGCCGCAGGTGGTCAAATCCGCCCGCGTGATGAAGACCGCCGTGGGCCACCTTCTCCCCTACATGGAGGAGGAGAAGAAGAAACAGGGCGACACCTCCGCCAAGGGCAAGGTGCTGATGGCGACGGTCAAGGGGGACGTTCACGACATCGGCAAGAACATCGTGGGCGTCGTGCTGCAATGCAACAACTACGACGTGGTGGACCTGGGCGTGATGGTGCCCACGGAGGATATTCTCGACCGGGCGGTTGAAGAAAAGGCCGATATCATCGGGCTGTCCGGGCTCATCACCCCGTCGCTTGACCGGATGGTGGACGTGGCCAGCGAAATGCATCGGCGCGGGATGACCCTGCCGCTGCTGATCGGCGGGGCCACGACGTCAAAGAAGCACACCGCACTCAGAATCGCGCCGGAATACGAACACGGCGTCGTGCATGTGGAGGACGCGTCGAAAGCCGTGGGCGTCGTTTCAAAGCTGCTGTCGAAGACCGCCGCGCCGGGCTTCCTGGAAGACATCCGCGCGACGCAGGTCGAGATGCGCGAGGGCTCCGAAAAGTCCGGAGATCGCAAGACCGTGCCGATCGCGGATGCGCGTGCCAACCGTTTCGACGGCGGGTGGGAGAGGTACACACCGCCCCGCCCCCGGCACCCCGGGCTGCACGTCATGGACGACATGTCCGTCAATGACCTGCGCGCGTATATCGACTGGGGACCGTTCTTTGCCACGTGGGAGATGCGCGGCGCGTTTCCTCAGATCCTCGACGATCCCGACAAGGGCGAGACGGCGCGTGAACTCTACCAGAACGCTCAGCTCATGCTGGACCGGATCGTTCAGCAGGGCTGGTTCGACCCGAAGGGCGTTGCCGCCCTGTGGCCGGCCAATCGCGACGGCGACGACGTGATCGTCTGGACGGACGAGACACGCGACCGCGAGGCCGCGCGCTTTCCCATGCTGCGCCAGCAGGGCCAGAAATCCGGCGACCGGCCGAACATGTGCCTGGCCGATTTCGTGGCGGAGTCAGGCATCGATGACTGGATCGGGGGGTTCGCCGTGACCGCAGGGCCCGGCGTCCACGAACAGGCCGAGCGGTTCAAGCAGGAGGGCAACGACTACGACTCGATCCTTGTCCAGGCACTGGGCGACCGGATCGCGGAGGCCTTTGCCGAAGCGCTCCATGCTCGCGTGCGCCGCGAGCTCTGGGGGTATGCCGAGGACGAGGATCTGACCGGCGACGATCTGGTCCACGAGCGCTATCGCGGTATCCGGCCCGCGCCCGGATACCCCGCCTGCCCCGATCACACCGAAAAGCGCACCCTGTTCGCGCTGCTCTCGACGACGGAGCATACCGGGCTGCGGTTGACAGAAAGCTGCGCGATGTGGCCGGCGTCCGCGGTCTCCGGGCTCTACTTCTCGCACCCCGACGCGGCCTATTTCGGCGTAGGCCGGATCGGGCCCGACCAGGTCGCGGACTACGCAGCGCGCAAGGGCATGGATGTCGGCGAGGTGGAAACCTGGCTCTCGCCAAATCTCGCCTACCGCCCCGAACGACGCCGGGACGACCGCAAGATCGCCTGATCCGGAGCCACGCACCGGGTCACGCCGCGCTGGCAGCCGCCGCCCCCGCGAGACCGGGTCCGCCGGACGAGCCGGCCAAGGCGGTTGCGGCTTGCCGATCAGGTCTCCACGTCTTCGAGTTCCTCCTCTCCGGTCACCTCTTCGGTGCCCGGTTGCGCGGTCTTGACCAGTTTCTCGACCTCGGTCTCGGTGCTGTCCCCGCCCTTGCGGTAGTGCATCTCCCATGGCGACCTGTTGACGACGTTGTTGATCGCAACCACCCGTTGCTCCGATTTGGCGGCCAGCGCATCGACAAAGGTGGCCATGGACTTGTGCGGCTCCCCGGAGCTCTTGATCCTGGGGTGGTAGCTGCGCAACTGATCCTGCAACCGGGTCAGGGTGACGGCCAACGTGACATGCGCGGCGCGCGGGAACTCGACGGGTGAATCCTTCGCCTCCTCGACGGAAGTCTCCTTCGCCCGCTTAACGCAATCCTCCAGCGCTGCGTCGAACTCCGTGTTCGCCTTTTCCAGCCGTCCAAGGGCGCCGGAAATTCCGCTGATATCCTCGTTGTCGGACAGCTCGGCATCCTTGATCCCGGCGTGGTAGAACTTCACCCAGCACTTGGCTGTCAGGTCGATCGCGCAGGGATACCATTTGTCCGGTATCGGAACCGCGCGCAGCAGCACCGGATCGTCGGGGTACTTCACCTCAAGGTAGTTCACCACCTTGCCGACATTGGTATCGGGGTTGGCAAGCGTCACCTTGGACAGTCCGCAGCGGCGCATCCCCTCCACCGCGATGGGATCGCCCTGCAGCGCGCCATAGGCCATGGCGTATTTGGAAAGCGTCGGATTCTCGCGCATCGCCTTCCGCGCGAGGTAGCGGTCCTCGGGGTTGCTCTGCGCCTTCTGGTAGATCTTCCAGGCCCTGGCGAGCTGCGTTTCGGTATAGAGCAGGTCGGCGAGTTCGATCGCGGCTTCGGTCGCGTCTATGGACGCGGTGACGATCGGCGCAGCGGGGGCGGCAGGCGTCATCTTGAGAACCTCGGCCACCACCTTCGCCGCGTCGAGCGCGGCCTGGATCCCCGCCTGCACCGTCTGCTTGTTCTGCAGTCCCTTGCGGTTCAGCATCGCATCGGCCTGGGCGGAATGGGCCGACAGCGCATCCTCCACGTTTTCCCGCCAGATGATCAGTTCCTCGGCCTTCTCCACCGCGTCCTTGATCGTCAACGCCAGCGTCATGCAGGCCTCGGCGATCCCGGCGGGCGGGAATATCTTGGTGACAAAGCCGATGCCCTTGCTCGCGATGGTCTCGCAGAACTTGAACGTCGCGGCATTGCGGGCCTGGATGGCGAGGATCACTTCGATGCTCTCGGACCGCAGGTACTCCTGCAGGTCGACCTCTTCCTGGTCGTCGGTGGGTGCCGCAAGACCGGTGCGCAGCAGCACCTCGAAATCCTCGCGCCCCGCGGCGATCTCCTGCTCGACCGAAAGCTTGGCCTTTTCGGCTGCCACGCGGTCTGCCTCAGCTTCGCGCTCGCGAAGCTGTTTCAGCTTCTCCGGCGTGAACTTGTCGCTGATGATGTCCTGCTGTGTTTCGCGCTCCTCGTCGACCTCCTGCAACTCCTGCACGTCGGCCAACGCCGAATTGAACTCCTCCATCGCCGTCTTGGGCACGCCCTTCACGGCATCGCCCGCGATGGACTCGGCGACGGTCATCATCTCCTGCATCACTTCGGTCGGGCTCTTGCCCTCCACGACCATGGTGCCGATCTTGCCGCCGCCCACGAGGCCCGCGCAGGCCTTGGTCAGGGCGCCCGCGATCTCCGTCATCGCGCCATCGTCGCCGTTGGGGTCCCAGCTTTCCAGTTCGCTCGCGATCCCTCCGATCAGGTCCTCGAACGCACCGGCGTAGTCCTTGTCCTTGACCTTCTGCGAAATGTTCACCATCCGCGCGCCATTCGACACGCAGGTGCCGAGGATCTTGGCCGCCGCCGGATCGAGATGGTCGGACGCGGCGCTGACGATGGTGTCGGCGATGGTCTGGCCGACGGCGGTGAAATCCTTGTCGGTCAGGATCGCCTTGGTCAGCCCTTCGGAGATCGTCAGGGCGGTTTCCACGTGCCCGATGAACGTGGCGATCTCTCCGGTCACGTCGGTCACGCCGGTGTCCTTGTTATAGTCTCCGACTGCGCCGGCCACGCCCGTCACGGAGCCCGCGAACTTCAGACCCGCCTTGGCCACCTTGAAGCCCAGGTCGAATTTCTGGGCCAGGATGTCCTTTTCGGTCAGGCTTTCGGAATATTCCTTCAGCCGCTTGTCGTACTCCTCCGACGAGGCCGCAAAGAGCTGCGCGACCGAGGAATGCTGCTGCGGCACCAGGTTTTCCGGAATCACGCCCTCGCGCACCAGAGGGTGCCACAGGTCCTCGGCCACATGCTTGTCGCACTCGGCCTTGCGGGCGGAATATTCCCGCTCCTCCTTGTCGCGCAATTCCTGTGCCGCCTGCATCCGGTCCAGCGCGTCCTTGACCTCATCTTCCGAAAGCCCGTCAAGGTCGATCATCGGCACCGGCGTGAAATCCGGCTCGCCCGGATCATAGTAGGGATTGCCCGCCAGCGCGTCCTGGATCTTCAGGATCTCCTCGAAGGCCTTGGTCAGTTCGACTGCCTGGACGCCATCGACTGATTCCAGCAGCTTGGGGCCGTGGTGCACGGTGTCGATCTCCTGGCGATAGTCGCCCTCCTCGCTCAGCAGCTTCATCTTTTTCTTGCCGATGCCGCCCTTGCCCGGCAGCGTGAATTCGGCGGACAGCATCTTCTCCCGGATGCCGGCCTTCTTGTCGTCCAGTTGCGCAATCAGCAGCTGGCCCTTGTTGCGTTCGTCGAGCGCAGCGATGTTTTCGTCCGAGAATTCCACACGCTTGAGCACGTCCTTCAACCAGTCGATCTTCGCCTGGACCTTGGGGTCTGTCTTGTCCGCCATGATTGCCTCCTCAGACGCCGCGCAGGACGTTCAGTTCGATTTCTTCCAGCCGGTTGATCGTCTGGCTGGCAACGGCCGTCACCCCGAAGGGATTGCCCACGCAAGACTGGATGACCGGATCGTCCAGAACCAGTTTCTTGATCCGCCGCACCTCGCTCAACGCCGTTTCACGGGCCTTCTTGCGTTCGGCCGGCGTCGCGTCGCCGCTGCCCAGCACGAATGAGGCAGGGCCGATCTGGTTGGCTTCCATGCGCGAGATCACGACCTTGGTGATCCGGTCCAGTTCCGCATGTGCGTCCTTGGCCACGTCCGTCGTGGACTCGAACTCCTTCACCGCGCCGACCAGTTCGCCGACCTTGCCCTTGAAGATGCCGACCGATTGCCGCCACTGGCCGGCGATGGCACCCAGGTTCTCCTTGGACGTGGTTTCGCCGCGCGCGCGGATGCGGTCGACAGCTTTCCTGACCTCCTTCAGTTCGGCCAGCCCGCGGGAGCCGCTGGGCCCGACCTTTTCCTTCTTGGCGATGTCGCGGGTCGACTTGATCCGCTCGCGCTGGCGCTCGACCTCGTCCTTGTAGGTGTCGAACGGATCGCCGGTTTTGGCGTTCTTCAGCTCGTTGCGCGTCTCCGTCAGCCAGGTTTCCACATCCCGCAGGAACTGTTCGCGGTCGGCCTTGTACTTCTCGTCCTGCCGCTCCGCGTCGCGCAGCTCCATCTCGAGGTTCAATTGCGTGGTCGCGATGGACATCTGCTCGTCATAGAGCCGTTGCGCCTCGGCATAGGCTTCCTTGTCCATCTCGCCGTCCTCGCCCGCTTCTTCCTGCAGCTTCTGGACAGTCTCGCGGAAGACCTTCGTTGCGTCCTTGCCGTATTGAACCAATTGTTCGCTGGTCTTGTCCTTGGCAAAACGGACATGGGCGATTTCCTTGTCGATATCGGCCTTGAGCGTGTCCAGCCGCCGGTCGATGGTGGGATAGAACGCGATATCCTGCTTGGTCGCGTTCCAGGTCCGGATACCTTCGAGCTCCGATTTGAAGGCGCCGCGGTAGTCGCGTGGTTTCTTGCCCATGTTCGCCAGCATTTCCTTGAAAAGCGCGTTGAACTGCTCGATGTGCTTTTCCTCCTGCTGGATCGTCTTCTCGATCGACTTGCGCAGGTAGACGAGCGTATTGGTCCGGTGTCGAACGTCCTGCGCCCGACGCAGCAGATCCTCGGCATCCGATTTCGCATCGTTCGGGGTCTGGGATTTCCACTTGCCCTCGAACGCGGTCAGTTCCTTGTCGAGCTCCGTTGCCTCTTCCTGAAGTGGCATCTTGTCCTTGACGAGCGGCTTGAGGGCGTTCTTTGCGTTGCCGATAGCCTCTTCGATGGCCGCGTTGATCGGCCCGATCCCCTCGGCCTGCCTCACCAGCGTATCCGCCTCCGCCAGCATCAGCCGCGCGGTTTGCAGCGCGTCCTTGTTGGCGCCATTGAGCTTCTGGATGGAATCGAGCGTGGCGGCCAGGAACTCGTCGATGGGCCCGCGCTGCTCCTTGGGCATCGCGCCCTTGCCGAGGGTGTCCATCCGGCCCTTCAGCGCATTCCATGTATTCAGCAGAAGCTTCTGTTCCTCGCCGAACGCCTGCAGGCTCTTGCCGATCTCCGTGTTTGCCCGCCGGATCAGTTCGCGCGTGGCCGCCTCCAGTTTCTGGCCGACCTCCACGGCTTTCTTGAGCTCCGCCTCGGACACCTGTTCGCCGCGATTTTCAAAGATCTTCTCGGCCTGCGTTTCGATCGCCGTGGCCTTTGAGGCGATTTCCTTGAAGCCCTCCGCTTCCCACCGATACATCGCTTCCTGCAACGGTTTCAGGTCCTCGAGGGCGGAGAGAATGCTGTCATATGTTTCCGCATCCAGAAGGTGGGTCTGGAAGATATCCGATTGCTGGTAGCTCTCCAGCTTGTCGATGCAGTCGTCATAGGTCGACTTCATGTCCGTCTTCACGGTGTCGAGGTAGTTGGTCACGTTCTCCACGGTGACCTCCTTGCCGCCAAGATCCAGCGTGATGATCTTCACGTTGAACTCGTTGAACGCCTTGTCGAATTCCGCCTTGGCCGGAGGACTGAAGACGGCCCTCGGCGCGCGATCCGCGATGTCCTCCCGGATCGACGACACCTGCTTGTCGAAATCCGACAAGTGCTGCAGCCGCGAATTGTGCGCGCGTGTCTGAAGTTTCTGGACGGCGATTTCGAGATCGAGGTCGCGGCCCTCCACCATGGTCAACTCATTGATGAACCGCTCTGCATCCGTGGTCAGTTTCGCCAGCTCGCGGTCGGCCGTTTCCATCGCCTCTGCCGCCTTGATCGTCGAATTGCCCTTGTCCGCGATCTTCGACACGATCCGAGTGCTTTCCGACTTGACCTTCCACAGGAAATCGTACTCCTCCTTGGTACTGACCACCGCACCGATCTGCGTGGTGATCGCATCCAGGCGTTCAAGGTTGCTGGTGACGCCGGCATGGGCGATCTTGAGACGCTTTCGCGCCGCCTTGTTGAAATACTTGCCTCCGAGATATTTGGAGACGAAGGTCTCCTGTTTGTCGGACAGCCGACTCACAAAAACGAGCTGAACGCTGCTCCCGCCACTGATTTCCGTTTTCGGCATCTTCCTCCCCCGTATGTCGTCGACGCCGCGGCCGGTGTTGGTGGCGCGCGGCAGGTCGCGCAGCGTCACGCAGGGGCTGGGTGCCCCTCGTTGTGACTGTCCGCCACGCGGATGTGATGGTCTGAGATGATCCGAAGCAGAGGTCGTTCTGCCGACCGCGCACACCTTCGGTGCGCTCCGGCAATTGCGGTACCCTCGATCAAGTTCGACACCGAACTTCGCTTTCCGTGACCCTCGTGTACCCGAACGATAGATGAGCACCCCCCGTTTTGCCAAACGTTTTTCAGGCTCGTCAATCCGCCGAGCCGCGCCAGGACGCTCGTTTTGCAGGCCCAGTGCACGACGGGCGAGGCTGCCCGGCGATTTGCGAATTGTGAATTTCGCGCAACCGCGCTAGCTCAGTCGGATGGAGGACACGAAGGCGCGAATCCGCACGACCGGATCGAACAGGCGAGGGCAAACAAGACCTTACGTAACTGGGATTTTCCGGACCGGGCTTCACTCGGACGCGTGGACGTGTATTGCTAGGGGCAGAATGAGGGACCGTCGCACATGTCGCCATTTCTGATCGTCGCGCTGCCGTTCCTGGGCGCGTTACTCCCCGGACTGATGATTCAGGCCGGCCGGCAGACCTGCGCGATGGTGACCTTCTTCGTCACGCTGCTGACGCTTGTCGGGCTGATGACGCATCTGCCGTCGGTCGCGGCGGGGGTTCCGGTGACCGCCCGCGCGGAGTGGATGCCCGAGCTGGGGCTCAACGCGAATTTCTTCATCGACGGGCTCGGTCTCTTCTTTGCCGGGCTGATCCTCGGCATCGGGCTGCTGATCATCGCCTATGCGCGCTACTATCTCGCGCGCGAGGACGACATGGGGCAGTTTTATACCTACCTCCTGCTGTTCCAGGGCGCGATGGTGGGCATCGTTCTGTGCGACAACATCCTGATGTTGCTGGTGTTCTGGGAGCTGACGTCGCTGTCGTCCTTCCTGCTGATCGGCTACTGGAAACATCTGCCCGAAGGGCGGCAGGGGGCGCGGATGGCGCTGGCGGTGACCGGCATGGGCGGGCTTGCCATGATCGGTGGCATGCTGATCCTGGGACAGATCGCCGGCAGCTACGACCTGACCGACATCCTGCAGAACCGCGACGCGATCCAGGCCTCGCCGCTCTACATGCCGGCGCTGATCCTGATCCTCCTGGGCTGTTTCACCAAGTCGGCGCAGTTTCCGTTCCACTTCTGGCTGCCGCACGCGATGGCCGCGCCCACGCCGGTGTCGGCCTACCTGCACAGCGCGACCATGGTGAAGGCGGGCATCTTCCTGATGGCGCGGCTCTGGCCGGTGCTGTCGGGTACGGACGCGTGGTTCGCCATCGTGACCACGGCCGGGCTGATCACCATGGTGCTGGGCGCCCTCATCGCGCTCTTCAAGAACGATCTCAAGGCCCTGCTGGCCTTCTCCACCGTGTCGCACCTGGGGCTCATCACCATGCTGCTGGGCACCGGAACGCCGTTCGGGGCCATGGCGGCCATCTTTCACATTCTCAATCACGCGACGTTCAAGGCCGCGCTCTTCATGACCGCGGGGATCATCGACCACGAAGCCCATACCCGCGACATTCCGCGGCTGGGCGGGTTGCGCACGCTGATGCCCGTCACCTTCGTCATCGCCACGATCGGCTCGCTGTCGATGGCCGGTATCCCGCTTTTCAACGGCTTCTTGTCCAAGGAGATGATGCTGGAGGAAACGACCCACACCACGCTCTTCGGCAGTCCGTGGCTGGTGCCGGCTCTGGCGACCTTCGGCGCGTTGCTTTCGGCGGCCTATTCCTTCCGCTACGTGGCCCACGTGTTCCTGGGCCCTGTCCGCGACGACTACCCCTCGCATCCGCATGATCCGGGCGTCGGCATGTGGTGGCCGCCCGCGCTGCTGGTGGCGCTGGTGATCGGGATCGGTGTCGCCCCCTTCCTTGCCGAACCGCTCGTGGTGATGGTGACCAAGGCGGTGATCGGCGGAACGGCGGAGATGCCCTACGCGCACCTGAAGATCTGGCACGGCGTGACGCCCGCGCTCTGGATGTCGGTCGTCGCGGTGCTGGGCGGGCTCGTACTCCTGGCGCTGCAAAGACCGCTGGCGCGTGTCTGGGACACTACGCCGCGGCCCGAAGCCAAGGACATCTTCGACTGGATCGTGGGGTCGGCGGCCACGCTCTCCCGCCGCCTGACCGAGAGCCTGCACGACGGGGCGCTGACGCGATATGCCGCGATCTTTACCGTCACGGTGGTGGCCGTCGCCGGGCACGCCTGGATGACCGGGTCCATCACCCCGCCGACGCGCGAGATGCTGCCCGCGCAGCCGGTTCCGATTGTCGGCTGGCTGCTTCTGGTCGTCGCGACGGCGCTGCTGGTCCGCTATCACCGCGACCGGCTGCTGGCGCTGGTCCTGATGGGGGTGGTCGGGCTCGTCGTGTCGATCGGCTTTGCCTATCTGAGCGCGCCGGACCTGGCGTTGACCCAGTTGTCGGTCGAGGTCGTGACGGTGATCCTGCTGCTGCTCGCCCTGAACTTCCTGCCGCGCGGAACGCCGATCGAAAGCTCCAACATGCGGCGGATCCGCGATGGCGCGATTTCCATCGCCGCGGGGATCGGTGCATCGGCATTGATCTACAGCATCCTGGTGCGCGATTTCACCGATGGAACGATTTCCGCGTATCACCTCGAGAATTCCTACAAGGGCGGCGGCGGCACCAATGTCGTCAACGTGATCCTCGTCGACTTCCGTGGTTTCGACACCTTCGGCGAGATCATCGTGCTGGGGATCGCCGCACTGATCATCTACGCCATCACCGAGGCGCTGCTCGAAAGCCCGGCCCGTGCCCGCCTGATCAACCGTCCGCAGGATGACGTCGCCGGCGACGCACACCCGATGATGATGGTCGTGGTCACCCGCGTCATCATGCCCGTGGTGCTGCTGGCCGGCATCTACATCTTCCTTCGCGGACACAACGAACCGGGCGGCGGCTTCATCGCCGGGCTCGTCGTCGCCATCGGCGTGGTGATGCAGTACATGGCTTCGGGCTATGCCTGGGCCGCCTCGCGCCAGCGGTACCCCTATCACACGATCATCGGCGCGGGCGTTCTGGTTGCCGGGTTGACCGGTATCGGATCGTGGTTCCTGGGCTACGAGTTCCTGACATCGGACTTCGGCTATTTCCGCATCCCCCCGTTTCAGGAGTTCGAACTGGCCACCGCCATGGGGTTCGATCTGGGCGTGTTCCTTTGCGTCGTCGGTGCGGTGATGCTGTCGCTCGAGAGCTTCTCGCGGCTGGCGCGGCGGCACGGGGTGGAGGTCAGCGATTACGCTATGGACATCGATCCGTCCCGTGACGAGGCGGATGGCGCAGCCGAAAGGGAGGATCACTGAACGTGGAACTGATCGTGGCCAGTGCCGTGGGCATCCTGACCGCAGCCGGAATCTACCTGGTGCTGCGCTTGCGGACCTTTCCGGTGATCCTTGGAACGGCACTGCTGAGCTATGCCGTCAACGTCTTCCTCTTTGCCAGCGGCCGGCTCGCCGTGAACCAGCCGCCGGTGCTGCAGGACGGCGTCACCGCCTACACCGACCCGCTGCCGCAGGCGCTGGTGCTGACGGCCATCGTGATCTCCTTCGGCATGACGGCGGTGGTGGTGATGGTGGCGCTCGGCGCATTCCTGAGCTCCCAGGACGACCATATCGATGACCAGCCCGCCCCGGACGCCCCGGCTTCCGCGGACGAGGAAGGCGCGGCATCATGAGCCACTGGATCATCCTGCCCGTCGTCCTGCCCGCCATGCTGGCAGCGCTGATGGTTCTGGTCATGCGCTATCACCCGCTCCTGCAGCGCGTGTTCGCACTCGCAGGCGCGGTATCTCTCTTCGCCGTGGCCGCGGGGCTGGTCTGGTACACGGCGGACGGGTCCATCGTGCTCTACCAGCTTGGTAACTGGGCCGCGCCCTTCGGCATCGTCCTGGTGGCGGACCGCCTGTCCACGCTTTTCGTCCTGCTGACCGCGATCCTCGCCATTTTCGTGCTGCTCTATGCCATCGGGTCGGGCTGGGACATGCGGGGCCGGAACTTCCATGCGCTGTTCCAGTTCCAGCTCATGGGCATCTGCGGCGCCTTTTTGACCGGCGACGCCTTCAACCTGTTCGTGTTCTTCGAGGTCCTGCTGATCGCCTCCTACGGGCTCATGATCCATTCCGGCGGGTCCGAGCGGTTCCGGGTCGGCGTACAATACGTCGTCTTCAACCTTCTGGGGTCCACGCTGTTCCTGTTTGCACTCGGCACCATCTATGCCGAGACCGGAACGCTCAACATGGCCGACCTCGCGCAGCGTCTTGCGATGGCGCCGGAAAGCCATAGCGCGGGCCTGCGCGTGGCGGCCGTGATGATGCTGATGGTTTTCGCGGTCAAGGCCGCGATCCTGCCGCTGCATTTCTGGCTGCCCGCGGCCTATTCGCTGGCTCCCGCCCCCGTGGCAGCGCTCTTTGCGATCATGACCAAGGTGGGCGCCTACGCGATCATCCGCTTCTACACCATTGTCTTCCCGCCCGACCTGGTACTGACGCAGGGACTGTTCGACACCTGGCTGTTGCCGGCCGCGCTGCTCACGCTCGCACTGGGCATGATCGGCGTACTGGGCGCGCGCAGCCTCGACCGGCTGGTGGCCTTCTCGGTCATCGGGTCGATGGGTATGTTGATGTCGGCGGTCTCCGTCTTCACGCCGCAAGGCATTGCCGCGGCGCTCTACTATGCGGTGCACTCCACCTTCGCGACGGCGGCTCTGTTCCTGCTGGTCGACGTCGTTCGGGACCGGCGTGCAGGCGCAGGCGTCAGCTTCGAGGTGGCGCCGCCCTTCGTTGGCGTGCCGCTGGTCGCCGGCTATTTCTTCGCCGCAGCCATCGCGATGGCGGGGCTGCCGCCGCTCTCCGGTTTCCTGGGCAAGCTGCTGATCCTCGACGCCGCCGCCGGCGATCCCCGCGCGCCCTGGGTCTGGGCGGTTATCCTCTCCTCCAGCCTCGTGGCTATCGTCGGATTTTCGCGGGCAGGCAGCACGATCTTCTGGAAGGCGCACGCGCTCCACCTGACCGACCAGGTGCAGGCAGAGGCGGCGCCACCGCCCCCGGACATGCCCGCGCCCGCGCTGCCGCTGGTCTCGATCGGCGGTCTGCTTGCGGTTCTGGTGGCCGTCACGATCTTTGCCGGGCCGCTTCAGCGACACCTGGTCGCCACCGCCGACCAATTGTTCGCCCCCGGCCCCTACATCTCCACGGTGCTGGAGACTCCCGGCAAGAAGATCGAGTACCATGGACATGCCGACGATCATGGCGACGACCCCGCCGACGATCACGGCGAGACATCGGACGAAGCGGCGCATGGCGAAGATGCCGGCCACGGCGACGCGCAATCCGGCGAGGATCACTGACATGCCCAGAAGGCTGACACGCCGCATCTTCCCCCACCCGCAGCTCACCGCCCTGCTGACCATCGTGTGGTGCCTGCTGAACAATACGCTGAGCCCGGGCGTCATCGTGTTCGGGCTGATCCTGGGTATCCTGGTCCCGATCCTGACGGCGGTCTACTGGCCCGATCGTCCGGTGCTGCGCAAGCCCTGGCTCCTGCTCAGCTATGCCATGATCGTGATCTGGGACATCCTCGTCGCCAACGTGCAGGTCGCGCGCATCGTGCTCTTCAAGTCGAACGCCGACATGCAACCAAACTGGGTATCGATCCCTCTGGACCTGCGCACGCCGGAGGCCATCGCGATCCTTGCGGGCACCATCACGCTGACCCCGGGGACGGTCTCGGCGGACCTGTCCGACCAGGGACACGCCCTGCTCGTGCACGCCCTGGATGCGCCGGACCCGGATGCGGTGCGCGACGAGATCAAGGAACGTTACGAACGCCGGTTGAAGGAGATCTTCGAATGATCCTTTACGTGCTTTACTTCGCCTTCGGTGCCGTGGGGCTGTCGCAGCTCCTGGCGATGTGGCGGTTGATACGGGGTCCGGGCATCGGCGACCGCGTGCTCGCTCTCGACACGATCTCGCTCAATGCGGTGGCGATCATCATCCTGTTCGGCATCGCGGCCGGCACGCCGATGTACTTCGAGGCCGCGCTGCTGATCGCGATGTTCGGCTTCGTGTCGACGGTGGCCTATGCGCGCTTTGTCCTGCGCCGGGACGTGATCGAATGAGCCCGCTGGTCGAATATGCCGTCTGCGCCGCGCTCGTGATCGGGGCCCTGTTCACACTGGTGGGCTCGTATGGCCTGGTGAAGCTCAACAGCCCCATGTCCCGGCTCCACGCGCCAACCAAGGCCGGCACGCTGGGCGTCGGCAGCATCCTCATCGCCTCCGTCATCTACCGGTTCGCCGAGGGCGGCGGTTCGATGCACGAGTTGCTGATCACGGCCTTCCTGTTCGTCACGGCGCCTGTGTCGGCGCATTTCATCGCCAAGGTGGCGATTCACCGCGACAGTTACGCTCAGAAGCTGCCCTCTCCGGGTGAAGACAGCACCTGGGCGACGAAGGCCGTGCCGCAGCAGGAAAGCACCTCCTGATCCGATGGCGAATGTCCCCCGGTGTCATGAGGCGCGGCATGTCCCTGTGCGGGTCAGGGCATGAGCACATCCTGGCGCCGGAACGTGGCGCTGTCGGTGCTCAGGTCATCATAGGTCAGCGTCACGGTAACCTGCTGCACCGATCCGGATCCGAACGCACGGTAGGGCAACCCGTCTTCGTCGAGGATCGCCGTCGGCTGCGGACTGTCCTCGCGGCAGGCGGGCAGGTCCCAGATTTCGGCCGGGCCATCGTTCACGGAGACCTCCATCTGCAGCAGGCCGCAGCGCCACGACCAGACATGGGTGACATAGACCAGATCCTGACCATTCCATTCGCGGATGGCGATCCAGTTGCCCCTGGTCGCGGTCAGGATCGGTTTGACTTCACCCGCGGTCAGGAATTTTCCCGTCGGGGTCTGGTCTTCGGCCACCAGCGCGGAACCGGCCACGGGGACCGGTGCCATGCCCGCGATACCACCGGACCCGGGCAAGCCGGCCCCGAAGGTCAATCCCAAAGTCACGAGGAAGACGTCGAACATGTTTGCCTGACCCGCTTTTCCGTTTTGTGACGCACCGTTGATCCACCTATACTAGAATTCACGTAACGCGGGCAAAGGATGGCACGCATCGACACGAATCCAAAGCCCTTCAATATCGCCGTGGTCGTGCAGGGCGGCCGTCTGCAATACGAAGCGTTGCTGTTTCTGGCCTCTCTGCGCCACACCAATCCGGAGTTTCCCGGCCGGGTGCTGCTTGCCGAACCCCAGCCGGGCGGCAAATGGTCCCGGGACCCGCGCGTCAAGGATGCCGATGTCCGTGCCATGCTGGAGGAGTTGGGCGGCGAATTCGTGCCGTTCGAGGCGCGACACTTCGGAGAGAGCTACCCCCATGGCAACAAGATCGAGATGCTGCGGGAGCTGCCGGAGGAGGAGCCATTCGTCTTCTTCGACACCGATACCCTCATCACGGGCGACCTGATGTCGGTTCCTTTCGACTTCGATCGGCCCTCGGCCAGTCTGCGCCGCGAGGGTTCCTGGCCCCGGATCGAGCTTTACGGCCCCGGATACACCGAAATCTGGAAATCGCTCTATGACAAGTTCGGGCTGGATTTCGACAGCAGCCTCGATCCCGGACAGCCTGACGAGTATTGGCAGCGGTACCTGTATTTCAACGCCGGGTTCTTCTATTACCGATGTCCGCGCCGGTTTGGCGCCCGTTTCGAGGAGTACGCGCTGGCGATCCGCGATGACCCGCCGCCGCAGCTTGCATCCCAGGCCTTCGACCCCTGGTTGGATCAGATCGCCCTGCCCCTGGTGATCCACAGCCTGTCAGGCGGACGTGATGCGCTGGCTCCGGGATACATTGATGGCGCTGTGACCTGCCATTACCGCTTTCTCCCGTTACTTTACGCGCGCGAAGATGATCGTGTGGTCGATCTCCTGGAAGAGATCGCTGCGCCCAATCGCCTGAAAAAGCTCGCGAAAGGCAGCGAGGCAATCAAGCGGATGGTCTATCAGGGACGCGGACGCAAGGTTCGTGCGCTTTTTGACCGGGACAACCTGCCGCGCCGCGAACAGATGATTCGCAACCAGATCAAGAAGAACGGCTTCTGGATTCGATGAAAGTCCCGTCACATCTTTTACGTGCGTAAAACCATTTTTTGCCCAAGGGCGCATTTTCGGAACCTTTTTCCGAATGTCGAGAATTTCCTTCCCGTTAACGTAACTTGCGTAAAAATGACGTAAAGTAAGGACCGGTTCTGGCGCGAACGCTGCCAAATTCCCCTATCTTTGTTAGGCGGATTTTGGCAAAATTTTTACCATGTAGTCAAAAAAATAACGAAGGAACGGCCATGACCGGCTCGCAGTTGAAACTCACGCTGAATGCGATAGGCCGATTATTGGCCAAAGGTGACGTGGAAGAACTCACGACGTTCTTCGAATGTCCCCTCCCCGTCTATACGAACGACAGGTTCATGCTGTTTCGCACGCGTGAGAAGCTGGCCGAGGCGCTTTCGGTCTACGCAGCCCAGGCGGCGCAGAACAACGTACGCCGCATCGAACCGGTCATCCTCAAGATCGAGGATTCCACGTCCTACCGCTGCATGTTCGTGATCCGCTGGGAGTACCTCATGGAAGACGGCTCACGCTGCGCAGCCAGCGTCGTGCGCTACGTAGGTCGGCGCGGCGATCTCGACGGCATGTTCAAGATCGAACTGGTCGAGTATCTGGAAACCGGCGTCGACGCTTTTCCCGCCAGTTTATTGAAGGTGGTCGGGGCCTGACGCTTCGACTTGTGGCCTCCGGAGCCTTGGCGTAGCACTTAGCCAACACGCTCTGGAGGAGACATCAAATGACCGACCCGCAAGGTCCGACATACGGCTTCGATACATTGCAGATTCACGCCGGGGCCCGGCCTGATCCTGCCACCGGCGCGCGCCAGACGCCGATCTACCAGACCACATCCTATGTGTTCCGCGATGCCGAGCATGCCGCGGCCCTCTTCAACCTGCAGGAGGTCGGGTATATCTACTCGCGCCTCACCAACCCCACCGTGGCGGTCCTGCAGGAACGGATTGCGACGCTCGAAGGTGGTGTCGGCGCGGTCTGCTGCTCCTCCGGTCATGCGGCGCAGATCATGGCGCTTTTCCCGCTGATGGGACCGGGCAAGAACGTCGTCGTCTCCACCCGGCTATACGGCGGGACGGTCACGCAGATGAGCCAGACCATCAAGCGCTTTGGCTGGTCGGCCACCTTCGTCGATACCGACGACCTCGACGCGGTGAAGGACGCAATCGACGAGAACACCCGCGCGATCTTCTGCGAGTCCATCGCCAACCCGGGCGGCTATGTCACCGATCTGGATGCAATTGCCGGGATTGCGGATGCGGCCGAGATCCCGCTTATCGTCGACAACACGTCCGCCACGCCATATCTCTGCCGCCCCATCGAGCACGGGGCGACGCTGGTCGTGCATTCGACCACCAAGTACCTCACCGGAAACGGTACCGTGACCGGCGGCTGCGTCGTGGACAGCGGCAAGTTCGACTGGTCCGCGAACGACAAGTTCCCCTCGCTCAGCCAGCCGGAACCGGCCTATCACGGGCTGAAATTTCACGAGACGTTCGGGCCGCTCGCCTTCACCTTCCACGGTATCGCCATCGGGCTGCGCGATCTCGGCATGACGATGAACCCACAGGCGGCGCATTACACGTTGATGGGGATCGAGACGCTGTCGCTGCGCATGGACCGCCACGTCGAGAACGCGATCAAGGTCGCCCAGTGGCTGGAGAAGGACGACCGTGTCGACTACGTCACCTACGCCGGGCTGGAATCCTCGCCCTATTTCGACCGGGTTGCAAAGATTTGTCCCCGCGGGGCTGGCGGGCTTTTCACCTTTGCGGTCAAGGGCGGATACGACGCCTGTGTGAAGCTGGTGAATGCGCTCGAGATATTCAGTCACGTGGCCAATCTTGGCGATACGCGGTCGCTGATCATTCATTCCGCGTCCACCACGCACCGGCAACTGACGCCGGAACAGCAGCGTGCGGCCGGCGCGGCGCCGGAGGTGGTCAGGATTTCGATCGGGATCGAGGACGCGGACGATCTGATCGCGGATCTGGACCAGGCGCTGTCCAAGGCTGTCAGTTGAACGGCGGCGGCGACAAGGGAACCGGGCGGCACGAAGCCGACCCGGCTCCCCTTTTCCTCAGACGCGAAGTGCCCTAAATAATAACAGATAGGCATGGTCGTTTCCGCCTGCCAGTGGGACGAAAGAGCGGAAAATGAAAGCCAATTTCGCGCTGACGCTTTCCTTCACAGGGATCAGGCTGCTGCACCGTGCAGCGGGCGGGTGGCGTTTTGTCGGCGAGGTGGCTCTCGACGATCCGGACCTTGATGGCGCGCTGGCGGCGCTGCGACGCACCGCCCTGGAACTCGAGCCTTCGGGGTTGCGCACCAAGCTGGTGCTTCCGGGAACGCAGATCCGCTACCTGACCATCGACACCGCCGAAACGGCCCCCGAAGAACTGCATGCAGCGGCCATGGCGGCGCTTGACGGTGCGACACCCTACGCGGTCAGCGACCTCGTCTTCGACCTGTCGCCGGACGGGGACCAGACGCACGTTGCGGCGGTCGCGCGCGAGACGTTGGCGGAGGCGGAGGCCTTCGCCGTGGAGCACCGCTTCGCTCCGATCAGCGCGGTGGGCATACCGGATGGCGAGGCGTTTCTGGGCGAGCCGTTCTTTGGCCCCACCAATCACGCCGCAGGGATCCTGGGGCCGGGCGAAACCGTCGAACCGGATGGCGTCGCCGTGGTGGAACTCGGACCGCAGGAATGGCCGAACGGTCCGGTGGTGGACGTGACCGACGAGACGCCCGTCGCGGGCGACGAACAGCGCGTCTCCCCTCAGGATTCCGACGCGCCGGAAGAGCAAGCAGCCACGGCCGCGCCGGATGAGTCGGAGACCGCGCAGACGGACACGCCCGACGAGGATCTGGTCGACCCTGCGACGCGCAGCGTCGGTTTCGCCTCTCGCCGTCGACCGGGTTCGACCGCTTCCCCCAAGCTTGGCGGCGTCACCCGCCGTTTCGTACCCGCAGCAGTGTCGGCACCGGAGGAAACCGATGCGGACGAGGCCGAGGAGCCGTCACAGGCACCGAGCGAACCGGAACAGGTGTCCGTGCCCGACGATGACATACCCGATCCGCCGCCGGCCGTTCTTGCCGCCTTCCTGAGCCGGCGACACGCAGATGCGGATGCGACCGATCCGCCGGCCACCAAATCGGACCGCGATGTAGCAAAAACTCCCGCCGCCCCGACTACAAAGCCACTACCTGCGCAGGCAGAAGCGTCCGTCCCCTCCATGACGCAAGCGGCCGACAGCGCCGGGCCGCTGATCACACCGCCCCGTGTTCCACGCCCTCAATCCGAACGCCAGCGCATGACGGTGTTCGGCGCCAGGCGTCTGGAAGGTGACGGAGCGGCCGTTGTGGGGGGCAAGCCCCGCTACCTGGGGCTCGTCCTGACCGCGATGCTGCTGCTGTTTCTTGCGGGCGTGGCGGCCTGGGCCGCGATATTCATTGACGAGGGGTTGGCGCGGTTCTTCGCGCCACGTGCGCCGCAAGCGCCCGTGACGGCGGAGGAACTCGCGCCGGAACCCGGTCTGGAGCCGGAGAGCGTTCCACAGGCAGAAACCGAAAGCGCCGCAGCACCCGAAGAACCGGCAGCGGACGAAACGCCCGTGGACACCGGAGCAGAGCCGCCGACACAGCCGGACGGCGACCTTCAGACAGCATCGCTCGAGCCCGATTTGACGCCCGAAGGTTCCGTCGACGCGGACGCCCTTGCGGAGCCGGAGCCGCCCAAGGTGTTCGACCCCGCCGAGGCAGCCGCGCAATATGCCGCCACCGGCATCTGGACCGTCCCGCCCGAGGTGCCGCACGCGCCCGGGCTGGTGGATGTCGACGACCTCTACGTGACCTCGATCGACCCGCCCAGCGAATCCTTCGACGCGGTCGCGCTGCAACCCCAATCCAGCTACCGTCCGGATCAGGCTCCGTTGGCGCCGGCGAACCCTGCGCCGCCCGGCACCACGTTCGATTTCGACGAGCGGGGTCTCGTGATCCCGACGCCGGACGGGTCCATGTCGCCCGATGGCATCATGATCTATTCCGGCCCGCCAGCGGTTGTCCCACCCGAAACGCCGGAACGGGCAGAGGAGACGCCCGAGGATACCGACGCCGCTCTGCGCCCGGAACTGACCGGGTTCCGCCCCCGCGCCCGGCCGACGGACCTTGTCGAGAACACCGAGCGGCGGCAGTTGGGCGGGCCAAGCCGGTCGGAACTGGCCGGTTATCGGCCACGTCTGCGCCCGGAGACGACGAAACAGGCGGAGGAAAAGGACGAGACCCCCACTGCACAGGCCGTGGCGAGTTCCGAGCGCCCTTCGACCCGTCCGGGAAATTTCGCGCAGATCGTCGCGCGCGCCCAGGAGAGGAGCCGCCAGGCCCCGACCAGCAGCAATGAGGCGCCAACCCAGACCGCGGCGGTCGCGCCGCGCACCGTGGCGCCGTCGATCCCCTCGCGCAGTTCGGTCACAAAGGAAGCGACCGTGCGCAATGCGATCAACCTGCGCCGGATCAACCTCATGGGCGTCTATGGCAGCCCGTCGAACCGCCGCGCCCTCGTGCGGCTGTCGAACGGGCGCTACAAGAAGGTGAAGGTGGGCGACCGGATCGACGGCGGCCGCGTGTCGGCCATCGGGGACAGCGAATTGAGCTACGTCAAGGGCAGCCGCAGTATCGTTCTGAAGATGCCGCGCACCTGACGCGCATCCGTCCCCGCGCCGGCGTCTGGTCCCCTTTTCCAGGTACGAGACGAAGAAAGAGGGGGCATTGCCCCCTCGAACGTTCTTGCCCGGTCGGCCCACCGCAACATGCGGCGGAAATCGCCCAGGATCAGCTGGCGACCTTCTTGTCGTACTCGCCCGCCGCGATCTCTTCGGCCTCGATGCTTTCGAACAGCGCCTTGAAGTTGCCCTCGCCGAAGCCGTCGTCACCCTTGCGCTCGATGAACTCGAAAAAGATCGGTCCGATCACGGTCTTGGAGAAGATCTGCAACAGGATCTTCGTCTCGCCGCCGTCCACGACGCCCTCGCCATCGATCAGGATGCCGTGCTTCTTCATCCGGTCGAGCGGTTCCTCATGGCCCGCGA
>CBDUPF010000027.1:0-21138 GCA_965369035.1 uncultured Aliishimia sp.
GCCATCGGTCCCACCAGCGCAGCGCCTCCTGGAGGAAGCCGATGCGCGGCTCCGGTACCGCGAAATGCGGGTACTTGTGGACCCACGGCCCGACGATCCCCTTGGCGCCAGGGATGTTGGCCACGATCTGCGGCACCGCGTTCTTGTAGGCGTCACCCCATCCCCCCACGGCCAGCACCTTGGCCGTGATCGCGGCGTAGTCCTCGCAGACCGACCCGTGCCGCCAATAGGCGTCGCGGCACTGGTGACGCAGCCATGTGGCGGGCAGGAAGGGTTCGTTTTCCAGCCGGTCGAGCCAGATCTCGCGCCAATCGTCAGGTCGCAGCATCGGATCGGGCGCGCGGGAGGAATAGCTCCACATCGTCGCGCCCCAGCCCAGGTTTTCATTCAGCAGGCAACCGCCCTTGTAGTGGATGTCGTCGGCGAACCGATCGACGGTGGAGCAGAGCGTGATGATCGCCTTCAGCGGCTCGGGCGCCAGTGCGGCGACCTGCAGCGCATTGAACCCGCCCCAGCTGATCCCCATCATGCCGACCGTGCCGGAACACCACGGCTGCGCGGCGAGCGAGTGGATGACCTCCACCGCGTCGTCGAGTTCCTGCTGCGTGTATTCGTCCGCCATCAGCCCCTCGCTGTCGCCGTTCCCGCGCATGTCGACGCGGATGCAGGCATAGCCGCGGGCGGCGAGATAGGGGTGGGTCAGCGCATCGCGGGCGCAGGTCCCGTCGCGCTTGCGGTAGGGGAGATATTCCAGGATCGCCGGCACCGGGTCGTCGGCGGCGTCCACGGGCATCCAGACCCGCGCCGACAACCGCGTGCCGTCCGACATGACGAGCCCCATGTCGGGGTCTTCGGTGATCTCGCGCAGCGTGGTTTCGGTCATTGTGGCATTGGGCGCGGGGCCAGGCGGGCTGTCAACTCGGGATTTTGCGCGCGATCATCAGGTCCATCACGTTGGTGCCGGTCGGCCCGGTCGTGACCAGCGCGTCATGCGCGGCGAGGTATGTGCCGGCATCCGCGCGGGCGAGCGCCTCTGCCGCGCCATCGCCCCAGGTTCGGCCATCCACGATCCCGCCCGCATCGGGCGTGGGGCCGTCGGTTCCATCCGTCCCGGCGACGAGTATCTCGACATCGTCGCGCCCCGCGATCTCGCGCGCCATCAGCAGGGCGAGAGCCTGGTTGCGCCCGCCGCGGCCGGGTTGAGGTGGCAGTTCAACTGTGGGCTCTCCTCCAAGAATATGAATGCCTTGCGGGCCATCCTTGATGTCCTGCGCAAGCTTGGGGGCAAGCTGTTCGACATTGCCGTAGAGGCATTCCTCGTTGCGGATCACGTGCGCATCCGCAGCGTGTTCCACGGCCGCCCGGGCGATGGCGTTGGAGGCGACGATATGCGCCTCGAACATGAAGCCATGGCTGGCCGGTGCGGCCCCGATGCCGGAGCCGATGACGTTGAGGTCGTCGCCCTCAACGTCGGAAATGGCGAGCGTCGTGACCCGCGCGCCGCCGAACCGCCGGAGCAGTTTGCCGCCCTTGATCCCGCTGATCTCGCGGCGGCGGGTATTGATCGCGTGAATGTCGGCGCCCGACGCGATGAGCCGTTCCGTCTCCGCCCGCCAGTCGTCGAGTGTCATGCCCTCGGGCAGCAGTTCGGCCAGCGCGGATGCCCCGCCCGACACCAGGAGCAGAAGGTGATCGCCGGGACCGCACTCCACCACCGCTTGCGCCAATGCCGCACCGGCCTCGAGCGAGGCTTCGTCGGGGATCGGGTGGCCCGATTCGATCACCGTGGCCGGTCCGGGCAGGTCGGTGCGATGACCGTGTTTCGTGACGATGAGGGTCGGACGGTCCGGGAATGCCTCCATCGCGGGTTGAACCATGTGACTCGCCGCCTTGCCGACGGCGAGGATCCGGTCGGGCGGTGTGGAAAGGCCGGGCAGGGCGGCGGCGACCGCCGGGCCTCCCCGCACGGCTGCGACGCCGGCATTCCAGAGATCGAGCAGGGATCGGGTCATCGGATACGGACCTTCTTGGTCAGGGGGCGGAGGTGTCGAGCCAGATCGTGACCGGCCCGTCATTGGTGAGGGTCACCGCCATCTGCGCACCGAAGCGTCCGGTGGCGACGGGAATGCCCAGCGCCGCGAGATCGGCGGCGAACCGCTCGTAGAGCCGTTCGGCTTCCTGCGGTGGGCAGGCGCCGGAAAACCCCGGGCGATTGCCGCGCGAGGTATCGGCGGCGAGCGTGAACTGGGACACGACGAGCGCGGCACCGCCCGCGTCAACAAGGCTGCGGTTCATCTTGCCGGCCGCGTCGTGGAAAATGCGCAGTTTCGAGATCTTGGCGGCCAGTTTCGCGCTGACCTCGTCGGTATCACCCGGCATGGCGCAGACGAGGATCAGGAGGCCGGGGCCGATCTCCCCCACGGTTGCCTCGCTGACCTCCACGCGGGCCCGGGTGACGCGTTGCAGCAGCGCGCGCATCAGCCGCGCCACTCGATGAACGTGTCGACGTCGTCGCGGGGTGCGCGGAAGCTGTTGGCCGGATGGTGCACGTCCGGCAGACCGAAGGAAATGGCGCAGAGCAACAGGCGATCTTCGGGGATGTCGAACCAGTCGCGCACGAAGGAGCCGTAGGAGGCGACCGCGGCCTGCGGGATCGTGGCGACGCCGAGGGCTTGTGCCGCGAGGCAGAAGGCGGTGACGAAGCCGCCGCAGTCGAGCGCGCCGTAGGGACCAAGCGCCTCCGGTGCGTGCAACAGCGCCACATGGGGTGCGCCGAAAAGCCGGAAGTTCTCGAGCGCCTGCCGCGTTCCGGCCTCGCGGTCGCCCTTTTTCACGCCCACGGCCTCGTAGAGCTGCCAGCCCACCGCGCGACGCCGGTCGCCGTAGATGCCGGGATAGCCCCTGGGCCATGGCAGGTCGGGGTCGGGCGCCGCACCGGACGACGCATGGGCATGGAGCGCATCGCGGAACCGGTCCGTCTCTGCCCCGCGTGTAATGACCAGTTGCCAGGGCTGGGCGTTGCACCAGCTGGGCGCAAGGCGTGCGGTCGACACGATGTCGCGGATCGTGGCCTCCGGGATCGCCCCGGATCGGAAGGCACGGCAGGAGAAACGGGCCGCCATGATGCGGTGAAGGCCGTCGGCTTCTTTTGTCATGGCGTCGAAGGTAACGGGGCGTGCGGGAGCGTCCAGCGCGAATCGCGGCGCTCCGGACAAAAAGTCGGAGCCGTCGGGCGGCTCTGTTTGCCCGTGCGGGCAAAGGCGCCCGCCCGCCGACCCCGGAACAACTCGCCGGATATTGAGCCGGATCAATGTGAGACGGGTCCGGACGGTCCAGGGTCGCGCCGCAAGAGACCTGATGGAGGACCACATGGTAGAAAAAACGGATAACGGCCATTTCTGGCCATCGCTCTACGAACCCTTCCGCGCCTTCGGACACCGGCTATCGGAATGGCTGGCACCGGCTTCGGAAGCCTCGGGTGGAGAGAACGCCTACCTGATTTCGATGGAGTTGCCGGGTGTCGGCGAAGACGATGTCGAACTGACGGTCGCGGATGGCGTCGTGACCGTTCGGGGCGAGAAACGTACCGAACAAGAGCGCAAGGGTGATACGTGGTATTTCAGCGAGCGGCAGTACGGCGCCTTTCGCCGGTCATTCCGGGTGCCGGAGGACGCCGACGCCGACAAGGTGACTGCCGAGATGAAGGATGGCGTGCTGAAGATCTCCGTCCCGCGCAAGGCGGACAAGTCAGAAGACGGCGCCCGCAAGGTGACGATCAACCGTGGATGACCGGCAGGGGCGGGGCGATCGGCCCCGCCCCGCGTCGCGCTGGCCGACCTGTCTAACCCTGTGACTGGATCGCGTAGAGATAGCCGACCCCGGCCGCGACGATCAGCCCGAGGATCACGGCGATGGCGATCTTGATTGCCGACCAGGGGCGTTCGCCCTGCACCCGCCCGGTGCGACCGTTCACGACGAAGCGATAGCTCTCTCCGCGGTACTTGTAGGCCGCCATCCAGACTGGCAGCAGGATGTGCTTGAAGGTCACGGCGCTCACGTGCGTGTTGATGTCCGAAATCCGCTGGCGGTCGCCGCCTATGTCGAATTTCACGTCCCGCTCGATCACCCGGTCCATCCGGGCGCGCGCCTCCTCGAACCCCTCGGCCAGTTCCACCGTGTAGCCTTCGGCGCGGAATCCGGCGAGATACTCGGGCGCATAGGGTTCGAGCTGGGACAGGTCCCAGGGTTCCAGCGCGTCGGTGTAACGCTTGGGCAGCGAGCGGGACGCCAGCACCAGCACGTCGTCGAAGAACCGCGCCACCCGGCCCGAAACCGACCGCCAGCGGACCTTGGGCACCTGCACCTGCTGGCGCTTGCCGTCGCGCATCACGGTCCTGGTTTCGTAGTAGACCGTGCCCCGCTGACCGCGATAGGACGACTTCGTATCGGCATCGAAGGTCCAGTAGGGCACGTAGATGCCTTGCATGGCGCGACCCTTGCGCGCGAAATCCTGCAGGCCGCTGGGCGCGAACCAGAGCCGGCCCAGCCAGTCGGTCATCGCCTTGCGCGCCGCCCTTTCGTCGAGCGCGAAGGGAAGGACGCCACGCGGCTTGATGTGCCGATGCGTGCCGGTATCGGTCACGATGGGCGTGGCACAGAACGGACATTCGGCGGCGTGGACCTTTGTGTCGAATTCCACTTCCGCGCCGCAGTTGGGGCATTTGGAGACGCGCGTCTCCTCCATCTCCGCCTGCGGCAACTGGTCGGCGAGGGCGGCGCGCAGGTCAAGCTCGCGGATGGGTGCATGGTGGCGGCCGGCGCCATCGAGCGGCGCGGTATTGCCGCAGTGGTCGCAGATCATCTGGCCCTGGCCCGGATCGAAGCGCATGTCGGAGCCGCAGGCGTCGCAGGGGAAGCGGTGTTCCTCGACCGGGGCGGGCGGGGGCGTGTCGGCGCTGGTAATCATGTCGGCCTCGTGGATCGGTCTGGAAGCATTCTGCGCAGTGCTTCACAGGTGTTTGTGCAGGAATTTCGGCGCCATGATCCGCAGGGCATTGTCGCGCAGCCGGACATGCCGCCAGATGTGAAAGATCATGTGCCCCGCGGCGACGACTGCGAGCGCGTAGAAGTGGTAGATGTGGATCTTGCCGATCCAGTGGTTCCACCACGGCAGGTCGAGCGGCGGGGCGATGGGCAGGAACCCGCCTGCCTTCAGCAGCCGGTCCGAGGTGAGCCCGAGCAGGAACCCGCCAACCGCGATCAGCATCAGCCCCCAGATCAGCGTCAGGTGAAGCCAGCGATGCGCATGGCGTTGCCAGCCGCGGAGCTTCGGTCCCGGTCGCGAAGCGAGACCGCGGCGCATCAGGTCGGCGAACCACAAAAGGCTCAGCGTGACAAAGATCAGCGCAAGGTTGGAATGGAAGGTGAAGGCGGCGCGGCCAAACGGCAGCACCACGTCCGGGGTGACGATCAGGAACCAGATGAAGAGCGGCGCCATGATCCAGTGCACGAATTTCAGGACCGTCCGCCGGTTGGGCAGCCGCGTCGGCACCGCCGGAGCGGGCGTGGCGGCGGAGGTTATCGTCGTTTGATCGGTCATGGAGGCCTTACGCCGGTACAGTCTAGCTCAAGCCACGGCCCCGAACAGGGATAGTTTCAAATCCCGCGCGCCGTGACCGGCCCGAAGCCCGGGCAGGCTCAAGCGCCCGGTGGGGGCGGCGGCAGTACCGTGAAGAGCTGGGCCAGTTCGGCCACGTCCTCCGCCCGCAGCCAGCCATCCTGACCCGGGGTCCAGACGTAGCTGTCGCGCGTGAGTTCGCCCTCGGCCGCCATCCGGCCCATCCGCGCCTTGGAGTACGGACCGCTGGTCGTGCCGCCCTTGGCCACATGCCAGACATGCTCCACCGGCGGGGGCGGCGGCGCTATGGCGCGCGGTTGCGCCTGTTCGACAGGCTGCTGCTGTTGCGACGGCGACCCCCAGGGCCCGGCCTGCATGCCCTGCGCGATCTGCATGCCGAGCCCGGCGCCCAGTCCGGTCTGGATCGCCGCAGCACCCGCGCCGTCGCGGCCCAGAGCCTCTGCCGCCTGGAACTGCATGTATTCGCCCAGGTTGCCGATCACGCCCATGGAAGAGCGCTTGTCCATCACCTCCTCGACGGCCGGAGGCAGCGAGATGTTCTCGATGTAGAGTTCGGGCAGGTTCAGACCGTATTCGGCCAGCCGTGGCGCGATCTCGCGCGCGACGAGTTGGCCGAGCTCCCGGGTGTTCGCCGCCATGTCGAGCACCGGAATGCCGGCGCGCGCCAGCGTGCGCGAAAACTCCTGCACGATGATGTTGCGGATCTGGAAGCTGATCTCGTCCATCGTGAACTCGCCGTCGGTGCCCACGATCTCCACCAGGAACCGCGCGGGGTCAGCGACCTTGACCGAATAGGTCCCGAAAGCGCGCAGGCGGACGGGGCCGAATTCGGGGTCGCGGCAGATGATCGGGTTCTTGGTGCCCCATTTCAGGTCAGAAAACCGCGTGGTGTTGACGAAATAGACCTCCGATTTGAACGGGCTGCGGAATCCGTGGTCCCAGTGCTGCAGCGTCGTCATGATCGGCATGTTGTTGGTTTCGAGCATGTAGAGACCGGGGGTGAAGACATCCGCCAGCTGGCCTTCGTGCACGAAGACCGCCGCCTGGCCCTCGCGTACGGTCAGCTTCGCGCCGTACTTGATCTCGTGCCCCTCGCGCTCGAACCGCCAGACCATCGTGTCGCGCGTGTCGTCCGTCCAGTGGATGACGTCGATGAATTCGCCGGAGAGAAAATCGAAGATACCCATGCGCAATGGTCCTTTCTGTCAGAGTTCCGTGCCCATCTTTTCCCGCGCGAGAATACGCAGGATCGGGCGGGCCTCGTCGATGCGCATGCCGATGCGCAGACGGGGATCGTAAAGCATGGCCAGAAGCAGTTCGTCGTGGCTGGTCAGCAGGGCGAACTCGTCGTCGTCGTTGAAGATCGAGGGCCGCGCATAGGGGCTGTCATTGGCGAGGCCAAGGCCTTGCGCGATTTCCTCGTGGATGCAGGAGAGCCGCATCAGGTCCGGCTGTTCCGCCCGGATCAGTGCCACGGCCCCGGTATAGGCCGGAACCCGGTCGCTCTGGGTCAGGGCCACGACGAGGCAGTAGGTCGACCGCGGGATGTTTCGGATCGTGCTCAGCGTGCTTGCGTCGATCGTCGGCTGAAGCTTGCGGATCTGCTCGACCGTGTCGGCGCGTTCGTCCTCGTTGACGAAGAAGACGTGGAAATTGGGCCGGCCCCGTCCGACCGAGATCGGATGGCCGGTGACCCGCGACAGGCGGGCGGCATAGGAAATGAGCGCGTTGGTGTCCCGGGTGCGGTCGGCCGGGTCCACCGTGGCCCCGAAATGCGCCTGGATGCGGATCGGCTCCACCCAGCGCCGCAGCGGCTGATCCCCGCGATCATACTCGTTGTAGAAGGTGATATCCTCGAAATTGCGCACCAGCATGTCCGCGGAGTAGGGCGTATCGGGCCCCCCGCCATCCGTCCGCAAAAGACCGCGCGTGCGGCCGTCCGCGAGCACCTTTCGATAGTAGAGGCGCAGCGCCTCGCTGTCGGCGGAGGGGACGGCCGGCACGTCGGGCCGCGCGATCTGCGCGGGACGGGCGCGCGGGGTCAGAACCGGTTCGACCGGGTCGACGAGTTCACAACCCGCCAGAACGGGCAGCAGCAGGCCAAGTGCCGCAATCCGGCCCGCGGAACGCGTCCCGCCCATGTCAGGCGCTCAGGACGGAACGGCGGTGGCGGCGTTGTCGCCCACACCGTCGCGGCGGGATTTGGCGGAGGCCAGGGTGTCGCGCAGGTCCGCTTCCATCTTCTTCAGGTCCTCCTCGGCCGCGGCGCGCTTGCGCTTGCCTTCGTCCGCGATCTGCAACGATTCCTCGATCGTCCCGATCAGGTCGGCATTGGCCTTCTTGACCGCCTCGATATCGAACACGCCGCGCTCCATCTCCTGGCGGATCATCTTGTTGCTGTCGCGCAGGTTGGCCGCATTGGCGGTCAGCAACTCGTTGGTCAGGTCGTTGGCATCGCGGACGGCCGCGGCGGCCTCTGCCGACCGCTGGATGGTCACGGCCTGCGCCAGCTGCGTTTCCCACAGCGGCACGGTGTTGACCAGCGTCGAGTTTATCTTGGTGACAAGGCTCTTGTCGTTTTCCTGCACCAGCCGGATCGACGGCAGCGACTGCATCGTCACCTGGCGGGTCAGCTTCAGGTCGTGCACGCGGCGTTCGAGATCGTCGCGGGCCGCGCGCAGGTCGCGCAGCTCCTGTGCCTTCATCACCTGGTCGCCTTCGGGCGCCTTGCCGACCTCGGCCTCTTTGGCCGGAATGTCGTTCGCGTCGAGCTCCTTGAGCTTCGCCTCTCCGGCCGCGATGTAGAGCGCCAGTTCGTCGTAGAATTGCAGCGTCTTTTCATAGAGCAGGTCGAGCGACTTGATATCCTTAAGAAGCGTGTGCTCGTGGCCCAGCAACTCGTCGGTGATCTTGTCGATCTGGTCCTGGACCTCCTCGAACCGGGCGGTGAACTTGGCGAAGGGCGCCGCACGGCCGAGGAGCTTTTCCCACCACGAACGGTCACGGCGGACGTCGAGTTCGGAGACCGAGAAGCCGCGGATCGTGGTGACGATACCGCGCAAGCTGTCGCCCGCCGGGCCCACGTCCTTGTTGCGCACGCCCGACAGCATCGCCTGGCTGATCTCCTGCAACTCGGCCTGTGCGGCGGATCCGAAGGAGACGATGGAATTGGTGTCGGCCATGTCGATTTCGTCCATGCGCGAACGGATCTCCGCGCCCACCTCGCTGTCGGCCTGCTCCAGCGGGACCACCGCGCTGGCCTCCTTCGGCTCCGGCAGGGCGATGGCGGTGATTTCCTCCACCATGATCAGGTCTTTCTCGGCCTTCTGGCGCACGGCTTCAGACATGTACTGTTTCCTTTTTCCGGTTCATTCCCGTGAATTTCGTTCGATGGCCACGCCTTCGCGGGCGAGGCGGTCGCGCAGCACGTCGATCTCGATGTCGAGATCGGTATGCGTGTCCGCCATCAGATCCTTCGTCTTGGCGCTGAAATTGCTGTCGAGATCGTCGAGCAGGGCCACGTATTTCCGCTGCACCTGCGGATCGCGGGAGCGGCTGTAGAGATCGGCGAACTTGACCGACGCATCCCTGGCGCCCATCAGGTAGACGCCAAGATACTTGCGCGCCGCACGCAGGTCGCGCGGGTCCTCCTCGACCGTGCGCACGAGTTCGCGTACCGTGGCGCTGAAACGTTCCAGCCGCGCCTCGGCCGTGCGGTCGCCGGCACGCAGGACGGCCTCGCGCATCGCGCGCAGGTGATTTTCCGCCCCGTCGACAACGCGTGCCACGCGGTCCTGCTGGTGCGTGTCGATGCCTTCCATCCCCTTGTTCTTCAGCGGGTCGAGGCCGAAGGACGCAAGGTGCAATCCAATCCCGGCCGCACCATAGAGGATCGCGGCCAGCGCGGGGCCATCATGGGCGAGCGTCGCCGCGCCAAGGCCAACCCCGGTGAGCACGGCGGAGAATATCTTGCGGGGGATCGCAGGGCGGCGGGACACGCGGCGGGAGTTGTACTCCGCCTCCGCCTCGAGCCCGCCACGCAGCAGGAAGGCCGCGAGCGTCAGCAGGCCGGCACCGACCAGCCCCAGCGTCATGGCGATGGCGCCGTCATTCAGCGTGGTAAAGACCAGCGGGATGGCCGGCACGAACATGATGTTGGCGCGGGCGCCGACCGGGCTCACCTGCGCATGGTGATACTGGCCGCGCTCTTGCGTGACCTGCGCATCTTCGTCTCCGTCACCGGTGGGACTGTATTTTCCGCCATAGCGCCGCGCCATCCGTCAGAGGCCTCCGAACCAGCCCGTGCAGGTGCCGAACATCAGCACGATGAGCGCAGCATAGGCGATCTTCTGAAAGCTTCCATTGGTCATCACGCACTCCCGCTCGCAACACTAGCCGCAGCGCAGCGACGTGCCAAGCGCGACGTGTTTTGCGACCGTACCCTGCATTTGTGGCAGGCGCGTTGCGCCTGCAAGGGGGAAGCCGCGCGGGATATTCCCAAGCCGGGGCCGATATCGACCGTCATCCGCGTGGCTTTCTCGGTTTCCGGCTGACCGTGCGGCGCTTGTCTTTCGGCGATGCCTCCTGTGCCGGCTTGCCCGTGCCCAGTTGGTCGCGCAGAATTCGTGGCCGCACCTCCTCGACCGCGCCGGGGGCAAGACTGCCCAGCTGAAAGGGGCCGTAGGAGACGCGGATCAACCTGTTCACCGTCAGGCCGATATCGGCCATGGCGCGCCGGATCTCGCGGTTCTTGCCCTCGCGCAGCGACACGGTGACCCAGGCGTTGGCCCCCTGCTGGCGGTCGAGCGTGACCTGCATCGGCAGGAACCTCTGCCCGTCGACGGTGAGCCCGTCGCGTAGCGGCTGGAACGTCTCGTCCGACGGGCGCCCGTGCAGCCGCACCCGGTACCGCCGCGCCCAGCCCGTGGCGGGCAGTTCGAGATGCCGCTTGATCCCGCCGTCGTTGGTCAGCAGCAGCAATCCCTCGGAATTCAGGTCGAGCCGGCCGACCGGCATCACCCGCGGCAGATCCTCGGGCAGATCGTCGAAGATCGTGGATCGCCCCTGTTCGTCGCGCGTGGTGGTCACGCGACCCGGCGGCTTGTGATAGAGCCAGAGCCGCGGCGGATCGGGGTCGCCCACCGGCTGGCCGTCCACTGTGATCTTGTCCTTTTCGGTAACGTTCAGCGCGGCGCGCGTCACGACCTTTCCGTTCACGGCGACGCGGCCCGCCTCGATCATGCGTTCGGCTTCGCGGCGCGAGGCGACGCCTGCGCGCGACAGGACCTTGGCGATACGGTCGCCGGGAGGGGCTTGACTGGCCATGCCCGCCGCTTACCCGGTTTCGTGCGCTTGCGAAAGCCGCGGCTTTCGCGGCAAGTGGGGCACATGGTGTTTCGCAGCCACATGCAGCGCGCCCTGGACGAGGCGCGCGACGCCGCCGCACGGGGGGAGGTGCCGGTGGGCGCGGTCGTCGTCTCTCCGGCCGGCGATGTCGTCGCCGCTGCCGGCAACCGCACGCGGGAGCTTGCCGATCCCTCCGCTCATGCGGAGATGCTGGCGGTCCGGGCCGCCTGTGCCGCGCTGGGGTCCGAACGGCTGCCCGGCCACGACCTCTACGTGACGCTGGAGCCTTGCGCGATGTGCGCGGGCGTCATCGCGGCGGCCCGGATCGCCCGGCTCTACTATGGTGCCGCAGATCCGAAATCGGGCGGGGTCGCGCACGGGGCCAGGGTCTTTGCCCATCCGCAATGCCACCATGTGCCCGAAATCTACGACGGGATCGCGGCGGCAGAGGCGGAGGCGCTGCTCAAGGCGTTCTTCCGCGACCGCCGGTCTTCCTGACCCGCCGCATGGATTTGCGAAACGGAATCCGGCATCATGCTGCGCAAAGAGGTCCGGGATGAGCGACACGGACACCAGACGGGAACCTGCGGAGAAGCTTCGCGCCGAACGGCCGAAGCTCTGGAAGGTCATCCTGCTGAATGACGATTTCACCCCGCGCGAGTTCGTGACCCGCGTGCTGATGGTCGTCTTTCACATGACCGAAGACGAGGCGCTGGGCGTGATGCTGACCGCACACCGCAGGGGCGCCTGCGTGGTGGCCGTCTTCACCAAGGAGGTGGCCGAGACCAAGGCCCAACGCGGCAACAGATACGGGCAGGATTACGGCTACCCGCTGGCCTTCACGACCGAACGCGAGGAGTAGGGGACAGCCCGGCGCCGGACGCCGGCCGGTTGGTCGAATGACAGTTCCGGGCTTGTGCACACCAGATGCAGCCACCTCGGCAAGACGCGCGAAGTGCTGATTGCTGCCCCGGGCCCGAGCGGCCGCGATGCGCGGGATTGAGCCCTTCACCACGTCAGCCATCGAAGCACGAAAGGATTGCCCCGGCGGACAAGGACGCGGCGAACTTCGTCGCCGATCAGGATCGTCAGCGCAAAAGGCACTGAAAGCAGCAGCTGCCATGGCTCCAGCGGAGCCGTGCCGAAGAAGGTGTTGAACGCGGGGATGTAGCTGATGGCCGCGAGAAGGCAAAGCTCGAACGCAATACCCACGAGGACCAGCTTGTTGGTCAGCAGGCCAACGGTGAACAGGCTCTGCGTTCGCGTCCGGCAGATGATCACATCGGCAACCTGGCAGATGATGATCGATGCGAAGAAACCGGTGATGGCGGTGCGATAGAGCGGGTCATCATTGGCCAGGTCCTGCCCCCACTCCCAGCCTCCGGAATAGAGAATGACGAAATAGGTAAAGAAACCCGCCGCCGCCTGGAGCATCCCGACGATACCGTAACTCATCAACAGCAGGTTGCGGCTGAGCAGGCGTTCGCCGCGCGGGTGGGGTTTGCGTTTCATCACATCGGTTTCGGGCTTTTCAGCCCCCAGCCCCAGGGCCGGCAGGATATCGGTCCCCAGATCGATCGACAGGATCAGGATCACCGTCAGCGGCAGGGGGATATCCAGCAGCACAAAGGCCACGAACGGCAGGATTTCCGGGATGTTGGAGGTCAGGATGTAGGCGATGAACTTCTTGATATTGTCGAAGATCGTGCGGCCTTCTTCCACCGCGGCGACAATGGTGGCGAAGTTGTCGTCCATAAGCACCATGTTGCTTGCTTCCTTTGCAACATCGGTGCCCATCAGGCCCATCGCGACGCCCATGTCGGCGTTCTTCAGCGCGGGCGCATCGTTTACCCCGTCGCCGGTCACGGTCACGATATGTCCCAGGGACTGCAGCGCCTGTACCACCTGAAGCTTTTGCGCGGGGGCGATGCGGGCAAAGATGATCTCTGGCTCGTGCTGCAGGACGTGCCGGAGCGCGTCATCGGACATCCTGGACAACTCGTCGCCTTGCACGACGCGTCCATTCTCCCCCATCAGGCCGATTTGCCGGGCAATGGTCCTGGCCGTCAGGCCGAAGTCGCCCGTCAGCATGATCACGCGGATACCCGCCGACCTGCAGCGCGCCAGCGCATCGGGCACCTCCGGTCTCGGCGGGTCGATCATGCCGGTCAGGCCAAGGAAGACATACCCGTCCTCCGGCACCTCGTCGCGCCCCGCGGCGCGCGCCGCAAGGGCCAGCCCCCGCTCCCCGCGTTCGGCCAGCTGTCTGTACGCGGCGATCACCTGCGCGCGGAGTGGCTCGGTAAGGGCAGTCTCTCCTTCGGCCGTCAAGATCCGGTCGCACATGGCCAGAACGACTTCCGGAGCACCTTTCAGATAGGCCTGCGGTCCGGTGCCGTCATCCGTTACGGTGATCATCCGCTTCGCGTTGGAATTGAACGGCTGCTCCGCGATCTCCTCCACGTCGCGCATCGCGTCGACATCCACATGGCCGCGCGCAAAAAGCAGAAGCGCGCCCTCCGTGGCGTCGCCGGCAAACCCGTTGTCGTCGGTCAGATAGGCGTTGTTGCAGACAGTCATCACTTTCAGCAACCGATCCAGCCCCTGTGCGTCGTCCAGCCGCGCGTCACTGGCGAGATAGGGGTCGCGCCCGATCACCACGGTACTCACGCTCAGCCGGTTCTGGGTGAGCGTGCCTGTCTTGTCGGTGCAGATCACGGTCGTAGACCCGAGCGTTTCCACGCTTTCGAGGTTCTTGATCAGGGCATTCTTCTGCGCCATGCGCCGGCTGGCCATGGTCAGCGACAAGGTCACGGTAGGCAGCAGGCCCTCGGGCACGTTGGCGACGATGATGCCGATGGCGAATATCAGGCTTCCGATGGTGCTGTTGCCGATTGCCACGGAGACCGCAAAGAAGCTGACCCCCAGAAAGATGGCGATGATGCTGATGACCTTTATGAAATAGCGCAGTTCGCCGTGGATCGGTGTCTCTGTCGCGTCGGTCGCCTTGGTCAGTTCGACGATTGACCCGATCTGGGTGTTCATCCCGGTTTCAACCACAACGGCCTTGCCTTCGCCATTCTGCACCAGGCTGCCGGAAAACAGCATGTTGGGGCTTTCCAGCACCGCCTCGGCGGACTTGTCCGCATTGCCCGGTTGCGGTTCGCTCTCCCCGGTCAGGCTTGAATTGTCGACCTTCAGCTCTTTGGCTTCGATCAGCCGCGCGTCCGCCGGAACCCGGTCGCCTTCGTTGAGGACGATGACGTCGCCGGGGACCAGGTCGACCGCCTGAACCTCGCGCGCCGCCCCATCACGAAGAGCGGTGATCTGTGCGGGCAGCATCTTCTTGAAGCTGTCCATGATCCGTTCGCTCTGGTGTTCCTGAAAATAGGTGAATGCCGCATTCAGAACGACGACCGCCAGAAGAGCGATGGCGATGTAGAGGTTGCCCTGGCCCGGGTCCATTTGCTCGGCCGTGATGGCAAGCGCTCCGCCGACAATCAGCAGAATCGCGAAGAAGTTCTTGAACTGGAGCAGAAACTTGACGATTTCCCGCGTCTCTTTCGAAACACGCAACTCGTTCGGGCCATGGCGATCAAGCCGCGCCCGCGCGCTTTTCTCGGACAAACCATCGGCTGTCGTGTCGAGCGCTTCCAGTACATTTTCCAGCGGTCTCTCGTGCCAATTGGGCATGCAGTGGTTCCTGGTAAACTGTTGGCAAACCGAGATCGCGTTGGATCTTCGAGGATTTCTACCGGTGTTCGTCGCCAAAGTCACCGGGCTCCGTGCCTGGAGACATTGGTAAGTTCGATACCGTGTCTGCCAAAAGTTGCCCGCACAAGGGCTGGAAATGCAGCTGCTACCGTTTCCACAGGTCTTACTTCGTCGAGAGGGCGCATGTCAGCCGGCGCTGCTCTGTCTCGACTGCTCCGGGCGGCAAACTGATGCCGGGTCTTTCCGGGCCTGCAAGCTCCAAGGACCTGACGTCGAACGTATTGCGGTTAACTGCGTGAGAACATATGATGAACATCATGTCCAGGCTCACCTTGCAGCAAAAGCTCGCGATTCTCTCGGATGCGGCGAAATACGATGCCTCCTGCGCCTCCAGCGGCGGGGAGAAACGGGATTCGCGCGACGGCAAGGGGATCGGCTCGACCACCGGGTCGGGGATCTGCCACGCCTATGCGCCGGACGGGCGTTGCATCAGCCTGCTCAAGATCCTGATGACGAATTTCTGCATCTATGATTGCGCCTACTGCATCAACCGGGTGAGTTCCAATGTCGAGCGGGCGCGGTTCTCTCCGGAGGAAGTCATCGAGCTGACGCTGGAATTCTACCGGCGCAACTATATCGAAGGGCTGTTCCTGTCCTCGGGGATCATCCGGTCGCCGGACGACACCATGGCCGACATGGTGCGCATCGTGAAGACGCTGCGCGAGGAGCACGGGTTTCGCGGCTACATCCACCTCAAGACAATCCCCGATGCAGCACCGCACCTGATCGAGGAGGCGGGACGGCACGCCGACCGGCTCTCGATCAATGTCGAACTGCCCACCGACAAGGCAGTCAGGGATTACGCGCCCGAAAAGAACCCCGACCAGATTCGCAAATCCATGGCCGACGTGCGTGTGTTGCGCGAGGCGGGGCGGGACAAGACGTATCGCGGCCGCAAGGCTACGCGCTTTGCCCCGGCGGGCCAGTCGACGCAGATGATCGTCGGTGCGGATGGTGCCAATGACGCGACGATCCTCAAGACCTCGACCCGGCTTTATTCCAGCTATCGGCTGGGCCGCGTCTATTACTCCGCCTTCTCGCCCATTCCGGATGCCTCGGCCACCCTGCCGCTGATCCAGCCGCCCCTGATGCGGGAGCATCGACTGTATCAGGCCGACTGGCTGATGCGCTTTTATGGTTTCGACGCGGCAGAGATCACCGCGGCGCAGCCCGACGGCAATCTCGACCTGACGCTGGACCCGAAGCTGGCATGGGCGCTGGAGCATCGGGCGCTGTTTCCCGTCGATGTGAACCATGCCGACAGGGAGATGCTGCTGCGTGTTCCGGGGTTCGGCACGAAAACCGTGGGGCGCATCCTCGCCTCGCGCCGGCATCGCAGCGTCCGGTGGGAGGATTTGCAGCGCATGGGCGCCAATCTGAAAAACGCGCGCTCCTTCATCACCCTGCCGGGCTGGCGTGCCAAACATCTCGACGCCGCGGACCTTCGTGCGCGATTTGCGCCGCCACCGGAACAACTCGCCTTGTTCTGATGCGCCGGGTATCACTGCCGGAGACCGGCACAGTCGAGGCGTGGCGCAATGCGGCGCGGGGCGCGCTCGCCGCCGGCCTGCCGCCGGAGGAGATCGTCTGGCACAGGGGCGGTGGCGGGGCCGACCTCTTTGGAGACGAGACACCGCTGCCGGTCGCCCCTGAGGGTTCGCAATTTACCGTGCCGAAGAGCTTTCTTCAGGCCGTAGGGCTGGTCTTGTGGCACCGCGACCCAGAGCGGTTTGCGCGGGCCTACGCGCTGCTCTGGGCCTTGCAGACGCAGCCTCGCCTGTTCGAGGACCGGGGCGATGCGCGGGTCGCCAAGCTCAATGCGCTCGCCAAGGAGGTGGGGCGCGACAAGCACAAGATGACCGCCTTCGTCCGTTTCCGCGAGATCGGCCATCCCGACGACACCCGCCGCCGCTTTGCCGCGTGGTTCGAGCCGTCGCATTACATCATGGAGCCAACCGCGCCGTTTTTTGCCAGGCGGTTCGGCGACATGGACTGGACCATCGCCACCCCCGACCTCACCGCGCATTTCGAGGGTGGCAAGCTGCGGTTCGCGCCCGGTCGGCCCAAGCCCCCCTTGCCGGAGGACGCGACGGAGGAGCTCTGGGGCACCTATTTCCGCAATATCTTCAATCCGGCACGGGTGAAGCTGAAGGCGATGCAGGCGGAGATGCCGAAGAAATACTGGAAGAACATGCCCGAGGCCGCGCATATCCCCGAGATGGTGGCCACCGCCCGCGCCCGTGCGGCCGAGATGCAGGCCGCCGCACCCAGCCTGCCACCGAAGCGTGCCGAAAGGATCACTGCCCGGATGGCCGAACTGCGCGCCGAAGTGCCGGGCGAAGGCAAGATCGCCGAAGCGCTTGCCGCCTGTCGCCGTTGCCCGCTGTGGGAAAACGCCACGCAGGCAGTGCGGGGTGAAGGGCCGCTGGATGCGCAACTGATGTTCGTGGGCGAGCAACCGGGCGACCGCGAAGATCTTGAAGGGCGGCCTTTCGTCGGGCCGGCCGGGCAGGTGTTCGACCGGGGTCTGGCGGCAGCGGGAATCGCGCGCAAGGATGTGTATGTCACGAATGCGGTGAAGCATTTCAAGTTCCGCCCGGCCGGAAAACGCCGGTTGCATCAGGCGCCCAACAATCACGAGATCGACCACTGCCGCTGGTGGCTGGACCTGGAGCGGGAACGGGTGCGGCCCCGGCTCATCGTCGCCATGGGCGCCACTGCGCTTCGCGGGCTGACGGGGGACGGTTCCCGACTGCTGAAACGCCGCGGCAAGATCGAGATGGCAGCCGAACAACCGGTGTTCGTCACAATCCATCCCAGCTACATACTCCGGCTCCGCGACCCACGAGAAAAAGAAGCGCAGGAGGCGGCCTTCCGGTCCGACATTCAGCAGGTGGCGCGCGTCATGCAAAGCATTGCAGACCCGCGCTGATGCCGCGGGCTCGAATGGTGTGCGAAGACCAGGTCCAAATCAGGCTTGCGTGGGCACGAAAAGTCGAAGCCCATCAAGCATGGCCCCGTCTCTTGCCGGTCATGGTGCCGAGAAAGTTCGTGATGCAATCATAGGGACCATCGCGGAGCTACAAGCGCGCCTGCCCAGCCCCCTCACCTGGGAGCGAGCCATCTGGTCGCCATGCGTTCGAGACCGATGGCGAACGCGCCGAGATGGTGCAACACGCCCAGCTCCGGATCGTCACAGATCTCGGCGTCTACTTCCGCGACCCAGGGGGCGACGGTGAATGGCATGGTGCACAAGTATGACCTGTTGCCGAACCACCTGTCGGCATGGTGGCGGACGGCCAGGGATCGCGGCCTCGTTCTGCCCGCGCCGGAGGTCGAGGCGGAGTTCGCCCCTTTGATCGTGTTCGACGTTGCGCCCCTCCGTCGCCAGCCCGGTCAGCCGGTGTCCCGATTATCCGGTCTGGTGGCGGCAATCAGTTCGCGCAGATTGCCGAGGACAGGCGAAACCATGGCGGACCGAAGCTCTACGATCCCCGTGTGCCCACGAACATCCGGTCCTTGGCGGCGGTGATGTGATGGCGCATGGTGGCCTGTGCGACCTCCGGTTGCTTGAGGCGGATCGCGTCCAGAACGGCCCGGTGTTCGGCCAGAACCAGTTCCTGGCGTTTCGGCGTATCCAGAAGGGTCAGGGAACGTGAGAGTTTCACACCGAAGGCGATCTGCTCGCCCAGGGATTCGAGAACCGACGCGAAGAACGGGTTCTTCGACGCCCGCGCCACGGCGAGGTGCAGCATCTGGTCCGCCTCGACGCCCATGGCGTTCTGCTCGTAGGCCTGTTCCATCACGTGGTAGGCGTGGTCCATGGCGGCAAGATCCTCGTCATCTCGTCGCCGCGCGGCCCACGCGGCCGCGGCCCCCTCCACATCGATGCGGAACTCGTAGCATCGTTGCACGTCGGACACCGATTCCAGCGGCACGAAGCTGATCAGTTGCCGGTCCGGACGGCGCAGGACATAGCTGCCCGAGCCGCGGCGGGACTGGACGATCCCGTCGTCCCGAAGGCGCGAAAGTGCGGCGCGCACGATCGGGCGGGAGACGCCGAAATTCTGCGCGAGGACCTCTTCGGCGGGCAAACGGCTGTGCACCGGGTACTCCTCTTCGAGGATTTTCGCCAGCAGCTGATCGTAGACTTGATCCGCCAATGTGGGGCGCCGGGTCTCTGACAACTTGGTCTCCTTTGGCTTGACGTGGGCTGGAGTGTACACCGGCCAGGTGCCGATGTCCTCTGTTTGCCGCGGAGGCGTGGCAAGACCGGTCGCGACGTCCCGCCCGACGGTGCAGCCGTCCCCGTGATCCGGTCGGTGCGACCACGGGAACGGCTTTGGCCGCGTCCTACTCGACCCGTGCCGGCGCCGGTTTTTCCGCCGGCTTCCGGATCACCAGGAAGTAGATGAAGATCAGGGTCAGAACGACAAAGAACAGGCTGTCCGGATTGGTGAGGAACGTCGTGGGATCGCCATTGGACAGTGCCAGCGACCGGCGCAGGAACTCCTCGAGGTTGGGACCCAGGATGTAGCCCAGCAGCATCGTGATGACGGGGAACCCGTTGCGCCGCAGATAGAAGGCGAGGATCCCCATCCCCAGCGCCATGAACATCTGGAAGGTCGAATAGGTGGCCACGTAGCTTCCGACGACGGCCAGCAATGCGATGACTGCGTAAAGGACATCCTTGCGCACCGACACGATCTTGATGAAATACGGCCCTATCAGGTAGAGCGTCAGCGGAATGAGCACCACGGCGCTGAACAGGAGCGCGGCCAGCATCGGCGCGATCAGGCCGGCCTGGTCTGACATCAGCTGCGGACCGGGCTGGATGCCGTTGATGACCAGCACGCCCAGCATGATGGCGGTGATCGGATCGCCCGGAATGCCGAAGGTCAGCATCGGAACCATGGCGCCGCCGCAGACGGCATTGTTGGCACTTTCGGAGGCCGCGATGCCCTTGGGGTTGCCCTTGCCGAAGGTTTCCGGCTCGTCCGAGGTGCGGACCGCCTCCGTATAGGCGAGGAACGACCCCATCGAGCCGCCGGCTCCCGGCAGCGTGCCGACGAAGTAGCCGATCAGGCAGGACTTGAGATAGCAGCCGAAGCCGATCTTGCGGATGTCGGACAGCGGCGGCAGGAAGTCCCTGCGCCTGATCTTGACCTTTTCCGCCGCCGCAGTCGCCGCACTGATGTCCCGGGACGAACTGGCCTGCACCAGAACCTCTGCAATGGCAAAGGTCCCGATGATGACGGGCATCAGGTCGATGCCGGCAGTCAGATTGCTGTAGCCGAAGGTGAAGCGTGTGATCGGCTCCATCGCGTCGAGGCCGACAGTGGCCAGCATCAGCCCGATACAGGCGGCAAGGCCGGCCTGCGGGATGCGTCCGCGCTGTGCGATCACCACCACGATGATGGCGAAGGCCAGCAGGGAGAACTTGCCGGTCGTCTTCACCAGCAGCGACAGTTCGGCCACGAAAGGCGCGACCGCAATCAGGAGCAGGGCCCCCACGGCGCCGCCGATCATGGAACCCAGCGCCGCATGACCCAGCGCCAGGGCGCCCTTGCCCTGTTGCTGCATCGGATAGCCATCCAGAGCGGTCATCATCGAGGAGGGCGCGCCGGGAATGTTGATCGTGGTCGCCGTGATGCTGCCGCCGCACATGCCGGCCATGTAGATGCTGGCACAGGCCATCAGCGCGGTTTCGACATTGAGCGTGTAGGTCAGCGGCAGCAGCAGGGCCATCGCCAGCGTGGCGGTCAGACCCGGGATGGCGGCAAAGATGGTGCCGATCACGAACCCCAGGATCACGTAGGTCAGGTTGAGCGGGTCAAGCAGCAGGGAAAAGCTGCTGAAGACAAGGAGAATGAAATCCATGACTTAACCCCACAGCGTCGGGAGTCGGACCCCGAACAGTTGCTGAAACATGAGGTAGGCGATCACGACAATCGCCGCGGAGATGGCGGCCTTGACCAGAAGCTTTTCGAACGACGAGAAGATCACGATCAGCGCGAAGACGAAGAGCCCGGACGAGATGAAATATCCCATCGGCTTGAAGGCGAGAATGTAGCCGAAGATGGCCACGGCGACCCAGACATGTGTGAAGGTCCGCGGCTCGTCCGCACTGTCGGCTTCGGTGCCGGACCGCAGCTTCTGAACGATGAGAATGGTGGCAAAGAGGATGGCAGCCCCGCCCACCAGGATGGGAAAGAACGAGGGCGTCAACCCGCCGTCGAGAGTGGGCGCGCCCAGGTTCAGTGCCGTGACGAAGTATCCGACGGACACTGCAAGAATGACATAGAGAAAAACCAGGTGTCTGTTTAAGAGCATCGTCTTCTCCCGAGCTGGGTGTGATATGCCGTCGGCGTAAATCGGCC
>CBDUPF010000028.1:0-20684 GCA_965369035.1 uncultured Aliishimia sp.
CCATGCGCGCCGACGAGACCGCCGACATCGCGACGCCGGTTCTGCGCTGCGACGGGGCCGCGCTGAACGGGTTCCTGGCCGACAGGAAAGCCGGCCGCGTCGGGGGCACTACGGCGGTTTTCGGCCGCGAGAACCACGCGCTCTATTTTTCCAAGGAGGTGATTCCCTTCACCTCGCAGACCTATGCCGACGATGCGGAAACGCCGGTCTTCCATCATGTCGGCGTCTATGCCTATCGCGCCGAGCCTCTGCGAGCCTACCCGGACTGGCCGGTGGGCCCGCTCGAACAGCTCGAGGGTCTGGAACAGCTCCGGTTCCTGGAAAACGGCCGCAACGTGCTTTGTGTCGAGGTGGCGGCGCGCGACCGGCAGTTCTGGGAGCTCAACAATCCCGAAGACGTCCCGAAGCTGGAGCGCATGATGGCCGAGATGGGCATGGAATAGGGCGACCGGCGGGTGGATTTTCACCGGGGCGCCGCCCCAATTGCCCAAATATTGTGCGCCATCTGGCACAATGCCGCCGATTTTTCCCTTGTGCGGGGCCCGATCCTTTCTTCTAATGAATCAAGAGCTAACTGAATGGCGTGGCGTCGATTCACGACCGTTTCGGCTGCGCGCATCAACACGGGGGCGGATCCGTTGGCCACGATGGCTGAGACCACGTCTGAGAATCGTCCGGATCGCCGCGCCGGCCCTTGGCAAGGATTCGGCCTGGTGCGACGGGCTTTAACTACACGGGAAGGAACTTCGTGTTTCGAGACAGCGTTCGGGCTATGAACGTGGCGTTCTCCCCACTGCACCACGGAGCAGAAAAGGATTGGTTATGCGTATGAAGGTGACGAAGGCGATTTTTCCGGTGGCGGGTCTGGGGACGCGGTTTCTGCCGGCGACCAAGTCCGTGCCGAAGGAGATCATGACGCTGGTCGACCGTCCGCTGATCCAGTACGCGATCGACGAGGCGCGGGCCGCAGGGATCAAGGAATTCATCTTCGTGACCTCGCGCGGCAAGGGCGCGCTGGAGGATTACTTCGACCACGCACCGACGCTGGAGCGGGAGCTGAAGAAGAAGGGCAAGACCGAGCTTCTGGAGGTGCTGCGGAACACCAACATGGAGAGCGGGGCGATCGCCTATCTGCGCCAGCACAAGGCGCTGGGTCTGGGCCACGCGGTCTGGTGCGCGCGGCGGCTGATCGGCAACGAACCCTTTGCGGTGATCCTGCCCGACGACGTGATCGCGGCGGAGAAGCCCTGCCTGCAGCAGATGGTCGAGGCCTACGAGGAGACCGGCGGCAACATGGTGGCCGCGATGGAAGTGCCCGCCGACAGGATCAAGTCCTACGGCGTGCTCGACGTGCAGGAAGACATGGGCTCGATCGTGCGGGTCAAGGGCATGGTGGAGAAGCCCGAGCCGGCGGAGGCGCCGTCGAACCTGGCGGTGATCGGGCGCTACATCCTGTCGCCGAACGTTCTGGGCAATCTGAACAAGATGAAATCGGGCTCGGGCGGCGAGATCCAGCTGACCGACGCGATCGCGGCGGAGATCGCGCAGGGCAAGGACGTCTACGGCTACCGCTTCCGCGGGCAGCGCTTCGACTGCGGCTCGAAATCGGGCTTCCTGCAGGCCACGGTGGCCTTCGGCCTCGCCCGCGAAGAACTGCGCGAGGACCTCTACGGATACCTTCGCGAGGTCGTCAACCTCGGCCGCGCCGCCGAATAACAGGGCGGCGCATGCGGTCCTGGACCGGGAGCGTCACTACCCGATGCGGGAGAGGTGTTGCAGTGGCGCGATGATGCACGCAAAACGGGCGTCATGACCCGCAACGCATCCCACGGCGCAGGACCACTTCTGCGCTATCGCCGCCGACTGATCCGCAAGCGCCTGCTGTGGCGTGCATTCCGGCATCGGCACGACCTCACGCTGGTCGCAGACCGGCGGCGTGACATCGATCCCGGAACCATCCTTGGGCTGGCCACGCTGCGCAACGAGGTTCAGCGGCTGCCGTTCTTTCTCGACCACTACCGGCGGCTTGGTGTGGGGCATTTCCTCCTCGTCGACAACGACAGCACCGACGGCACCGCGGACATGCTTCGACGTCAGCCGGATGTGACGCTCTGGCAGACATCTGCGAGCTACAAGGCCGCAAGGTTCGGGGTGGATTGGCTGAATTGGCTCGCCACGCGGTACGCGCGCGGACATTGGGCGGTCATGGCCGACGCCGACGAGATCCTGATCTACCCGGACTGGGAACGGCGCGGGCTTCGGGATCTGACCGGCTGGCTCGAGGGCCAGGGGTATCCGGCGATGGGTGCCACGATGCTCGACATGTATCCGAAGGGGCCACCGGACGCGCACAGCTACTCCCCGGGACAGGATCCGGCCGAGATCCTGTGCTGGTTCGACGCCCATGGCTATTGGGCGCAGCGCCAGCCGAAACTCGACACCCTCTGGCTGCAGGGCGGGCCACGGGCGCGATGCTTCTTCACCGAGGATCCGTCGCGTGCGCCGACCCTCAACAAGATCCCGTTGATCCATTGGCGGCGTGGCTACACCCTGGTCAACTCCACGCATTCGGCCCTGCCTGCGCGTCTCAACCACACGTTTGACGAACACGGGGTCGAAAAGGTCACCGGTGTCCTTCTGCACTACAAGTTCCTGCCCGGCACCGCAGGCCGGGCACGGGAGGAAAAACAGCGTGGAGAGCATTTCCAGGCCGCTGACCGCTATGCCGGTTACTACGACCGGCTTTCCGAGAATCCGGACCTCTGGTGCCCGGACTCGACACGCTACGAGGGGTGGAAACAACTGGTCGACCTGGGGCTGATGTCGCGCGGCGGTTGGTAGCAGCGCCGCAACAGGTGCGTGGCATCTTGCACATACTTCGCCACGAGGTGGAAAAGCCGTTGTTAACCTTGATGGTCTAGGAGGATAGAAAGCCATGGATATTCATTCGGCGGTACAGGTCGGATCGGCGCATTGACACATTCCGGGTCGGCAATGGCATTCATCGGACGACAGGGAGGCTCGTGGGGCTTCTAGGCTCATATCGGATGCGTCTGGCACGCAGGCGGCTGCGCGTACGGGCGGTGCGCAAGAGTGCCGAATTGCGTGCTGTCGCCAACCGGACGGCCGCCATCCGGCCCGATGACCTTCTGCTCTTCTCGACCGCGCGCAACGAGGCCGTGCGTCTGCCGTTTTTCCTCGACTTCTACCGGAGGCAGGGGATCGACCACTTTCTTGTGGTCGACAACGGCAGCACCGATGGCTCGCTGGAATATCTGGCCGACCAACCCGATGTCTCCGTCTGGTCGACGACGGCCAGCTATCGCACGGCGCGTTTCGGCGTCGATTGGCTGAACTGGCTGCAGATGAAATACGCCCACGGGCACTGGTGCCTGGTGGTCGATCCGGACGAGTTCTTTGTCTATCCGTTCTGCGATACGCGTCCGCTCAGGGGCTTGACCGACTGGCTCGATGCGTCGTCGATCCGGTCCTTCAGCGCGATGCTGCTCGACATGTATCCCAAGGGACGGCTCGATGAGGTGCCGTACCGCGCGGGCCAGAACCCGATGGACATCGCCTGCTGGTTCGATGGCGGCAACTACACGATCTCGCGCAATCCGCAGTACTGGAACCTCTGGATACAGGGGGGCCCGCGTGCGCGCGCCTTCTTCCGACACGATCCCTACAGGGCGCCGGCGCTGAACAAGATCCCGCTGGTGAAATGGCACAAGCGCTACGCCTATGTCTCCTCGACTCACATGCTGCTGCCCCGCGGCCTGAACCTTGTCTACGACCAGAGCGGGGGGGAAAAGGCATCCGGCGTCCTTCTCCACGCCAAATTCCTCGACACCTTCGGAGCCAAGGCGGCCGAGGAGATGACCCGCAACCAGCATTATGCCGAGTCGGTCGAGTACCGCAGCTACATGGAGCAGATGCAGGGCGACCTGCAACTCTGGACCAAGTGGTCGGAGAAATACATCAACTGGCGACAACTCGAGATTCTCGGCCTCATGTCCAAGGGGAACTGGGCATGAGCACGCTGGGTATCGTCATGCTGGTCCATACCGCACTGGGCCGGGCGGAGCAGGTGGCGCGGCACTGGGCGGCGGCGGGCTGCCCGGTGGTCATCCACGTCGACCGCAGGGTGCCCCGCGAGAAACTGGCCCGCTTCCGCGCGGCGCTGGAAGGGGAGGCGCTCATCGGCTTCTCACGCCGTTACAAGTGCGAGTGGGGGATGTGGGGCATCGTGGCCGCGACGCAGGCGGCCGCAACCAAGCTGCTTGCCGAATATCCCGATGTGCGCCACGTGTACCTCGCCTCTGGGTCCTGCCTGCCGCTGCGTCCGGTCAGCGAACTGGTCGAATACCTGGATGCCCGCCCCCGCATAGACTTCATCGAAAGCGCCACCACAAAGGAGGTGCCGTGGATCGTCGACGGGCTCGGTCAGGAACGGTTCACCCTGCGATTCCCGTTTTCGTGGCGGCGCAACCGGTATCTCTTCGACCGGTTCGTGGATCTGCAGCGTGCCTTGCACCTCTACCGCAAGCTGCCCGGAAACCTGGTGCCGCACATGGGCAGCCAATGGTGGTGCCTGACCCGGCAGACCCTGTCCGCGATCCTGCAGGATCCGAACCGCCGCGCTTATGACCGGTATTTCCGGCGGGTCTGGATCCCGGACGAAAGCTACTTCCAGACGCTTGCCCGGCTCTATGCGACACATATCGAAAGCCGGTCGCTGACGCTGTCGAAGTTCGATTTCCAGGGCAAGCCGCACATCTTCTACGATGACCACCTGCAGCTTCTGCGGCGCTCCGACTGCTTCGTCGCGCGCAAGATCTGGCCCCATGCGAACAAGCTCTACGACGCGTTTCTGTCGCGAAAGGTGGGCGAGTACGCCCGAACGGAGCCGAACCCCGGCAAGATCGACCGGATCTTTTCCAAGGCGGTGGAGCGGCGCACGCGCGGGCGGCCGGGCCTTTACATGCAGAGCCGGTTTCCCTTGGAGGACAGCCCGAACGGGATCACGGCCGCGCCCTATTCGGTGTTCCAGGGATTTTCCGAGCTGTTCGAGAACTTCGCGCCCTGGCTGGTGCAGGCAACGGGAACGCGGGTGCATGGCCATCTCTTCGACCGTGACGCGGTGGAGTTCGCCGACGGCCAGAGCGCGATCAGCGGTGTCCTGAGCGACTGCGTGGCCACCCGCGACTACAACCCGGTGGCCTTTCTGACCAGCATGATCTGGAACACCCGCGGCGAGCGGCAGTGTTTCCAGTTCGGTCCGCGCAGCAACCAGAATGTCGTCTGGCACATGGCAAAGGACCCGAACGCCCAGATTTCGGTGATTTCCGGGGCCTGGGCGCTGCCGCTCTTCCAGTCGAACCGAGATTTTCAGGACATCCGCCGGGATGCCGCCTGGCAACAGCAGGTCGAAAGCGACCAGTTGAACGTGCTCCGCTCGCGCTGGACCAAGGCCCGTGTCAGGATCTGGACGCTGGCCGAATTCATAGAGACCCCGATGGAGCATCTGCAGGTGATCCTTGACGAAATCGGCCCGCCCGATGCGCGCAGGCTGACCGAAGCCCCACGCATGGTGGACATGACGGGATTTGCGCAGTTCCTGCAGAACCTCAAGAACCAGGGGATGCACCCCTACCTGATGGGCGATTTCCCGGTGGATCATGCGGGACGACGGGTTCGCGGTGACGAACGCCGCAAGCCCTACCTGGTGCAGTAAGCGATGACGGGACGTTTCGATTACTTCGTGATCTTCGCGGAAATGCGGACCGGCTCCAACTTTCTGGAGTCGAACCTCAACGCGCTCGAGGGCGTGACCTGTCACGGCGAGGCCTTCAACCCGCATTTCATCGGCTATCCGAAACGCGGTGACATCCTGGGCATCACTCAGCAGGAGCGTGACCGGAAGCCCGCGGTGTTGATCGACGCCATTGCATCGCAGAGTGGCGTGTTGGGAGGATTCCGGTACTTTCACGATCACGACCCGCGCGTGCTGGAGCGCATCCTGGACGATCCGCGCTGCGCCAAAATCATCCTGACCCGCAACCCGGCGCAGTCCTATGTGTCGTGGAAGATCGCGCAGGCCACCGGGCAATGGAAGCTCACCCATGTCGGGGCGCGAAAGCCCGCCAAGGCGGTGTTCGATGCGGAGGAATTCTCGGCGCATGTCGGCGCGTTGCAGGCCTTCCACCTGCGTCTGGTTCGGCATTTGCAACGCACGGGGCAGACCGCCTTCCATGTCGACTACGAGGATCTTCGCGATCTGGACGTGATCAACGGGCTTGCGGCGTTTCTGGGCGTGCCGTGCCGTCTCGAGGCGCTGGACCGGACACTGAAGGTGCAGAATCCGGCCCCGCTGGCCGACAAGGTCGAAAACTTCGCCGAGATGGAGGCGTCTCTGGCCAGCATCGACCGGTTCGACCTGAGCCGGACGCCGAATTTCGAACCGCGCAGGGCCGCGGCGGTGCCCACGCATCTGGCAGGAAACACCGCGCCATTGATCTTCCTTCCGATCCAGGGCGGACCGGTGAACGAAGTCGCGGAATGGCTGGCGGCGGTCGATGGCGATCCGGACGGCGGGCTTCTGACGGGCATGCGGCAGAAGGATCTGCGGAAATGGAAGCGGACCCATCCCGGACACCGCAGTTTCACGGTTCTGCGCCATCCCGTGGCACGCGCCCACCACGTGTTCTGCGAGCGCATTCTCGCCTCGGGCCAGGGCACCTACCCGCAGATCCGTCAGACGCTGGTGCAGCAGTACGGTCTGCCGGTGCCCGAGGAGGGGGTCGGGCCGGATTGGGATGCAAGCCGGCACCGCGTGGCCTTCATCCGGTTCCTGGAGTTTCTCGATTCAAACCTCTCGGGGCAGACGGCGATCAGGGTCGACGCGACCTGGTGCAGCCAGTCCGCCGTTCTTCAGGGTTTCGGAGAGTTCGTGCTGCCCGATTTCGTGTTCCGCGAAGCGGACCTTGCCGACGACCTGACGGCACTGGCGCGTCGTGTCGATATTGCGGACCCGCGGCCCTATCATCCGCCTGCGCCATCGCATCCGGTCCCGCTCGACGACATCTATGACGAGGATATCGAGACGCTGACGCGGACCGCTTATCAGCGCGACTACATGATGTTCGGTTTCGGTCCCTGGTCGGGGGGTTAGGCCGCCTTCACGGGCTGCGCCTCGCTCAGGATCGTGTAGAGCGTCGCGGGATCGCGGTTCGATCGCAGTTTCGAACAGATCGACGTCTCGCGCAGCGTGCGGGACACCAGCGCAAGTGCCTTGAGGTGATCGACTCCGGCATCGTCGGGCGCAAAGATCGCGAAGGCGATGTCCACCGGTTCGCGGTCCACCGCACCGAAATCGATCGGTTTCTCCAGCAGGATGAAGGCGCCGACCACGCTGTCGATCCCGGAAAGGCGGGCATGTGGCAGCGCGACGCCGTGCCCGACGCCCGTCGGCCCCAGAGCTTCGCGCGCGCGCAGCGCGTCGGTCACTTCCCCCGCATTGAACCCGTAGGCGGATGCGGCGATGTCGCCGAGGTCCTGAAACAGGCGTTTCTTGCTCGAAACCGAGCCCGAAACCTTCACCGCATCCGGCTTTAGGAGTTCAGAAAAGTTCATGTCTCTCCACAGGCTGCTCTGTACGCGGCCTTCTGGCCGCTGTTTTTCAGGGATCGATCCAGCCGATGTTGCCGTCTTCACGGCGATACACCACGTTCAAGCCCTTCTTGCTCTCGTTCCGAAACACCAGAACCGGCGCCCCGGCCAGTTCCATCTGCATCACCGCTTCACCGACCGACAACGATGGGATCGGCGTTTCCATTTCCGCCACGATGATCGGCTGCAGCGTCTCGGGTTCGTTGTCCCCATAGTCTGAATCCGAGGCGAGGATATACGAAGAAGCCCCATGGAGTTCAACCGGCTCCGTACGGTCCTTGTGATGATCTTTCAACCTTCGCTTGTAGCGCCGCAACTGCTTTTCCATCTTCGCCGAACAGGAGTCGAAGGCGGCGTAGATCTCGTTCTCGCGCGACTTGGCCTGTGCGGTCAGGCCGGTCGACAGGTGCACGGTCGACTCGCAGACGAACTCGTGCCCCGACTTGGAGAAAATGACATGCGCATCAGTCGGTCGTTCGGCGTACTTCGCCACGACTGCACCAAGTTCCTGCTTCACATGGGCTTGCAGGGCCTCGCCGATATCGATCTGCTTTCCGCTGATTTGGTAACGCATTGTGTCTCCTTTTTCCTGCTTGCAAACACAGTTGATCCCGCCGGGGATCCGGACGAAATGGTCAACTGGGCTTGAGACATCGACCGCTTTGTGCGGTTTGTTCCACTCCGCCCCGCTGTCTGCGGGTCGGTGGATTGGAACCATGGAACGTCGAAGGCGCCATGACTCCATGAAGGCTTGAAATGGCACGTTGAGTCAACAAGAGACAACACATCGTTCATTTGTAACCATTCTATATGATACGGAAATTATCGCCGAGGTAGACGCGCCGAACGTTCTCGTTCTGGATCACCTCGTCGGGCGTTCCCGACATCAGCACCTGACCGTCATGCAGGATGTAGGCCCGGTCGACGATGGTCAGGGTTTCGCGCACATTATGGTCGGTGATCAACACGCCGATCCCCCGGTTCTTCAGTTCCGCCACGAGGTGCCGGATGTCCCCGACCGAGATCGGATCGACCCCCGCAAATGGCTCGTCGAGCAACAGGTAGCGCGGATTTGCGGCAAGACAGCGTGCGATCTCCACACGCCGCCGTTCCCCGCCGGACAATGCCAGCGCGGGCGCGCGGCGCAGATGCTCGATCGAGAACTCGCTCAGCAGTTCCTCGAGGCGCTCTCGCCGCTTGTGGCGGTCGCGTTCGGTGATGTCGAGAATGGCCGAGATGTTGTCCTCGACGTTCAATCCGCGAAAGATGCTGTTTTCCTGTGGCAGGTACCCGATGCCCAACTGTGCCCGGCGGTACATGGGCAGGGCGGTCACGTCGGTCCCGTCGACGATCACCTTGCCGGCCTCGGGCGTGGTGAGCCCCGCCACGGCATAGAAGCTCGTGGTCTTGCCGGAGCCGTTGGGACCGAGCAGCGCCACGATCTCGCCGCGGTCAAGCGACATCGACACGTCGCGGATCGCGATCTTCTTGCGATACGACTTGCGCAGGTGTTCGATGCGAAGGCCCGAACCGCCGGGCGCTACGGAGAGCTGCGGCCGGTCCATGTCAGTTCTTGTTGGGCTGAAGGATGGTCTTGACGCGGCCGTTCATCAGGGCGGTGCCGTCGTCAAGGTTCACCGTCATGCGATCCGATGTCAGCGCGCTCTGCCCCTGAGTGAGAAGAACGTCGCCCGTCATCACGATCACGCCGGTATCGATGTTGTAATCCGCGCGTTCCGCTTCCGCGGCGTCCGGGCCGCTGACGAGGGTCACGCCGCCAGTGGCCTCCAGCCGCTCGATACCGGTCTGACCGTCCTTGTAGACCACCAGAACGCGCGGCGCGGAGAGCCGCATCTCCCCCTGCCCGATCAGCACGTCGCCGGTGAAGATCGCCGTCCCGCTGTCCTGGTCGACGGAAAGCTGTTCTGCCGTGACCTCGACCGGCAGGTCTGTGTCCTGCCGCATCGTCCCGAAAGCGACGGAGGTACCCTGTGCGGACAGGGCCGGCACGAGACCCAAAAGGGCGGATGCAACAAGAACGATGCGGAGGAAAGGCACTCGAACCGGGCTCATTTTGCTTCTTTCGGGTCGTATACCAGCTTCACCCCGTCCGTGAACAGCAATTGCACGTTGCCGCCGTCTTTCTGTTCACTGATCCGCATGCCGCCGGCTCTCAGCGTTCCGGCCGGCCCGTTCCCGGTCACCTCTCCCGGCGCGACGATGTCGAGATAGGACAGATGTGAGGTCAGGCTGTCCGACCGCAGGGTGTATCCGGTCTTGCTTTCGATCACGACATCCCTCGTCATGGTGACGATATCCCTGTTCAGATCGACATCGCCGCGCTCCGCTTCAAGTCTGACGCTGCCGCCGGATGCGAAATCCAGTTGCGCCACCGGGTGGTGGGCGACATTGGTGCGGTCCGCCGCGGTCACGATCTCCCTGGCGGAGAAGCTGATGCGGTCGCCGCCGGTCGTGACGCCCGAGAAAACCGAACCGGTGACCTGCTGGCTGCGGATGCGCTCGGCGACTTCGCCCTCGGCAAAGGGAATGGATTCGCCCGGCTCGATCCGGGAGGAGACGAGGAACACGGTCGACAGGATGGCCAGCGCAACCAGCGGCAGCGCAATCTTCAGGAACGAGACCAGCCGGGAATAGGGATCACCCGTCATGGCACGCTCAGCCCAGGCCGGCGCGCAAACAGTCGTGAATATGCAGCAGACCCAGAGCGGGACCAGGACCATCCGCGACGAAGAGCGAGGTGATCTGCGACTTGTTCATGATCGCCGCACCCTGTTCGGCCAGGGCATCGGGCCGGATGGTCTTGGGATTGCGCGTCATCACGTCGCCCGCCGTCCGGTGCAGCAGCCCGTCCACATGACGCCGCACGTCGCCGTCGGTGATGATGCCGGTCAGGTTACCCGCGTCGTCGTTGACACCGGTCATCCCGAAGCTGCCCCGGCTCATGACGACCAACGCCTGCGCCATCGGCGTGTCGAGCCGGACCATGGGGATGTCGGAGGCGGCGTGCATCAGGTCCCGCACCAAGGTCAGCCGCGCGCCCAGCTTGCCACCGGGGTGGAACTGGCGGAAATGCTCCGGCGTGAACCTCCGATGGTCCATCAGCGCGACGGCAAGGGCGTCGCCCAATGCCAGCGTCATCGTGGTCGACGACGTGGGCACGATACCGGTGCCGCACGCTTCCTCGGCCTGGGGCAGCACCAGTGCCACGTCCGATTGCCGCAGCAACGTGCTGTCGGCCCGCGACGCCACACCGATCATCGGGATGCCGAAACGGCGGGTATAGGCGATCACATCGGCCAGTTCCGGCGTCTCTCCGGAGTTCGACAGAACCAGCGTCACGTCGCCCTGCGCCATCATGCCCAGATCGCCGTGGCTCGCCTCCGCCGGGTGCACGAAATGCGCTGGCGTCCCGGTCGAGGCGAGGGTCGCCGCGATCTTGCGCCCGATGTGGCCGGACTTTCCCATGCCGCTGACGATCACCCGTCCCGTGGCGGAGAGCATCAGTTCCACCGCCTTGTCGAACGCCCCGTCCAGGTTCTGTTCGAGCTGGTCCAGCGCGCGGGCCTCGGTCCGGATGACTCGGCGCGCCGTATCCAGATACGCGCTCATGAATGGGCGAAGATATCGATTTCCGGCCAGCCGGCCAGATCGAGGCGGGCGCGGGTCGGCAGGAAATCGAAACATGCCTGCGCGATGTCCGTGCGTCCCTCCCGGGCCAGAAGCTTGTCCAGTTCGTTCCGCAGACGGTGGAGATAAAGCACATCGGAGGCTGCGTATTCGAGTTGTGCCGCCGTCAACGTCTCGCTGCCCCAATCGCTCATCTGCTGCTGTTTCGACACGTCCACGTCGAGGAGCTCCTGCAGCAGGTTCTTGAGCCCGTGCCGGTCGGTATAGGTGCGCACCAATCGGCTTGCGATCTTGGTGCAATAGACCGGGGCGGCCAGCGCGCCAAAGGCATGATACATCGCGGCGATGTCGAAACGCCCGAAATGGAACAGCTTCAGGACGTCCCGATTCTCCAGCATTGCGCAGAGGTTCTTCGCCGTCGCCTGGCCCTTGGCGATCTGGACGATATGCGCATTGCCGTCGCCGCCCGACATCTGCACGACACAGAGCCGGTCGCGATGCGGGTTGAGGCCCATGGTCTCGCAGTCGATCGCGACGACCGGACCGAGATCGAGCCCATCGGGAAGGTCGTTCTGGTAGAGGTGGTTTGTCATGGCCTCCCTATATCCCCGCTGCGGATCAGGGAAAAGCCGCCAATGCATGTTTCAGCCCGGATCCGCCTGCAACTCCGGCAGGGACGGCCGGGGCAACCGGCCCAGCAGTGCGCCGACCTCGATCCGGCACAGATGTCCGGGCCAGTCCGCACCGGTCAGCGACGGCGGCAGGTAGGGCTGCCGCAATACCAGTCGCCGCCAGTGATGCACGATCAGGCAGCGCAGGAGCGCCACGGTCAGCGCGCTGTCGGGTGTGTGTCGGTCCATCGCGCCGGAAACGGCACGCAGCACGGCGAGCAGGTCGCGGAACTGCTCGGTAAGCTCCGCCGGGATGAGCTGGTGCCGCAACCAGCCGGGGACCGGACCGCCCGCCAGCACCACGGTATCGCCGGGCGCCACCGCTGCGGAATGGGCGGCGAAGACACGGGGTGCCAACTGCACGAACCCCGCCGCAAGCGTCGCCGCGCGCAGGTCTGCGTCGTTGCTCTCCGTCAAGACCAGCTGCCAGTCGGCTGGAAGCTCTTCGGCGGTCGAGTAGATCAGCACGGTCGCCGCCTCGCTTTCCCGCCGGCCGCGCGGGGTCAGCGCGTGGCTCGACGTGCGGCCGGATTTCACGGATGTGATCCAGTCCTCGTTGCGCAGCCGGTGAAGCGCCACGCGCACCGCTTCGGGCCGGATCCCCATGCCGTCGGTCAGCCGCGTAAGCAGCGGCCCGTCGATCCGGTCGCGCGGCGCCTGCGCCAGGTCGCCGAAGATCGTCACCAGCATGGACCAGACCCGCGGCGTCGGCAGCGCGGTCAGGATGTCGAGCGGGGTCGGATCAGAACGCATTCATCGTCAGAAGCTCGTATTCGGCCACAAGATCTCCGTCCTGGTTGGTGAGGCTCACGTGCCAGCGCACTTCGCCATACTCCTCGTTGCGCGGCGTCTTCGCCTTGACCGTCAGCCGGACCGCGATGCTGTCCCCGGGCGAGACCGGCTTCATGAAGCGCAGGTTGTCCAGCCCGGTATTGGCCAGCACCGGACCCGGTTCGGGCTTCACGAACAGTCCCGCGGCGAAACTCAGCAGCAGGTAACCATGCGCGACGCGGCCGGGAAAGAACGGATTGGCCGCGGCGGCCTCCTCGTCCATGTGGGCATAGAAGGTGTCGCCGGTGAAATGGGCAAAATGCTCGATATCCTCCAGCGTCACGACGCGTGGGTCGGTGTGGATCGTGTCGCCGATGACCAGATCGTCGAAGGGTCGGGTGAAGGGATGCGCCTTGCTCGTGTCGGTTTTCGCGCCGGGCACCCAGGTGTTGCCGATCCTCGACAGCATCTCCGGGCTCCCCTGAACCGCGGTGCGCTGCATGAAGTGCATCACACCGCGCACGCCGCCCAACTCCTCCCCACCGCCGGCGCGTCCGGGTCCGCCGTGCACCATTTGCGGCAGCGGCGCGCCGTGGCCGGTGGCTTCGGCCATCGAATCGCGGTCGTTGAAATAGAGCCGGCCGTGGTACGCCGCGCTGCCCAGTGCGATCTGGCGTGCGACCTCCGGATCATGGGTGATGACGGAGGCGACGAGGCTCCCCTGCCCCCGGTTCGCCAGTGCGACGGCATGGTCCAGATCCCGGTAGCCGAGAATCGTGGAGACCGGCCCGAAGGCTTCGGTATCGTGCAGGCGCCGGGCGGAATCGGGGTCGGCGCAGTGGTAGAGCATCGGCGGCAGGAACGCGCCTTTGTCCCGGTCCGCGCCCTCGACGGTGAAATTCTCCGGGTCACCGAAGACGCGCACCGCCTCCGCCCCGATCAGTGCGGCCTTTTCCAGCACGTCGTGTTTTTGTCCGTTCGACACCAGCGCGCCCATGCGGGTCGACTCAAGCCGGGGATCGCCGATGGTGATTTTCGACAGGCGCGCCGTCAACCCGTCGATGACCGCCTCCACCTGCGCCTCCGGCACCATGATCCGGCGGATCGCGGTGCATTTCTGTCCCGCCTTCGCGGTCATTTCCCGGGTGACCTCCTTGAGGAAGAGGTCGAATTCCGGCGTGTCGGGCGTGGCGTCCGGCCCGAGGATCGAGGCGTTCAGGCTGTCCTGCTCCGCGGTGAAGCGCACCGAATTGCGCAGGATGTTCGGGTTGCCCCGCAGCTTCAGCGCGGTCTGCGCCGAGCCGGTGAAGGTCACGACATCCTGACAGCCCACATGATCCAGCATGTCGCCGATCCCGCCGGTCACCAGCTGCAGCGCGCCTTCGGGGAGGATGCCGCTCTCCAGCATGATCCTGACACAGGCTTCGGTCACGTAGCAGGTCGCGGTGGCGGGTTTGACGATGGCCGGCATGCCCGCAAGCCAGGTCGGCGCCAGCTTTTCCAGCATGCCCCAGACCGGGAAGTTGAACGCGTTGATGTGCACCGCCACGCCCTGCATCGGCACGCAGATGTGGCGCCCAAAGAACTGTCCGTCGCGGCCCAGCTGTTCGGGCGGGCCGTCGAGGTAGACATGGCCGTCCGGCATCTCCCGCCGGCCCTTGGAGGCAAAGACCAGCATCGTGCCGATGCCGCCATCGACGTCGATCTTGTGATCGGCCAGCGTGGCGCCGGTGTCGTAGCTGAGCTCGTAGAGCGCGGGGCGATGCTCGCGCAGGTGCAGCGCCAGCGCCTTGAGCATCCGCGCACGGTCGTGGAAGGTCATCGCGCGCAGGGCCGGCCCGCCCGTCGCGCGGCCCCAGTCCAGCATGTCGGCAAAGGGCAGCGCGTCGTTTCCGGCCTCGGCCATCGGTTCGCCCGTGATCGCGGAGGCGATGGATCGTGCGCCCGGCCCGGGGCTGATCCAACGTCCCGCGGCAAAGCTTTCGACGGTGCGGATGGCGGCGTCCTTCGGCATTCGATCCTCCCAAATCCCGGGCTCCTGCGCGGCCCGATCTAGTGCTGGTCGTAGTCGAGAACGATCCTGTCGGAGATCGGGTAGCACTGGCAGGTCAACACGAACCCGGCCCGCACCTCGTAGTCTTCCAGCGCGTGGTTGTTCAGCATCTCCGCCTGGCCCTCGATCACCTTGGCCTTGCAGGTCGAGCAGACCCCCGACCGGCAGGCATGCGGCGCGTCGAGGTCGTTTTCCAACGCACCCTGCAGCACCGGCTGATCGGGGGGCAGGATGAACTGGTAGGACGTGCCGTCCATGATCACCGTCGTCTCGGTGCCGGTGTTCTTGGCGACCTTGGCCCGTTTCTCGCGGGCCAGCTGTCCCTCTTGCGAGCCGGTGAACAGCTCGTACTTGATCTGCTCCTTCGAGAGCCCGTGTTCCTGCAGTGCAGCGGCGATGGCCTTCATCATCGGTTCCGGCCCGCAGATCAACGCCAGATCGACACTGGACACGTCGATCCAGTGCCTGAACAGGGCCGCGCATTTCTCTCCGTCAATGCGGCCGGAGAAGAGGTCGATATCCTGGTCGCCAGTCTCCAGCACGTGCAGGATCGTGAGCCGCTCCATGTAGCGGTTCTTCAGATCCTCGAGTTCCTCGCGGAACATGATCGTGTTGGCCGCCCGGTTCGCATAGACCAGCGTGAACTGGCTTTCAGGCTCGCGGCTGAGCACGGTCTTCAGGATCGACAGCACCGGTGTGACGCCCGACCCGCCGGCAAAGCCGAGATAGGTCTTGGCCTTGTCGGGTTCGATCGGCGTGAAGAACCGCCCCATCGGCGGCATCGCGTCCAGGGTGTCGCCGGGCTTCAACTCCTCGTTGGCCCAGGTCGAGAAAGCGCCGCCATCCACGCGCTTGATCCCGACTTGCAGCACACCGTCATCCAGCCCGCTGCAGATCGAATAGTTCCGCCGCACCTCGGTCCCGTCGAAATCCTTGCGGAAGGTCAGATACTGCCCCTGCGTGAAGGCGAACTCCTCGGGGGTCTCCGGCCGCAAGGTCACGATCACTGCGTCGCGGATCGTCTTGCGCACATCGGTAACGGTCAGCGGACGGAACTGCGCCATGGGTGGGACCTCAGATACACTTGAAATAGTCGAAGGGTTCCAGGCACTCTCGGCACCGCCACTGCGCCTTGCACGGGGTCGACCCGAACTGGCTGACGCGCTCGACATCGGTGGACCGGCAATGCGGGCAGTGCTGCGGTCCACCGGCGGGCTGCGGGGGCGCTATGCCATATTCCTCCAGCTTCGCGCGGCCCTTCTCGGACAGCCAGTCGGTCGTCCAGGGCGGGGAGATCTGCCGTTTCAGCGTCACGTTCCGCACACCGTGGGCGTGCAGGGCGGACTCTATCTCCATGTTGATGACGGCGGTCGCCGGGCAGCCGGAATAGGTCGGCGTGACGGTCACTTCCAGCGTGTCGCCCTTCCATTCCAGGTGGCGGATGATGCCCAGATCCATCAGCGAAATGGCCGGAATCTCCGGGTCCGGCACCTCGTCCAGCCAGCCGCGGATGTCGTCCATGCCCGGGCGGGTTGTCATCACCATGTCGCCCCCGGATAGGCGCGCTGAAGCCATTGCATCTCCGTCAGCATGTGCCCGAGGTGTTCGCTGTGCCGCTGGCCGGTCTTGCCGCCCTTGTGGGCGAAATCGCTGTCCGGCAGCGTCAGCGTGGCCTCTTCCATCACCTCGCCCAACGTCCGGTCGAATGCGTCGCGAAGGGTCACCGGGTCCGGCGCGATGCCGGGCAGCGCCTCGTCGACCGCATCCGTCACGAACATCTCGCCCACATAGGGCCACAGACGGTCCAGCGCCGTCTGCATCCGGTCGTGGCTTTCCTCCGTGCCGTCCCCCAGTGCGATCACCACATCCGCGGAGCGTTCGAGGTGATAGGTCACCTCCTTCAGCGACTTCGCCGCGATGGCCGCAATGCGGTCGTCCCCGGCCTCCGACAGCGCCCGCAGGTACGGTTTGTGCCAGGCGTCGAACAGGAACTGCCGCATCATCGTGTGGCCGTAATCGCGGTTCGGCTGTTCGACCAGCAACACGTTGCGAAAATCCCAGGCGTCGCGCAGGAAGGCGAGATCGTCCGCCGATCGGCCCTGCCCTTCGGCCTCACCGGCTAGTTCCAGCCACATCTGGGTCTGACCGATCAGGTCCAGCGCCACGTTGGCCAGCGCGATATCCTCCTCCAGGATCGGCGCGTGGCCGCACCATTCCGACACGCGGTGGCCCAGCACCAGCGCGTTGTCGCCAAGGCGCAGCAGGAATTCGACCCGCGGCTCCATCACATCTTCCCCGCTTCTTCCGGAATCTCGAAGAAGGTCGGGTGGCGGTAGACCTTGCTGTCCGCAGGATCGTAGAGCGAGCCCTTGTCCGACGGATCGGCGGCGGTGATCTGGCTCGACGGCACCACCCAGATGCTCAAACCCTCCTTGCGGCGGGTCTAGACGTCACGCGCGTTCTTGATCGCCATCTCCGCGTCGGGCGCATGCAGGCTGCCCACGTGGCGGTGCGCCATGCCGTGCTGGCCGCGGATGAAGACTTCCCAGAGGGGCCATTCCTTGGACATCGAAAATCCTCCCGGATCAGGGTCTACTCGGCGGCGAACTGGCGGGCGCGTTTCTTCTCGGCATGCGCCAGCATCCCCTCGCGGACCCAGGCGCCGTCGTCCCAGGCCTTGTTGCGCGCCTCAAGCCGCTCGGTGGAGCAGGGGCCGTTGCCTTTGAGCACGTCGAAGAACTCCGACCAGTCGGGACCGGTGAAGTCGTAGTGATCGCGCTCCTTGTTCCAGCGCAGGTCATCGTCGGGGATGCGGAGACCAAGGTAGTCGGCCTGCGGCACCACCTCGTCGACGAATTTCTGGCGCAACTCGTCATTGGTGTTCATCTTGATCTTCCACGCCATTGACTGCGCGGAATGCACGCTGTCCTTGTCCGAGGGGCCGAACATCATCAGTGACGGATACCAGAAGCGGTTCAGAGCATCCTGCGCCATCCGTTTCTGCGCCGCGGTGCCGGAGCACATCTTCATCATGATGTCGTAGCCCTGGCGCTGGTGGAAGCTCTCCTCCTTGCAGATGCGGATCATCGCGCGGGAATAGGGGCCGAAGGACGTGCGCTGCAACGGCACCTGGTTCATGATCGCCGCCTGGTCGACCAGCCAGCCCACCGCGCCGATATCGGCCCAGGTCAGCGTCGGGTAGGCGAAGATGGAGGAATACTTCATCCGGCCGTCCAGCAACTGCTCGGTCAGTTCGTCCCGGCTGACGCCCAGCGTTTCGGCCGCGCAGTAGAGGTAGAGCCCATGGCCCGCCTCGTCCTGCACCTTGGCCAGCAGGATCTGCTTGCGCTCCAGCGTCGGTGCGCGGGTGATCCAGTTGCCTTCGGGCAGCTGTCCCACGATCTCGGAATGTGCGTGCTGGCCGATCTGCCGGATCAGGGTCTTGCGATAGCCCTCGGGCATCCAGTCCTTTGGCTCGATCTTTTCGCCGGCGTCGATGCGCTCCTGGAAGCGTTTCGCCTCCGGGCTGTCATCGGCGGCTTCGGATTTGACCATCTGTGCATACATCGTCTCAGGTCCTTTCCAGTATCATTGCCACGCCCTGGCCCACGCCCACGCACATGGTGCAAAGCGCATACCGCCCGCCCGTGCGACGAAGCTGGTACGCAGCGGTCATCACCAGCCGAGCGCCCGACATGCCGAGCGGGTGGCCGATGGCGATGGCGCCGCCCTGAGCGTTCACGCGGGTGTCGTCATCCGCCACGCCCAACTCCCGCAGCGTCGCGAGCCCCTGTGCGGCGAAGGCCTCGTTCAACTCTATCACATCCATCTGGTCGATGGTGAGGCCGGTGTGCTCCAGCACCTTCCGGCAGGCGGGGACAGGTCCGATGCCCATGACCCGTGGCGCGACGCCCGCGGCCTTCATCGCGACGACGCGCGCCATCGGGGTCAGCCCGTGCCGCGCAGCACCCTCCTCGGAGGTCAGCATCAGGGCGGCCGCACCGTCGTTGACGCCCGAGGCGTTCCCGGCCGTCACGGTCAGCTCGGGGCCGTTCACGCCGCGGAGCCTGGCGAGCTGTTCCGCATCGGTGCCCGGGCGCGGGTGTTCGTCGGTGTCGACCACGACCGCGTCACCCTTGCGCTGGGGAATTGTGACCGGGCATATTTCCTCCCCGAACTGCCCGGCCGCCTGCGCGGCGGCCCAGCGGGCCTGCGATCGCGCGGCAAACTTATCCTGATCGGCGCGACTCACCTGCCAGTCGGCGGCGACGTTGTCCGCCGTCTGCGGCATGGAATCGATGCCGTATTGTGCCTTCATCTTCGGGTTGACGAAACGCCAGCCGATGGTCGTGTCGTAGACGGTATTGGCGCGGGAAAAGGCCGTCTCCGCCTTCGGCATGACGAAGGGGGCGCGGCTCATGCTCTCGACACCGCCGGCGATCACGAGATCCAGTTCGCCCGCCTTGATTCCGCGTGCAGCCAGACCCACCGCGTCCATCCCGCTGGCGCAGAGCCGGTTGATCGTCGAGCCCGGCACGCTCTCCGGCAGACCGGCCAGAAGGGCGGCCATGCGCGCGACGTTGCGGTTGTCCTCCCCGGCCTGGTTGGCGCAGCCATAGATCACGTCGTCGACCTGGTCCCAGTCGACGCCGCCGTTGCGCTCCATCAAGGCTCTGATCGGTATCGCGGCCAGATCGTCCGCGCGGACAGACGACAAGGCGCCGCCATACCGGCCGATGGGTGTCCGTTGTGCATCGCAGATCAAAGCCTGCATGAATTCCTCCCGTTCGCGTTTTCTGGCTACGCGATGATCCGATTCGGCGCAATCCGAATGTTACCTGGAAGCCTTGATCGGCAGAAATCGGTAACGCTTTACTGGCCGTCCGGGATATCGACCGATCCATGGACGGCGAACTGGTCGAGTTCCGATGCCTGCGGTTCGATGATGCGGAACCTTTCGCCGACGCCGACCTCCGTCAACTCGCGCGCGACTGTGAGCAGCGTATTGGGATCGAGGCCGGAGCACATCTCCACCATGTGGTCGATCTCCTGCCGTGCGACCGGCATGGCCGCGTCAATGGTTCCGGCGCCATAGAACTCGACGAAATGCTGCGCCAGCAGGGTCGTCAGGGACTCGACCTCCGCCGGTTCGATCACGGTGACGGCAACGAAGGTCACCCGGCCGTATGTTTCAAGCCCCAACCAGCCGTTCGAGAATGCCTGCCGCGTCTTGCCGGTCAGGTCGGCCGGGGTGAAATCGGAAAACTCGAACCCGCCGGAGATGCACCACTCCCCGGTCCTCGCGGGCGAGTGGTAGACGTTCATGTCGCTCTCGTCGAAATGAATCGCGCGGGCCAGGTGAACAGGTCCCATCATCATCCGTCCTCCAGTAGTCGCGTCAGCGGGAACAGGCGCGTTTCGTCCTTCTGGCGCAACAGCAGCCCGAACGCCTCGTCTATGCCAAGAAAGGTTCCGGTTTCGCCGAAGACCGTCACGGTCTCTCCCATCTGCCAGGCCAGTCCGCGCCAATCGCGATGCAGCGGTTCCACTCCTTCGTCGGTCCAGCGGTTGATATGGGCCAGCGTGTGGCGGGTCCAGGATTCCAGCAGCGTGACTGCGTCCCCCCAGTGATTGCCTTGGGCCTGGCCCAGGGCAAAGCCGTGGAACGAGCCAAAGCTCGCCATATTCGCGCTGGAGATCAGCGCGCGGCGAACCAGATAACCTTCATTGCCAGGAAACTGTGCCCAGAAAGCCGGTTCGAGATTGGTATCTTCGCGCACTGCGATCGCGCCGGTGTCCGCCAAGGCGGCTGCGCAAGCGGCAGTGGCATCATCGAGGCTGGCCAGGTTACGTTCCCTGACCAGGACCGTAAG
>CBDUPF010000029.1:0-20358 GCA_965369035.1 uncultured Aliishimia sp.
TGATCAGGTCGAACAGAAGCTGTGGCCGGCAGGCCATAAGTCCACCGTTGCAAAGGGTTACGGCGCGTTCCTCATCTATCGCGTCCTTGAACTCGACGATCCGCTGCAACTGGCCGCCCTCAAGGATCAACCGGCCGTATCGTCCGGGATCCGCAGGTTCGAAGCCCAGAACGACGACATCGTCGGTGGCGGCCGCCTCACGCATTGCGGAAAGCGTCTCGGCCCGGATAAAGGGCGTGTCGCCGAACAGCACCAGCACGAGCCCGTCAAACCCGTCCATCGCCGCGCGGGCCTGGGCCACGGCATGGCCCGTGCCGCGTTGCTCCTCCTGCAAGACGGTCACGATGCTGTCGTCCACCTCCCGCGCCGCGGCCTCGACCTGCCCCGCGCCGTGGCCGGTCACCACGACGACACGATCCGGTTCCATCGCCGCTCCGGTCGCAAGCACGTGGGTCAGCATCGGCACGCCCCCGATCTTGTGCAGGACCTTTGGCATGTCGGATTGCATCCGGGTGCCTAGGCCGGCCGCCAGGATTATCAGGGCTGTCTGCATTATCTGCCTCGGAAGTGCTTTTGTTCCGGCCCGTTTTATCCGAAGAGGTGGGCAGGGCAAGCGCGACGCGATCAAAGAAGATTGCGGGCTGCAATACGTATCGGCACGGGTTCGCCGGAGGGGCAGGGTATGAAAACGGTCATTTTCGATCTGGACGGGACGCTGGCCGATACGAGCGGCGACCTGATCGCAGCAGCAAACCACTGTTTCCGCGACATGGGTGCGGGCGACATGCTGGACCCGGCCGTGGATGCCGCCGTGGCGCTGAGGGGGGCGCGGATGATGCTGCAGACCGGGCTTGCGAAGATGCGCCATGCCGATCCGGAGCCTGTGGTGTCGCAGTATTACCCGATCTTCCTCGATGTCTACGCGCAGGCCATCAACGTGCATACCGTTCTTTATCCCGGTGCCATGGACGCGGTGGAGGCCCTGAAGGCCGAAGGCTATGGCGTGGGCATCTGCACCAACAAGCCGGAAGCGCTCGCCGACCTTCTCCTGCAGCGATTGGGGGTACGGGACGTGTTCGGAAGCCTCGTCGGCGCGGATACCTTGCCGGTGCGCAAACCGGACCCGCAACCGCTGGTGGAGGCCGTGCGCAGGCTCGGTGGCGCCCCGGACCGCACTTGCCTCGTGGGGGACAGCGATACCGACCGCAACACGGCACGCGCGGCGGGCGTGCCCTCGATCCTTGTGACGTTCGGTCCCGCAGGTGCGGACATGGCCGCTCTGGAGCCTGAGGCGCTGCTCGATGATTTCGCGGCCTTGCCCGGGGTGGTAGGACGCCTCATCCCCTGATGGTCCGGTCCGGCCGACGCTCACGGGACGCCCTATCCGGCAATCCGCAATTCCCCGCGCGCTGGAATTTGCAAAGCGGGAGCCTGCCATTTGCAAATCTTCTGGGACGCCGTTTTTCCGGACCTCCCCGCGTGGGCGCTTGACGGCGCGTCGCGGTATGGACACAAGTCGGATCATGGCGGAGCGGTTCGAAGGCAGTTTCACCCAACAGGAGCCGATCCCGGAGGAGGGCATCGCGGCGGCGCTCGATGTCATGCGCCATGGTCGGCTGCACCGCTACAACACCGCACCCGGAGAAATCAGCGAAACCGCGCTGTTGGAGCAGGAGTTCGCGGCACTGACAGGCGCACGCTATTGCCTCGCCGTGGCCTCGGGCGGCTATGCGATGGCGACGGCGCTGCGTGCGGTGGGGGTAAGACCTGGCGACCGTGTGCTGACGAATGTCTTCACGCTCGCGCCGGTGCCGGGTGCGATTGCGGCCGTCGGCGCCGAGCCGGTGCTTGTCGGCGTCACAGAGGGCCTCACCATCGACCTTGACGACCTTGAGTCAAAGTCGGACCAGGCCGAGGTGCTGCTGCTGAGCCACATGCGCGGTCATATCTGCGACATGGATCGGCTGATGGAGATCTGTGACGCCGCCGGAGTGACCGTGATCGAGGATTGCGCGCACACCATGGGGGGCGCCTGGGATGGCGTTCCGTCGGGTCGGCACGGGCGGGCCGGATGCTATTCCTGCCAGACCTACAAGCACGTGAATTCCGGCGAGGGTGGATTGCTGGTCACCGATGATGCCGAGGTGGCCGCGCGGGCGATCATTCTGTCGGGCTCCTACATGCTGTACGGACGCCATCTTGCGGCGCCGGCACCGGAGGTGTTCGAGCGGGTGAAATACATCACCCCAAACATTTCCGGCCGGATGGACAATCTGCGTGCCGCGATCCTGCGTCCGCAACTGCGCGCGCTGCCCCAGCAGGTCGCGCGGTGGAACGAACGCTACGCGGTGCTCGAGTCCGGGTTGCGCGACACGCCCGGGCTGACGCTGATCGAGCGCGATCCGAAAGAAGCCTTTGTGGGATCCTCCTTCCAGGTTCTGCTGCTCGACTGGGCCACGGCACGGGTCGAGGACGTCGTCCGGCGCTGCGCCGCCCGCGGGGTGGAGCTCAAGTGGTTCGGCGCCGCGGAGCCGCACGGGTTCACCTCGCGCTACGACAGCTGGCGCTATGCGCAGAGCAAGCCGATGCCGGCGACGGATCGGGTGTTGGCCGGGATTCTCGACATGCGTGTGCCGCTGACCTTCTCTGTGGAGGATTGCGCGCTGATCGCCCGGATCATCCGTGCGGAGGTTTCGGCGGTGTTTCAATCCTGACGCGGCGCGGAAAGGGCGGCGGCGCAGGGGCCTGGGAGTGAAAAGCAGTGTCGGACCTGTTACGGAAATCTGCGCTGGAACTCAGCGGCATGCTGGAGGCGCGACAGATCTCGGCGCACGAGTTGATGCGTGCCACGCTGGATCGGATCGACGCCGTCAACACCGACGTCAATGCCATCGTGGCGCTGCGCGATCCGGATGCGCTGATCACGGAGGCACGGGCCGCGGACGCGACTGCGCGCAAGGGCTGGCTGCACGGCATTCCGATGGCGATCAAGGATCTGGCCAACGCGGCGGGGTTGCCGACCTCGCAGGGATCGCCACTCTTCGCCGGGCAGTTGGCGGAAACCGACGACATCATGGTGGCGCGGCTGCGGGCGGCGGGTGCGATCGTGATCGGCAAGACCAACACGCCGGAATTCGGGCTGGGCAGCCACACGTTCAACCCGGTCTTCGGCGCGACGAAAAACCCGTATGATCGGGCGCTCAGCTGCGGCGGGTCGTCGGGCGGCGCAGCGGTGGCGCTCGCTTGCCGGATGCTCTCGGTGGCCGATGGCAGCGACATGATGGGCAGCCTGCGCAACCCTGCGGCCTGGAACAACGTCTATGGCATGCGGCCGACCGTGGGGCTGGTTCCGTCCGAACCGGGGCCGGAGGTCTACCTGCAGCAGCTCGCCACGCTGGGGCCGATGGCGCGCAACCCTGCCGATCTCGCGGCGCTGCTCGACACGATGGCCGGGCCCGATCCGCGCCAGCCCTTCGGATTGACGCAGCCGATGTCGCTGCCCGAGATCGACGCGGATGTCGCGGGGTTCAGGATCGGCTGGCTCGGCGATTGGGGCGGCGCATACGCGTTCGATCCGGGCATTCTCGATCTCTGTTCGGCGGCGCTCGAAGAGATGGAGGAGATCGGGCTCGTGGTGGAGCCGCTCGACCCGCCCCATCCGGCCGAGGCGATCTGGGAGGCGTGGGTCGGCCTGCGCAACTTCGCCAATGCTTGCCGGCTCGGCGTCCTGTTCGACCGGGACGACACCCGGGCGCAGTTGAAGGACACAGCGCAATGGGAGGTGCGCCGTGGCCTGAAGCTTGGCGCGATGGATCTCCACCGGTTGAGCAGCCTGCGAAGTGCCTGGTTCCTGCGCGCGGCGAAGCTGTTCGAGCGATACGATGCGCTGGTGCTGCCCTCGGCACAGGTCTGGCCCTTTGCGGTGGACAAGGAGTACCCGACAGAGATCGCCGGGCGCGCCATGGATACGTACCACCGCTGGATGGAGGTCGTGGTGCCCGCGAGCCTGATCGGCCTGCCGGTCGTGAACCTGCCCGCGGGGTTTGGCGCGAACGGCCTGCCCATGGGCCTGCAACTCATCGGGCGGCGTGGCGCCGACGGGCGCCTGCTTCAGGTGGCACAGGCATGGCACAAGGCGACGGACTGGCCCGGACGGCGTCCGCCGGCGATCTGATCCCGCGTTCTCGCTTGATCGTGCGAGAGCACTGTCGCAAGATCGCCGAATGGAAACACTTGCCACAGATATCGAAACGCCGGATCGGCCCTTGGGCGTCCCGCGATTCCGCCGCCCCGACGCGGCGTTGCTGCGCGAAGCTCTCCGGCAGGGCTGGGTGGATTTCTGGCTCGCGCCGGGACTCGGGCTCTTCTTCGGGGCCGTCTATGTGCTCGCCGGATTGGCAATCGCCTGGATCACGCTCTCGACCGGGCAGAGCTACTGGCTGGTGCTGGCCGCGATCGGGTTCCCGCTGATCGGCCCATTCGCCGCGGTGGGGCTTTACGAAGTGTCGCACAGGCTGGAACAGGGGTTGCCGCTCGACCGGGGTGCGGTCTTTGGCGTGATCTGGCGGCAGCGCGGACGGCAACTGCCGTGGCTCTGCGCGATCATCGTGATCCTGTTCCTGTTCTGGTTCTTTGTCGGCCACATGATCTTTGCGCTCTTTCTCGGTCTCAGCGCGATGACCAATGTGTCCTCTTCGGTGGAGGTCTACCTGACCTCCCAGGGGCTGACGATGATCGGTGTCGGCAGTATCGTGGGCGCGGGTTTCGCACTCGTGCTCTACAGCTTCTCGGTCCTTGCGCTGCCCTTGCTGCTGGACCGCGAGGTGGATTTCGTCACGGCCATGATCACCAGCATGGGCGTGGTGCGCGACAACCCCGTGGTCATGCTGGCCTGGGCGGTCCTGCTGGCGGTGCTGGTCTTCGTGGCGATGGTGCCGGCCTTTCTGGGGCTGCTGATCATCTTTCCCTGGCTCAGCCATGCAAGCTGGCACGTCTACAGCCTGATGCGCGTCTCAGACTGACGCGGGCTCACTGCCGAGTTCAACCAGCCGGTCGCGCAGCGCCGCGGCCTGGGCCGAGCCGGTTTCCAGCGCGAACACATAGGCATGGGTGAGGTAGAAGGCGCGGGCGATCTCGCTCGCCGCCCGCTCGGCCGCTTCGGCATAAAGGCAGATCAGCGCCAGCCCGTCGCCGGCCTCGTGCGCGGCAAGGAGCCGGGCGTCGAGATCGCTCATTCCGCAGCCCTCGCGGTTTCGCGCCAGGACTGCATCCTTGCTGCCACCCAATCGTGGAACAGATGCGTGGGGCCGTCCATGGCCGGCGAGAAGCGGCCGCCGTCAAAGAGCGGCGCGTGGCGGCCGCGCTGCATGCCTTCGACCACGAAGATGTCTTCCTCGAACACGGTTTTCCAGAGCTGCGTGTTCCGCTGACGAAGGCCACTGTCGGTGTCTGCCTGCGCGTAGTAGAGGTGGATGTTCTCCACCGTCCTGTCCGTCCCCTGTGGCAAGAGCACGATTGCGAAGGCGTGATCACGGTGCGCGCCCAGAAGCACGTTGGGATACACGGCGATGTATTCGGCCGCGGTGTCCCACCTGTCCGACAGGCCGTCGAAATCGGGAAAAGGATTGCCGTTTTCGTTGGTGACCTGCCTGTAGACCAGCGTCCCCTGGCCGGAGTAATGGCCCGGCTTCTCGATATGGTAGTGATCTTCGAGCCGGGAGTAGCTGTTGAGCCCGGGGTGCACCCACGGCAGGTGGTAGCTTTCGCAGTAGTTCTCCACCGCGAGCTTCCAGTTGCAGGCGACCTCGAGCTGGAACCGGCTGTCATGCCCGCCGTGGTGGAGCGGTCTGTCGAATTCGGCCCAGCGGGTAAGCAGGTCCGCGTGGGCCTCCTCGAATGGTGCTGCAGTGCCGGAGATATTGATCCAGACCACGTCGAACCAGACATGGCTGCGGATCTCGATCAGGCCGAGCGTGGCGCGGTCGATACCCTCCGCCTGGTTCTGTCCCGGCCCGCCCACATGCGGGGTGGACACCAGCCGGCCATCGGTCCCATAGCACCAGCTGTGGTAGGGGCAGCGGATCGCGCCTTCGATCCGGCGCGGCTCCTCGACCAGGATCATGCCCCGGTGGCGGCAGGTATTCTGAAAGACGCGGACCATGCCGGATTTGTCGCGCAACAGAAGAAGCGGCATTCCGACAAAGGTGATCGGAACCGCATCGCCGGGCTCGGGCACATCCGAGGCCACCGCCAATCCGGTCCATTCGTTCATCAGGATTGCCCGGTTTTCTTCGGCGAAGACGTCCGGGTCGACGTAATGTTCGTTGGGAAGCCCATGCGCCGTGGAGAGCGGGCGGCGCACAGCGGACAGATCGGTCGTCGCCCGTGCCGGGAATCGCGAGATCGGTGCATGTGTCATCGGCGGGCCACTCCTCACTGGATGACCGTGACTCTAGACGCGGCCGGCCCGAACGCGCTGTCACCCGGGCGACCCGAGTTTTCCGGAAGCGACATGGGTGTCGCGCCATAACGTAGGAAAAGCTCAGCGGAAGGCGGTCTGACCCTGGAGCAGTCGCATGTGGAATTCGGGGAGTCGGGAGGCGTCGACGATTCCGGCCTTGCGGCGCGCTGCGAGCGCGCGGGAAAGGCCGGTGCCGAGGTGTTCGTAAACGAGCCGGGTCACCCGCTCGGCCTCGAGGCTCTCCGGAACGGTGCGCGCGGCGTACCCGTTCCAGAAATTGTTTTCGAACGACGCGACCGGTTGGAGGAAATTGAAGCTCGCGGAGATGGCATGACGGCGGGACACGAGGAACCCGATCCCGTTTTCCAGGCGGAGGACCAGACCACGGAATTCGCGGATATTGGTCGATTCGGGCAATCCCTGCTGCCGCAATGCCTCCGGTGACTCGAAGCCACGAATGAAACAGTTTTCCGACGCGCTGCGCCAGACCCGGACGAGTCCGATGATGTAACTTTCGGGAGCTATAAAACTGCGGCGGGAAAACCTGTAGAAGCCGGATGGAAAATACTGCTCGGCCGGAGTTGTGCCGGGGCCGAGATACTTGCCCAGTTCCGGGCCGGTGAGGGCGCAGCGGACAGGCGCCAGCGACTGAACCGGCTCCAGAAGAACGCGGGCATCGACACTGAAAAAGGCACAGATCCGCGCCAGGACGTCAGGACGGGGAAAGCTTTCGCCGGCAAGGTATCGGTTAAACTGAGTTCGATTGATGCCAAGTTGGCGTGACAATTCGGAAATCGATGGATAGGGTTGAGCCAGAACCCGAAGGTTCGACCCAAACATGCTGCGGAGCTCCGCAGGAGACTTTTCAAGTTCTACCATCTTCGCGCTACAGTAGCTGTATTCTTCTTATTATTGTATGATTGTACCGGTGTTTCGGTACGCTTGTCGCTAGTTAACGTCACAGATGGTGCGATTTCGTATCACACGATACTACGAATGACACAAATCGCAAGCGTGCGCTGCTCACATGTTCGTACCCATGCCACGCGACTCTCCGTAAATTTGGTTAAGAAAGTTTAACCTGAACCGGAAGGCAGACAGAGAGATGTATGGCGTGATCCTTTGGAGCGATCCTGATGTCCGCAAGGCTGTCATCTGGTGCGAAGACAACGGTGCCCTCGCATATTACGAGGCCCCCGACGAGCCGCATAAGGCCAGCCAGACCTTCTTCGACGCGGGCGACTACGTGGAGTTCGAGATGTCGGAGGATCGCGGTCCGCGCCGCGTGGTCAACGCACAGACTCTGCTGACCGCACAATCGCCGCGCGTAAACAGCACATTGCGAGAGGGCGAGGACACACTCGACGATGTCGCAAGCGAACTCATCGCGTCGAGTCTCGAGCGGGCTATCCGCTTCGTGGATCAACCGTCCGCGACAACGCGGTCAGGCAGAGAATTCAATCACCGCGGCTGAGTGCGGCGACACCGGTCCGCGCCACTTCCGTCAGCCCGAGCGGCCGCATCAGATCGGCGAAAGCGTCGATCTTTTCCGGCGCGCCGGTGATCTCGAAAATGAAACTCTCCAAGGTACTGTCCACGACGCTGGCGCGGAAGATCTCGGCGATGCGCAGGGCTTCCACCCGCTTCTCGCCGGTACCCGCCACCTTCAACATCGCCAGTTCGCGTTCGACGAACCGTCCCTCGACGGTGAGGTCGTGCACGTCGTGGACCGAGACGATCCGGCCGAGCTGCGCCTTGATCTGCTCGATCACCTGCGGCGTGCCGGTGGTGACGATCGTGATGCGGCTGAGGTGCCCGGTGTGGTCGACCTCCGCCACGGTCAGGCTGTCGATGTTGTAGCCGCGGCCCGAGAAGAGGCCGATCACGCGGGCCAGAACGCCGGGCTCGTTTTCCACGAGTACGGCGATCGTGTGGCGTTCTTCCACATCAGAAAACGTGGGCCGCAGGTTGTAGGCGGAATGGCTGGTGGAGCCTTTCTTGATCTTCAGGGCTGACATTGTCGCTTCCAAAGTTGAATGGTTTCTACATCGAACAAGAGTTCGGCGTCGTACTCGGGGCCCATGGCGGATCGAAACTGGAAGTAGTGCCCGTAGCCTATTCCCTCAGCCCAAGTCCGGAGTGTCCTGTGCATTGGATGACCAATTCGTTCCGATTAGTGTTCCTTCTCGCTGAGCCATTCGCCCGTCATTTGGCGAATGGCCCGTTCGCAATCCGATTTGGTTGCCATCACACCAGCACCGAGCCCTTTGCATCAATTACGCCCTGGGTTTCAGCTTCGCCCAAGAGCATCTCGTTATGCGCCTTGCCTGACGGGATCATCGGGAAGCAGTTCTCGTGCTTCTCGACCAGGCAGTCGAAGATCACCGGCCCGTCGTAGTCGAGCATCTCCTGGATCGCATCGTCGAGATCGTCCGGATCGGAGCACATGATGCCCTTGCCCCCGAAGGCCTCCGCCAGCTTCACGAAATCGGGCAGGGCTTCCGACCAGGAATGCGAATAGCGCTCGCCATGCAGGAGTTCCTGCCACTGGCGCACCATGCCGAGGCGTTCGTTGTTGAGGATGAACTGCTTGACCGGCAGGCGGAATTGCACCGCGGTGCCCATTTCCTGCATGTTCATCAGCCACGAGGCCTCTCCGGCCACGTTGATGACCAGCGCGTCCGGATGGGCCACCTGCACGCCGATAGAGGCCGGGAAGCCATAGCCCATCGTGCCCAGCCCCCCGGAGGTCATCCAGTGGTTGGGTTCCTCGAAGCCCAGGTACTGCGCCGCCCACATCTGGTGCTGGCCCACCTCGGTGCAGATGAAGCGGTCGTTACGGTGCTTCGTCAGTTCCTCCAGCCGATTCAGGGCATATTGCGGCTTGATGGTCTTGCCGGTCTGACTGAACCGCAGGCAGTCCACCTTGCGCCACTGCTCGATCTTCGCCCACCAGGCGTTCAGCGCCTCCGCGTTGCGTTTGCGCCCGCGGGATTTCCACACCTTCAGGATGTCCTCGAGAACGTGGGCGACGTCGCCGACGATGGGGATGTCCGTCTTGATCACCTTGTTGATGGAGGAGGGATCGATATCGATATGCGCCTTGACGGATTTCGGGCTGAACGCGTCGATGCGGCCGGTGATCCGGTCATCGAAACGCGCGCCGATGTTGATCATCAGGTCGCAGTCATGCATGGCGAGATTGGCCTCGTAGAGCCCGTGCATGCCCAGCATTCCCAGCCAGTTATCCCCCGACGCCGGATAGGCCCCGAGCCCCATGAGCGTGGAGGTGATGGGAAACCCGGTTGCGTCCACCAGTTCGCGCAAAAGCTGGCTCGCCGCCGTTCCGGAATTGATCACCCCGCCGCCGGTATAGAAGATCGGCCGCTTGGCCTTTTCGATCGCGGCGACCAGTTCGGTGATCTCCTCCATGTCGCCCTTGACCCGCGGCTGGTAGTGCGAGGCAGAGGGCTTCGGCCCCTGGTAGGCGCCCTGAGCGAACTGGACGTCCTTGGGAATGTCTACGAGGACCGGACCGGGCCGGCCGGACACCGCCACGTGGAACGCCTCGTGGATCGTGCGCGACAGTGCGTCGGTGTCCTTCACCAGCCAGTTGTGCTTGGTGCAGGGGCGGGTGATCCCGACGGTGTCCGCCTCCTGGAATGCGTCCGAACCGATCATGAAGGTCGGAACCTGCCCGGTGAGCACGATGATCGGGATCGAATCCATCAGCGCGTCGGTGAGCCCGGTCACCGCATTGGTGGCGCCGGGACCCGACGTGACGAGACAGACGCCCGGGCGGCCAGTGGAGCGGGCATAGCCCTCGGCCGCATGCACCGCGCCCTGCTCGTGGCGCACCAGAATGTGCTTGATCTGGTTCTGCTGGAAGATCTCGTCATAGATCGGAAGGACGGCGCCGCCGGGGTAGCCGAATACCGTGTCCACACCCTGATCGATCAGGGCCTGGACGACCATTCTCGCTCCGGTCATTTGGCGTGTCATCTCACTTCTCCGATTCTCAGGACACTGTCATTTTGAGCAAAAAAAAGCCCCCGTTTGGAGTTCGGGGGCGCATGGGTCTGATTATGGAGAACCGTTACCGGCCCATGCGCTTGCGATCCTCTACTACGACTAGGCTGACCATTGCTGGCGGCTCCTTCTTGCGAGGCGGACATTACGAGCGGTCGCGGGGAGCGTCAACCGCTGTTTTCGAGAAAAGATGTCGCGCGAAGGGTCGATTTTGATACTTTGTTTCGAAAGGGCCCGCCGCAGGGCAACAAACCCAATAGGGGCGAAAGCAAGATGATCGATCATGCACCGGCTACCGAGCCCCATACCGCCCGCGCGCAGTGCCTGTGCGGTGCGGTGAAGATCGAACTTTCGGCCCCGCCGGTGCTGCAGGTCTATTGCCATTGCACGACCTGCCGGCGCTGGTCCGGTCAGCCGGTGACGGCTTGCGTTTTGTTCGCGGAGGACGCGGTGCGGATCGTGGAGGGCGGTGCGGACCTGCTGCGATACCAGCGCGGCAGCGCGCCCGAGGATTGCAAGATTTCCTGCCAGCGTTGCGGCGGCGCCGTCGGGACCTTCATCGCGCGGGTCCGCCAATACGACATTTTCGCCGGCATCATCCGGGATTTCACCTTTGCCCCGTCGGCACATGTCAACTACGCCGAGCGCGTGCTCGACATTCCGGACGGGTTGCCGAAGTTCCGCGACATGCCCGAGCGGGCAGGCGGCAGCGGGCAGATGATCGAGGCAGGCTAGAACGACACGCCGGTGCCCTGCAGGACGCCGTGTTCCATGGCATAGCGCGTGAGGCCCGCGGTCGACGAAATGCCCAGCTTGCGCTTGATGTTCTTGCGATGCGTTTCCACCGTGCGAACGGAGATGTCGAGGTCGTTGGCGACCTGCTTGTTGGACTTGCCCTGCGCCAGTTGCAGCAGGATGGTCTGCTCGCGGTTGGTCAATGTCTCGGACATGCGGGACGACTTCGGCGCCAGCGCCCCTTCGGCACCGGTGCAGAGATAGCGTTCGCCCTTCATCACCATGTCGATGGCCGTTCGGATCTCGTCGGTCGGCACGTCCTTGAGCACGTAGCCCATCGCTCCGTGCGAGAGGGCGGAAGCGACGTATTCCGGGCTGTCGTGCATGCTCAGAACCAGGATCCGGGTGCCGGGCCGGCGTTCCAGCACCATCTCCGTCGCGGTGAGGCCGCCCATGCCGGGCATGTTGAGGTCCATCAGGATCACGTCAGGTTGCAGCGCGCCGATCTGGTCGACCACGGCCTGTCCGTCGCCGAGCGTGCCCACGACTTCTATGTCGTCGTAGCTCTCCAGGATCGACTGGATGCCTTCGGCGACCATCGGGTGATCGTCGACAACGAGGATGCGGATCGGCCCGGTCATGCGCTGGCCGCCCTGTCCGGCGGCGAGTCCGTTTTCGCCGTTTCGGGCGGGAGCAGGTGGGTCAGCGGCACCGTGGCCTCGATCACCGTGCCGGTTCCGGACTGCCCCTTGGCCGACAGGATGCGCAGCGTGCCGTCGAGTTGGGCGATGCGCTCTTCCATGTTGCGCAGGCCAAGCCCCTGGCCCTTGTCCCTGTCGATCCCGCTCCCGTTGTCGGTGATGCGCAACGTCGCCCCCTTGCGGTGGCCGCGCAGGTCGATCGTGACTTCGCTGGCCTGTGCGTGGCGTTCGATATTGGTCAGCGCCTCCTGCGCGATACGGTAGAGCGCGATCTTGGCCTCCTGGTCGAGCCGGTTGCGGAAGACAACGGTGTCGAAATGCGTCTGGATCCCCGTGCGTGCCGCGAAATCCTCCGTCAGCGTCTTGATTGCGGGACCCAGCCCCAGGTCGTCCAGCATCCCGGGACGAAGGTCGCGGCTGATGCGGCGAACCTCGCTGATCGCGTCGCCAAGTGCTGCCATCCCCTTGTCGAGGCTGTCCGAGGCACCCAAGTCTCCGCGCGACAGCCGCCGGCGCGCGGTGTCGAGCGCATAGCGCGCGCCCACGAGGATCTGGCTGATGCCGTCATGCAACTCGCGCGCCACGCGGCCGCGCTCCTCTTCCTGCGCATCGAACACGCGTTGGGTCAGGTCCTTCAGCTTCGCGTCGGCGAGCCGCCGTTCACGGAAATTGATGAACATGCCGGACGCGAAAACGAGCAGCAGCGCGGCGAGTGCGATCCCGGCGATGTAGAAATAGGTCTTGCGCACCCGCGCTTCCACCTCGGCGCGGGCCGCGGCCACGGAGCCGAGGACGTCGTCGATGAAGACGCCCGTACCGACGGCCCACCGCCAATCCTGCAACCCCAGCACGAAGGAGATCATCTCCGCCTCTTCGCCCGTGGACGGCTTGGGCCAGAGATAGGTGTGATAGCCCGAACCCGACCGCGCGATGCGGATCAGCTCGTCCACCACGGGCGCACCGGTCTTGTCGGTCAGTCCGGACCAGTTCCGGTTGATGAGAGAGGTCTGGCGCGGGGAGACGAGGTTGGTGCCGTCGTAATCGTAGACGAAGAAGAACCCTTCGTCGCCGTAGATCATGGCGGCGAGCATCTGCATCACCTGGCGCTTTGCGTCCTCGTCGTTCGGAGCCGCACTGCCATAGATGAAGTAGAAGGCGTTGCGCGCCTGGGTGACGTAATTGCGCAGTTCTGCCTTTTTCGCCTCGATCATCTGCGCTTCGAGCACGCGGATCTCGTGCTGTGCCGCGGACTTCGATTGCAGGGTGACGAGGGCCGCGATGGCCGCAACGGCAAGCACGAGCGGAATCGCGGCCACGAGAGTCAACTTCTGGCCATAGTTGAGATGCAGACGTGATATGAGCCGCGACATGGCGTGTCGCATACGACGGTTTTCGCGGAAATCAAAGCTTGGAACGCGCGTTTGCACGCGGTGCGAGAGGTTTTCGCGGAAGGCGTGTGTATTTGATCAATAATTACGTAGTCGTGGGTATTCCACTCGACGACGACGACGTTATGGTGCGCACCACCGAAAACGATCCGCAAGCGAGGGCCGTGCCCTGACGCTTGCGCAATTTGGGAGGGACCAACCTTATGGATCGTCGTTCATTTCTGAAGAACTCCGCGCTTGGCGGCGCGGCCGCGACCACTCTGGCGGCACCGGCCATCGCGCAGGGCAACCGCACGCTGACCCTCGTCACGACCTGGGGCCGCGGCCTCGCCGGCGTGCACGACTCGGCACAATACTGCGCGGACGCGATCACCGCTGCGACCGACGGCCAGCTGACCGTTGATCTGAAAGCCGCAGGCGAACTCGTCGGCGCGTTCGAGGTGTTCGACGCGGTGACTTCCGGCCAGGCGGACATGTATCACGGCGCCGACTATTACTTCACCGGTCAGCACCCGGCCTACCAGTTCTTCACCGCGGCGCCCTTCGGCATGACCGCGCAGGAGCTGGTGAACTGGTACTATCACGGCGACGGCATGGGCCTGCATGACGAGCTGGGTCAGATCTTCGGCCTCAAGTCCTTCATCGCCGGCAACACCGGTGCCCAGGCCGGCGGCTGGTTCCGCAAGGAAATCCAGGGCCCCGAGGATTTCAACGGGCTGAAGTTCCGCATGCCCGGCATGGGCGGCCAGGCGCTGGGCAAGCTCGGCGCATCGGTGCAGAACCTGCCGGGTGCGGAAGTGTATCAGGCGCTGGCCTCCGGCGCGATCGACGGGACCGAGTGGATCGGCCCCTGGGCCGACGAAAAGGCCGGCTTCCAGGAGATCACGAAGATCTACTACACCGCGGGCTTCCATGAGCCTGGCGCAGCACTGTCGCTGGCCATGAACCGCGAAGTCTTCGAAAGCCTGTCGCCGGCGCACCAGAAGGTGATCGAGAACGTGGCCGCCGCCTCCCACCAGTGGACGCTGTCGCTGTTCCTGGCGAACAACTCCGCGGCGCTGCAGCGCCTGCAGTCGAGCGGTGTGAAGACGCTCGTGTTCCCGGATTCCGTCTGGGACGCATTCGGCCAGGCCGCAAGCGACACGCTCGACGAGTACATGAGCGACGACATCTTCGTGTCGGTCCGCGAGAGCGTGAACAAGTCGATGCGCGAAAGCGCGGCATGGATCGCGCTCTCCGACGGCGCCTATGTCGCGCAGCGTGACCGCGTGCTCGGCGGCTGACAGCTACTGCCTGACGGAAGGCCCCGGTTTCCTCCGGGGCCTTTTCGGTGCAGGATCACCGTGTTGCTTCGGAGCGGTCCGCAAGAGGCCGGTATGTCCGACAGGGGGAGACCATGGAACACGACGCATCCGAAAGCGTGAGTATTCTCGGTGCAATGGCGGATGGGCTGGTCTGGCTCGTCGCGCAGATCGGGCTGGGATTCTGGCACATCCTGATCGGCATCCTGCCGTTCCTGTCGCCGGCACCGGCGGAGGGCGAGGATCCGGTTCCGCCGCTTTTCGACTGGATCCTCTGGGATGGCTCGACCGAGGACAAGCAGTCGCTGATGGCGTTCATCTACTACGGCGGATCTGTCGAGTTCTTCTTTGTCGTCTTCAATATCTTCCTTGTAACAAGCATTTACGGGATGTTCTTGAACCGGAACTTCCTGTGGGGCGGGGTCCGGGTGCTGGAAGGCTTCGCCAACGTGATCGGCCGGCTCATGGCCTGGGCCGGTTTGTTGATGGTCATCCAGCAGATCGTCATCGTGTTCATTCAGCGTGTCTTTGCCCGGCCCGATATCTCCTTCGGCTTCGGCATCCCGATGCGGTACGACATCTCGTGGTACGCGGAGGAACTGAAGCTCTACAACGCGCTCGTCGTGGCGCTTTGCGTCACCTACACCTTCGTCCAGGGCGGGCATGTGCGGGTGGACCTGATCTATTCGGCGGTGGGGCATCGAGCCAAGCGGATGATCGACATGGTCGGCTCGATCGTCTTCATGATGCCGACCGCGGTGTTGATGTGGATGTACTCCTGGTATTTTCTCTGGCGCCACCTGATCGTCCCGAAACCGTCGGCGTCCGACACGCTCGACCGGTTGGTCATGAAGGCGCGGGCCTTGCGATGGAACGTGGAGACGATCGGGTTCAGCCCCAACGGATTTACCGCGTACTTCCTGTTCAAGATCCTGCTGGTGGCGTTCTGCGGGCTCGTCTTCCTGCACGCGATCGCGTTCTTCTGGCGCTCCTACCTCGAATACGTGGAAGGAGAGGCCAGTGAAGGAAAGCACCTCGACCGGGACACTCTCGGCGAGGGCGAAGAAGCCTACGAAGGCACGCATTGAGGGGCAGCGGGTAAATGCTTGGACTTGACGGCATCGAGATCGGCCTGATCATCGTCTTCATCTGCCTTTTTGGCGGAATCCTGTCCGGTTTTCCGGTGGCCTTTGCCATCGGCGGGGCGGGGCTCATCGCCTTCGGCATCATCGCTGCGCTCGACAGCGCGGGGCTGCTGATCCACCAGGCGATCAACACGTCGTCGGATGCCTACCGGGACCTGGTGGCGAGCGGGATCAACCCCAACACAATCTCGATCTTCCGATATCCCGACCTGCCACGGATCGGTGAACCGGTCTTCCCGCAGGGATGGGAAGTCGCGATGGATCGCAACGTCTCCTTCATCGTGAACCGGATCAACGAACGCGTGCTGGCGGGCCAGTCGATCGAGACGCTGCTGGCCGTGCTGATGTTCGTGCTGATGGGCATCACGCTCGAACGCTCGAAGATCGCCAACGACCTGCTGACCACCATGGCGCGCGTGTTCGGGCCGCTGCCGGGCGGGCTTGCCGTGTCGATCGTCGTTGTCGGCGCGTTCCTGGCCGCCTCCACCGGGATCGTCGGTGCGACTGTCGTGACGATGGGCCTGCTGGCCCTTCCGACCATGCTGCGCAACAACTACTCGCCGGAGATTGCAACGGGCGTGATTGCGGCTTCCGGCACTCTGGGCCAGATCATCCCGCCGTCGATCGTGATCGTCCTGCTCGGCACGCTCGCCGGCGACCTCTACGCCACCGCGCAGGAAGCGCGGGCACAAGAGGTCGGTTGCTCCGACGCGTTGACCTATCTGGGCGAACCTGCGGTGTTGTCCGTCGGCACTCTGTTCCAGGCCGCATTGTTGCCGGGCATTCTTCTCGCGCTGCTCTACGCCGTCTATGCCTTCACCTATGCGCTGATCAATCCGTCCAAGGCGCCGGCGGTGCCGATGGGTGCCGCCAATGACGAGCCCATCGCGCCACACGAGATATTCACCTGGTTCATCGGTGCCCCCATCGGGCTGATCGCCGGGGTCATGCTTCTCTCCGCCGTGGGCGTTGTCGGCTCGCAGGACATCACGGTCTCGAGCTTCTCCGACCAGGGGGAGGCAGCTTCCCTGCGCACGAATGTGAGCCCCGAATGCAAGGACGCGATGATCCAATTGCACGGGCAGGACGCCTGGGATGCGGCTGTCATGCAGCAAGGCGACATCGATGCGTCGGGCGGCGTTCAGACCAGCGAGAGGCTGAACGAGGAGCAGCTGGCGCAGGCACAGCTCGACAAGATCGCGAATGCCGCGCCCATCGGAACCGGGATCGCGGTCCTCGTCCTGCTGATGTCGCTGATCCTGACCACCGCGCGCGGGATTTCACCGTCTGCCGATGTGCGTCCCCTGCTGGTCGGCGGATTGGGCGCCGTGCTTGTCCTCGTTGCCGATATCGTGCTCGTCCGGCCGGACATGAGTTCCGGGGTGGCCGTCCTGATCTGGGCCATCCCGATGGCGATGCTGATCTACGGCTGCGTCCATGCCGTGATGTACTGCGCGCGGAACGAACTTATCCGCGTGGTGTTCCCGCCGCTTGTGCTGATCGTCGCGGTTCTGGGCTCCATCCTTGGCGGTATCACCAACCCGACGCCGGCGGCGGCGCTGGGGGCGGGCGGGGCGATCATGCTCGCCGCCTATCGCAAGCTGCGCGATCAGGACCGCAGTCCGAAGATCATCATCTGGTCGACGCTCGCCATCGTGATCTGTCTGCTGGTCGGCGTGAACTTCGATCTGCGCGTCAACACCGAGTCGGTGAGCCTGGAATCCTGGATCGCCTTCTTCATCGCCTATGCCGCATATCTCTACGCGCTCTTCGGGCTGCTGTTCTCCTGCTGGGTTCTTTACGCTTCGGGCGTGCTGACCCCCGTGGTACGCGAGACGGCCAAGGTCACGTCGATGGTCTTCACGATCCTGATCGGGTCGCAGCTTCTGAACCTCGTGGTGATCTCCTTTGGCGGGGAGCACTACATCCAGCAATGGCTGAAGAGTTTCGACAACGAATTCACGGTCTTCCTGATCGTGATGCTGGTGCTTTTCATCCTCGGCTTCGTTCTCGACTTCCTCGAGATCATCTACATCGTGATCCCCATCGTCGGGCCGGTGATCTATGGCGGATCGTTTGATCCGAAATGGGTCACGATCATGATCGCGGTGAACCTGCAGACCTCGTTCCTCACGCCTCCGTTCGGCTTTGCGCTCTTCTACCTGCGCGGGGTTGCACCCAAGGAGGTCACGACCGGCCATATCTACCGCGGGATCGTGCCCTTCGTTCTGATCCAGGTTCTGGGGCTGGCGCTCTTGTGGTTCTTCCCGGGCGTCGTGACCATCGTGCCGGACATCATGGGCCCGAACTGATCCGCGAGCCCGGATGCGCCGGGCTTGTTGGCGGGGCGAGGCCGCCGACGATCGGTCGGTCGTGTCCGACTTGCCAGTGAATTCGGTGGGGGAGGAACGGCCGCAGCCAGGTCAGCGCGTGACGGGAATCGTGTCGGGCAACTGGATGTTGGCCACCTGCTCCGCAATCGGGTCGGTCGCCAGCGGGTGCTTGTCGATATTGAAGTTCGCCGGATCCGCCAGCGCCTGCCAGCGCCCGCCCAGATAGACCTCCAGACCGGAGAAGCGGGATTTGTAGCTCATCTTCCGACTGCCGGGGACCCAATAGCCAAGATAGACATATGGCAGATTCGCCTCCCGCGCGATCTCGATGTGATCGAGGATCATGAAGGTGCCCAGGCTCGCGGAATCCCGCGCGGGATCGTAGAACGAATAGACCATCGAGAGCCCGTCGTTCAGCACGTCCGTCAGGCTGACAGCAGTCAGTTCGCCGGTTTCGGTATCCGAGTATTCGACCACGCGCGAGCGAATCGGCGTCTCCTCGATCATCGCGGCGAATTCGAAGACATCCATGTCGGCCATGCCACCGTCGGCGTGGCGGCTGTCGAGATAGGTCCGGAACAGATCGTATTGTTCCTCGGTCGCCCAGGGCGAGGTCGCCTTGCGCTCCAGCATGGCATTGCGCTTCAGCGTGCGCTTCTGGCTCTTGCCGGGCTTGAACCTGGCCACGTCGATGCGTGCCGACAGACAGGCCGAACAATCGGCGCAGGAGGGACGATAAAGCACGTTCTGAGAGCGGCGGAATCCCTGCTGGCTGAGACTGTCGTTCAGCCGCTGCGCATTCTGCCCCTGCAACGCAGTGAACAGCTTGCGCTCCATCCGTCCCTCCAGATACGGGCACGGTTGGGGAGCAGTCACATAGAACTGCGGGGCGAGTGGGAGTGAATGGCGCATTCTGGTCTCGGTATTTCTTAATGGAATACTAGCAAAACCCGTCCCCTCGATACAAGTCTCCCGATGCGCCTTGGTTGATTGTCCGCATTTCGGTCACAATGGCCTGATCCGTGCCGGTTTCCCGTCATCTGCGCCGATTCAGCGCCGCGGTCCCCAATACGTGATCGGTGAGGCCCTGGCCGCGCGCTGTCGTCAGCATCAGGACGATGGAGATGACCTGCAGAACGGGGATGGACATGGACACCGTGTAGCCCAGCGTGTGCCAGAATGCGAAGGGCAGGTCGAAGCGCCGCCCGTCCGGCTGTCGCAACTCCATCGCGAACAGCCGCATCCCGAAGGTGCCCGACCCGCTCGCGATGGTCACGACGCGGTAGGCAAAACCCACCACCAGGTACATGACGGGCAGAAAGAACAGCCCCGTGAACACCGTGAAGGGCAGGGCGATCAGAACCAGCGCCATGGTGATGACGCTGTCCACGACCCAGGCCCCGAGCCTCTTTGCCGCCACGGAGTCGTAGAACTCCGGCTGCTGGATCGGGTCGGGAAGGTGCGAGACCGGCTCGCCGTGGCTGTAGTACGTCATCCGTGGCCTCCTCGGGGCATGAAGAAAAACGAGCCTCGCCCCGGGATGGTTCCCGGGGCGGGGGAATGGGTCAAGCTTCGGCTTCGTCGCGGTCTTCGCGGGCGGCCCGGGCGCGTTCGTTCATGAACTCGTCGAACTCCGCCTTGTCCTTCGCCTCGCGCAGACGCTGCAGGAAGGCTTCGAACTTCTCCTGCTCCTCTTCCAGCCGGCGCAGCGTGTCGGCCTTGTAGGAATCGAATGCCGAGTTGCCGGTGGGGCGAAGGTGGGTCATCGCGTGGCCCGATCGCCGGGCGCGGCGGCAGGAGTTGGAAAACATGCGTTTGCTCCAGATCATGTAGGCAAGAATTGCGAGTCCGACGGGCCAGAAGAAGATGAAGCCCAGCACCATGGCGGCGATCCAGGCGCCCTTGCCCCTTTCGTCGAGCCAGGTTTCGGCCTTGGAAAACCACCCTTGCGGACGGGTACCGGAGGCGGTCGTGGCGATGGCGGTCATCTGTTGGTGTCCTTTCGATTGCGGTTTCTTGGCGTGATCGGTTATGTAAATGCCTTTCACATTACATGAAATGGGATAAGCGGGTGCCCGGTGCAAGAGCAAATGTGAATGTTTTTTACATTATCTTTCTAATAGCATGATATTGAACAATAAATATTGGATTTCTCAATGCCATCACCGGCGCGCTGGCGCAACAGGCAACGAGCTTCCGGCCGTCGTGGGTCGGGTCAGGCCGTGAAATCCGCCGTCTGCGCTCCGGACAGGCGGGCAAGGTCCTC
>CBDUPF010000030.1:0-20111 GCA_965369035.1 uncultured Aliishimia sp.
GGCTTAGCACGGTCATTCGGGAATGTCAGTGTGCGTTGCCGGGAATTCGAGGCATTCACCGCGGTTTTCCGCCACATTCGCGTGACCGAAGTCGCCGTCGCCACAACCGACACGCGTGCCTGCAAGCCTTTATGCGGAAACAGAAAAAGGGAGCTGTTCCCGCTCCCTCTCCCCGTGGTACTCCCCGTCGGACTGGCCGACCTTTTATGCGCGTCAAGTTACGCAAGCGCCATGAACCCGTCAACAGGAAATATGCGACATTCTGTTCACAATTATGGAGCGGCCAGTTTCCTGAAAACGCAAGAAAAAAGGCCGCACCAAAAGGCGCGGCCAGTCTGACAGGGAGGAAGTGTTCCGCAGCCAGGAGGACATGTCGGCGCGGAACAACTGAAGTATGGCCGATAGACCTTAACAATGTATGTTCGGAGCGTTCGGAAACGTATGCGGATAGGAAAAATCACGTGGAGAACCACATTTTCATCGGGGGCGGTGGCGAGAATTACCAGACCCAGCAGTGGCTGAATTTGAAGTATGCGAACCGTCACGGGCTGATCGCGGGTGCGACAGGCACCGGCAAGACGGTGACGCTCCAGATCCTGGCCGAAGGCTTCTCGAAGGTCGGAGTTCCGGTCTTCCTGTCAGACGTCAAGGGCGATCTCTCCGGTCTGGCCCGGTCCGGCAGTCCGGATGCCAAGCTGCATGGTCCGTTCATGGAGCGGGCCGCGAAGATCGGGTTCGACGATTTTTCCTATGATGCCTTCCCGGTGACGTTCTGGGACCTGTTCGGCGAACAGGGGCATCCGGTGCGTACCACCGTGGCCGAGATGGGGCCGCTCCTTCTCTCGCGCCTGCTCGAATTGTCCGAAGCGCAGGAAGGTATCCTGAACATCGCGTTCCGGCTGGCGGACGAGGAGGGGATGCCGCTGCTTGATCTCAAGGATCTGCAGGCGCTGCTGGTCTGGATCGGGCAGAACAGCAAGGAACTGTCGCTGCGATACGGCAACATCTCCACCCAGTCCGTGGGCGCGATCCAGCGGAGCCTGTTGGTGCTGGAAAACCAGGGCGGGACCGCATTTTTCGGCGAACCGGCGCTGGCGCTTGCTGACCTGATGCGCCGGGACGACACGGGCCGCGGGGCGATCAACATCCTCGCCTCCGACAAGCTGATGCAGGCGCCCCGGCTCTATTCGACGTTTCTGCTCTGGCTGCTCAGCGAGCTTTTCGAGGAACTGCCCGAGGTGGGCGATCCCGACAAGCCCAGGCTGGTGTTCTTCTTTGACGAGGCGCACCTGCTGTTCGATGACGCGCCCAAGGCGCTTGTGGACAAGGTGGAGCAGGTCGCCCGTCTTATCCGGTCCAAAGGCGTCGGTGTCTATTTCATTACGCAGAATCCGGCGGATGTGCCGGAGGACATCCTGGGCCAACTCGGCAACCGGATCCAGCACGGTCTGCGGGCGTTCACCGCCAGAGACCAGAAGCAACTGCGGATGGCCGCCGAAACCTATCGCCCGAATCCGCGTTTCCGGACGGAAGACGCGATCAAGGAAGTCGGCGTGGGTGAGGCCGTGACATCGATGCTTCAGGCAAAAGGTGTGCCGGGCATTGTCGAGCGCACGTTGATCCGGCCACCGTCGTCATGGCTGGGACCGATCGACGTGACAGAGCGTGCGCGCCTCATGGCGGCCGGGGAGATGTCGGGCAAATACGACGCGACGGTCGACCGCGAGAGCGCCTTCGAGATGTTGAAATCCCGAGCCGAAGCCGCCGCTGCGGAGGCGGCCGCCGCCGAAGAAGCTGCGGAGGAAGAGGAAGCGGCAGAGCCGCGACTGCGCGAATTCAATCAGGCTCGCCGGTACAAGGGCGCGCGTGTGGAAAGATCCACCTCGCGGCAGTCACATCGGACCGAGGGTCTGGGGGCCGCCGTAGCGAATGTTGTCATCAAGGAACTGAAGGGAACCACGGGACGCCGCATTGTGCGCGGCATCCTCGGTGGTCTTTTCAGAGGTCGCTGATCTTCAGTCTGCGTTCGCTCGGCGTGCGCCTTCGGCCAGACAGATCGCGTCAGCTTCCTTGACTTTCATGTTCTCGGGGCGGCCGATCGCACGGTCCCATTTGACGATATCACGCTGGTAGAGCTGGCAGGTCACGACACCCTTGGAGGTCCGGACCTGGACCGGAGCGGTCTCGTAGAAGGTCGGGTCGCCGACACATGCGGATAGGAGAATTGAGGCCGCCACGAACGCGAGCGGTGTCCGATATTTATACATGCATTAGCCTTTCACTACTTACGACCGCAGATTGCATAGACCAAAAGAGAATTACAGTGCTTTCTGATATTTCGTCCGCAACCGCGTCTCAAGTGTCACGCTGTCACAGGATAGGGGACGCGACGGTGTTCTGCCGTGTCGGTCCGGTCCTGGCGACGCTTGGAATGGTGCGTCATTTTTCCGGAATGAGACCGCGCGGGGAGAACCGCAGCACGAGAATCAGAATCAGCCCCATCGTCAGAAGCCTCATATGTGCGGCGCTGTCGATCAGGTGCAGCTTCAGCCAGTAACCGTCCGGCATTCCTGCGGTAATCACCGACATCAGCCATAGCCCGATCGGCTCGACCTGCACCCAGAGGAACCAGATCAGGAAGCCCCCCAGCACGGCCCCGAAGTTGTTGCCGGATCCGCCCACGATCACCATGACCCACACCAGGAACGTGAAGCGCAGCGGTTGATAGGAGGCCGGGGTCAGTTGCCCGTCCAGCGTCGTCATCATCGCGCCGGCCATGCCGCAGACGGCGGAGCCGAGGATGAAGACCTGGAGATGGCGCGCAGTCACGTCCTTGCCCATCGCCTCTGCCGCGACCTCGTTGTCGCGGATCGCGCGCATCATCCGGCCCCAGGGCGATTTCAGCGCGAGTTGTGCCATCACCAGGATGATGATCAGCACGACCGCGAAGAGGATCGAATAGCCGAACTTGACATAGAGCGTGGAGGCCGTCACCGGATCGAACCCCCAGCTTGCCGCACGCTCCACGAAAGCCGGGTCGTTCTGCAAGTCGATTTCGTAGGGAACCGGGCGGGGCAGGCCGATCACGTTCTTCACGCCACGGCTCAACCAGTCCTCGTTCTTCAGAATGTAGATGATGATTTCCGCGATCCCCAGCGTTGCGATGGCAAGATAGTCCGAACGCAAGCCCAACGCCGTCTTGCCGATGATCCAGGCCGCGCCTGCGGCCAAAAGCCCGCCCACGGGCCAGGCGACCAGAACCGGCAGGCCCAACCCGCCCAGATACCCGGTCAGCGCCGGGTCCACCGCCTCGATCGCCTGCACGTTCGGATCGAAGACCGCGCGATAGATGAAGAAACCCGCGACAAGGATCGCCGTGACGACCAGCGCGCGCCACTTGCTCTTGCGCATGCGTTTGCGAACCAGCGCGGCCGCGAAGATCGTGGCGGCCCCAAGGACCAGGGCCAGGACGACGCCCGCGCCACCCGCGCGCCATGCCGCGGGCACCGGATCCATCGAGACCAGAACTGTGGCAAGTCCGCCAAGGGCGACGAACCCCATGACGCCCACATTGAACAGCCCCGCAAAGCCCCATTGCAGATTTACCCCGATCGACATGACGGCCGAGATGAGCCCCATGTTCAGGATGAACAGGGCCGAATTCCAGCTCTGCATCAGGCCCGTGGCGACGATCAGCGCGGCGACGACGGCAAACAGGGCGGTGTTTCGCATCACGTCGTTCATACCGATTTCCCCGCAAAGAGCCCGGTCGGGCGGAAGAGAAGTACGATCAGCAGGATCACGAAACTGACCGCGAACTTGTAGTCGGTGGACAGAAGTTGCGCGAGACCGTCGGGCGCCAGCGTCTCCGGCAGCGCGTACCCCAGCACCTTCTTCCAGGCGTAGGTTACCAGCACCTCGGAAAAGGCGATGACGAACCCGCCTGCGATGGCCCCGAGCGGATTGCCGAGCCCGCCCACGATGGCCGCGGCAAAGACCGGCAGCAGCAGCTGGAGGAAGATGAACGGCTTGAACGACTTGTCCAGCCCGTAGAGCGTGCCCGCAATGGTGGCCAGCGCCGCGACGATGATCCAGGTCACCATCACCACGCGTTCGGGATTGATGCCGGAAAGCAGCGCGAGGTCCTCGTTGTCGGAATAGGCGCGCATCGATTTTCCCGTGCGGGTCCGGTTGAGAAAGTAGAACAGCAGGACGACCGCGATCACCGCTACGACGAGCGTGATGCCTTGGGTGGACCGGATGGCCAGCCCTTCTTCCAGTCCGGTCATCTCCTTGAAATCCCGCGCGGAGATGATGAACCGCGCCCCGTCGTCGAAGCGCTGATCGTCCGGCCCGATGATGAAGCGGATGAGCCCGTTGTAGATGAACATGACCCCCATGGAGACGATGACGAGGATCACGGGCTTTGCCTTCTGCCTCCGGTAGAACCGGTAGACGAAACGGTCGGACAGCAGCAGCAGCAGGATGCAGCCCAGAATTCCGAAGGGCAGGGCGAGCAGTGCCGTTGGCAGCACGCCGAAGGAGATGCCCATCGACTGGAACCACCAGGTGACGAGGATGGTGACCATCGCCCCGAAGGCCATCGTATCGCCGTGGGCGAAATTCGAAAACCGCAGGATGCCATAGATCAGCGTTACCCCCAGCGCCCCAAGGGCCAGCTGGGAGCCATAGGCGGTCGCAGGGATGATCACGAAATTGAGGAGCGCCACGATGGCGTTGAGAAATTCCACCACTCAGCCTCCCAGGAAACTTGCACGCACTTCGGGGTCGGCCAGCAGTTCCTTGCCGGTGCCCGTGTACGCATTGCGGCCCTGCACAAGCACGAAGCCCTGGTCGGCGATGGCCAGCGCCTGGCGGGCGTTCTGTTCGACCATGAGGACGGGCAGGCCGGTTCGGGCGACCTCGATGATGCGGTCGAACAATTCGTCCATCACGATGGGACTCACCCCGGCGGTCGGTTCGTCCAGCATCAGCACCTTGGGGCGGGTCATCAGCGCGCGGCCGACGGCGACCTGCTGGCGTTGACCCCCGGACAGTTCGCCCGCCGGCTGGCGGCGCTTTTCCTTGAGGATCGGGAACAACTCGAACACCTGCTCCATGGTCGGGCGGATGTCGTCGGTGCGGATGAAAGCGCCCATCTCCAGGTTTTCTTCCACGGTCATCGACGTGAAGATATTGTTGTTCTGCGGCACGAAGCCCATGCCCCTGGCCACACGATCCTGCGGCGACAGGTTGGTGATGTCCTGCCCGTCGAGCCGGACCGAGCCGGAGCGCACATTCAACATGCCAAAGACAGCCTTCATCGCGGTGGACTTGCCCGCGCCGTTCGGCCCCACGATCACCGCGATCTCGCCCGGGTTCACCGCGATGGTGCAATCATGCAGGATGTCCGGGCCGTTGCCGTACCCCCCGGTCATCGTGTCCCCGATAAGAAAGGCCTGGGACGTGTTGCGCGGCGAACCGGTACCGGGGGAGGCGACCAATGTGCCATGGCCCTTCGGGTTGGTAATCGAGCGGTCCTTGTTCCCGCGGTTTTCCTGATAAGGATTGCTCATTTACCCACTCGTCCTCTACCTACGCACGTCGTCGCTCGGCTCACCCGAAAGGCCCCGTACAAGGGATGTGCAGCGCTTGCCTCGGCATGGTCGTCACGCCCCTGTCCTGACAGGAAAGGGACGCTTTCTCCTGTCGGTCGAGGAACAGGAACCCGGAGAGGAAGGCCTTGTGTGTCTGCGTCGCCGTCTTCTGGTCGGTCACGCCCGGCGCTGCGGTGATGAATTGCAGCACCATGTTCCTGCGAACCATGTAGGAATGCACTGTCAGCACTTCGCTGCCGCTTGTTTCGTAACGGTAGAGGATCGTGCCCGCCGGCCGGTTGACCATGCCATCTTCCAGGGCGAGGACATCCAGCTGTCCGCCCAGACGCGCGATCTGCTTCGAGACGAGATTGAGGATCGCCGCCTGCACGTCGGCATTGTCGAGGTCTGCGGTATACGCCTTCTGCGCGATCAGTTTTCCGATGCTCTTGTCGTCGCGGACAAAGACCGCGAGCGTCTCGGGCACTTCGCGCATCAGCCTGTGCCACCGTCCGCGTTCGGCGCAGAATTCGATCGTTTCGGACAGCTGAAAGCACTTTTTCTCCGCCGCCCCGGCGTTCACCGCCGTTGCAAGTACCGCCAGAATGGCGGCCATCAGGCACCCCTTCATCCCCCGACCCCTTCCTTTTCTTTCCTGTTTTTCAATCCCGTTCCCAAATAAGCTTCGATGACATGCTCGTTGGCCTTGATCTCGTCGAGGCTGCCCTCGGCGAGGACCTTTCCTTCGGCCATGCAGATGACCGGGTCGCAGATCTTTCCGATGAAATCCATGTCGTGCTCGATCACGACGAAGGTATAGCCGCGATCCTTGTTGAGCCGCATGATGGCGTCGGCGATGGTGTTGAGCAGCGTCCGGTTCACGCCCGCGCCGACCTCGTCGAGGAACACGATGCGCGCGTCGACCATCATCGTGCGGCCGAGTTCCAGCAGCTTCTTCTGCCCGCCGGAGACCTGGCCCGCCTTGTGATCGGCCAGATGTTCGATCGTCAGGAACTCCAGCACCTCGTCGGCCTTCGCGCGCAGGGCGCGTTCCTCCTCCGCAATGCGCTTGCGTCCGAACCACGTGTTCCAGAGCCTCTCTCCGGACTGGCCGCCGGGCACCATCATCAGGTTCTCCCGACAGGTCATGGAGGAGAACTCATGCGCGATCTGGAAGGTGCGCAGCAGTCCCTTGTGAAACAGCGTATGGGGCGGCAGGCCGGTGATGTCTTCCCCGCCCATGGTCACGCGGCCGGATGTCGGTGCGAGAACCCCGGCGATCACGTTGAACAGCGTGGTCTTCCCGGCACCGTTCGGCCCGATCAGCCCGGTGATCGACCCTTCCCGGATCGACATGTTCGCACCGTCCACGGCGTGAAATCCGCCAAAATGCTTGTGAATGTCGTCAACGACGATCATCTGTCCCCCGCGCCGCCTTCAAAGCGGTCTTCATGGTATTGAAACAGCCCGAGAATCCCTTCCCAGGCTGTTCGTTTTCTTCTTGCGGGTCAGCGATAGCCGGCGGTCACATCCTCGCCGCCTTCGTAGCTGATTTCCCGGTAGTTGCCGGCCGCTTCGCCCGGGCCGATCAGTTCCACACCGGTCGCACCGACGTAATCGACATCGCCGCCATCCTTGAGGATCTGCAGAGCCTTGGCGAGTTCGCCCACGTTGATCTTCTCTCCCGGGGCGTTGGCAACATCCATGATCTTGTCTTTGTAATCATTGGAGTCCTTGGAATTCGCCGCCTGCATCGCCAGCATGATCAGCGCCGCGGCATCGTAGGATTCCGGCGTGAAGGGCGAGGTGGAGTCGAACGCGTCGCCGACCAGATCCGCGAAGGAGGCCGCGAGCTCTTCGGACGGGCTCGGGTGCGCCCCGGAGGATCCATCGATCTCCGTCCCGAAGTTGTCGAGCAGGGCTTGCGAGACCATGCCGTCGGGGAAGTGGAAGGTGTCGAAGGCGCCGGAGTCGAGCGCCGCGCGCACGATGCCCGAGCCGCCCTGGTCGACATACCCGGCCACCACGAGGCGCTCGCCGCCCGCCGATGCCAGTGCGCCGACTTCGGCGGAATAGTCCGCCTTGCCGTCCTCGTGCGAGGTATTGATCGTGACCTTGCCGCCGGCCGCTTCGAATGCGGCCTGGAAGGAGTCGGCCAGACCCTTGCCGTAGTCGTTGTTGGTGTAGGTCACGGCGACTTCATTGACACCGAGATCCATCAGGATTTCCGTGATCACCACGCCCTGACGCGCGTCGGAGGGGGCGGTGCGGAAGAACAGGCCGTTGTCCTCGTTGTTGCCGTGGCTGAGGCCGGGCGACGTGGCCGAGGGCGAGACCATGACGACGCCGTTCGGAACCGCCACGTTGGTCAGAATCGCGCCGGTCACACCGGAGCAGTCCGCGCCCACGATGCCGCTGACCCCGTCGGAGGTGATCAGACGCTCGGCGGCGGCGGTGGCGGCAGCGGCGTCGATGCAGGTGCTGTCCGCGCGAACCGGCGTCACCGCGGCACCGTCCAGAAGCAGGCCGCTGTCGGTCACTTCCTTCATCGCCAGTTCGGCACCGTCGGCCATGGATGGGGTGATGGATTCGATCGGTCCCGTGAAGCCCAGGATGATGCCGATCTTCACCTCCGTGCCATGGCTTGCCGCGAATGCGGACCCGGCCATCAGCGCACTGGCCGAAGCGGCCAAAAGCAACTTCTTCATTTCGTTCTCCCTGTTTGTGTACAACTGTTCTGAGCGCAGCGTATTGTGCGATTCTTCAAAAGAAAAGCGTGTTTAGCGGCAGATTCCGCACGAGAATCCGGTAGAATGATGAAACTCGCACCCTACCTCTCCTCCTGCGGGAAAATGAGGTCAGCAATGTTCAAGAACTGGATCGCTCCGGTCTGTGTCGCCGTATCGCTTGTCGTCGTACCGGGCTCTGTCCGAGCGCTCGAAATCGTGCCGGTCGCGACCGGGCTGGAGGAGCCTTGGGCTGTCGATATCCTGCCTGACGGGCGATTTCTGGTGACCGAGCGGGATGGGCGCCTGACGCTGTTCGACAGGGATCGGGCAAATCTGGTCAAGGGCGTGCCAAAGGTGGCCGCGGTCGGTCAGGGCGGGCTTCTCGACGTGACATTGCCGCGCGATTTCGCGCAGAGCCGTGACGTGTTTCTGACCTATTCGAAACCGCAACAGGGCGGCAGTGGAACGACGCTGGCCGTGGGACGCCTCAGCGAAGACGGCACGCGTCTCGAAAATCTCCGCACCCTTTTCGAGATGGCGCCGGGCAGCCGTGGCGGACGGCATTTCGGCTCTCGCGTGGTGGAGGCGCAAGATGGCACTCTGTTTCTCACCATCGGCGACCGAGGCGACCGTCCATCCGCACAGGACCTGTCCCGGCACAACGGCTCCGTGATCCGCGTGAATCGCGACGGAACGATCCCTGCGGACAACCCCTTTGTCGGGGTGGAGGGCGCGCGCCCGGAGATCTGGTCTTACGGACACCGCAATCAGCAAGGTGCCGGGCTCGACCTCGACGGCACACTGTGGACATCCGAACATGGAGCCCGCGGAGGCGACGAGGTGAACCGCATCGTCAAGGGCGCGAACTACGGCTGGCCGGTCATTTCCTACGGCGTGCATTACTCGGGCGAACGGATCGGCGAAGGCACGTCCAAACCGGGGATGGAACAACCCGCGTATTACTGGGATCCCTCGATTGCACCCTCGGGGCTGATGGTCTATTCCGGCAAGCTCTGGCCGGAATGGCGGGGCGACATCTTCGTCGGATCGCTCAAGTTCGACTATATCGCGCGGCTCTCCGGAGACCCGCTGAAAGAGCAGCAACAGATCCGGACCGCCGAAACCGAGCGGGTGCGCGACATCGTCGAGGCGCCCGACGGTTCGATCTGGTTCGTTTCCGTTGGCCAGGGCGCCGTTTACCGCATGACGCCGTAGCCACCATTTCACAGGGAGAGCAAGAATGACTCAGACAACGCGAAAGAAGGCCAGCGATTTCGACCCGCATATTCTCGAAATCTTCGACGGCTACGTCCACGGCAAGATCACCAAGCGCGAATTCATGGCGCAGGCTGGCCGATACACCGCCGCGGGCGTGACCGGAGCCATGATCCTCGAACAGTTGCAGCCGAATTATGCGCTGGCCCAGCAGGTCGCTCCGGATGACCCGGATATCGAGACGATGACGGTGGAATACCAGAGCCCGGACGGCCACGGGACGATCCGCGGGTTGATGGCGAAACCGGCGGGTGCCGACGGTCCGCTGCCCGCCGTTCTGGTGGTGCACGAGAACCGCGGGCTGAACCCCTACATCGAGGATGTGGTCCGCCGCGTGGCCAAGGCCGGCTACCTCGCGCTTGGGCCGGACGGCCTCACCCCGCTCGGCGGTTATCCGGGCAACGACGACGAGGGCCGCGAGATGCAAAGCAGCCTCGATGGGGCAAAGCTCATGGCGGATTTCTTCGCCGCGTTCGAATACCTTCGCGATCATGAGGGTTCGACCGGCAAGGTCGGGTGCGTCGGCTTCTGCTATGGGGGCGGTGTATGCAACGCGCTGGCCGTGGCCTATCCGGATCTCGCAGCTTCCGTGCCCTACTATGGCCGTCAACCGGTCGCCGAGGACGTGCCGTCGATCAAGGCGCCGCTGCTGATCCACTACGCCGGGCTCGACGATCGCATCAACGCGGGCTGGCCGGCCTATTCGGAGGCGCTGGCGGCGCATCAGAAGGAGTTCACCGTCCACTTCTACCCGGAGGTCAATCACGGTTTCCACAACGACACCACGCCACGCTATGACCCCGAAGCGGCCGAACTGTCGTGGAAACGCACATTGGCGTTCTTCGATACGCATCTGAGGTAGTCCGGGCGGCGGCAGGTGACTGCCGCCCCACCCGGGCCTAGATGGACAGCCGCGTCGCGTGGCTTCCGCGTTCGCGGTAGGGCGTTGTGTCGTAATGCGCCCGGTAGCACTTGGAGAAATGCGACGGTGACGCAAACCCGCAGGCCAATGCGACGTTGATCACGCTCATGTCCGTCTGCATCAGCAGGTTGCGCGCCTTCTGGAGGCGCAACTCCATGTAGTAGCGTTTGGGCGAGCGGTTGAGATACCGCCGGAACAGCCGCTCGAGTTGCCGGGTCGACATGCCCACGTATTTCGCCAGGATCGACGGCGAGATAGGCTCCTCGATGTTGTTTTCCATCATCTGGATGACCTGGCTCAGCTTCGGGTGCCGCACGCCGATGCGGGTCGGGACCGACAGCCGCTGCGTGTCCTGGTCGGTCCGGATGGAGGAGTAGATCTGCTGGTCGGCGACCGAATTGGCCACCTCCTCGCCGTAGTCGTCGGCAATCACCTTCAGCATGAGGTCGATGGAGGAGGTGCCGCCGGCCGTCGTCATCCGGTTGCCGTCCACCACGAAGACCGACTTGGTCAGCCTGACCTCCTCGAACTCCTCGCTGAAACTGTCCTGGTTCTCCCAGTGGATCGTGGCCTTCTTGCCGTCGAGCAGCCCGGCCTTGGCCATGGCGTGCGCGGCGGTGCAGAGGCCGGCGATTGCCAGGCCCTTGCGGGCTTCGCGGCGAAGCCAGTTCATCAGCCTTTTGGTCGTCGCCTGCTGGATATCGATGCCGCCGCAGATGACGACCACATCGTCGCGGTCGAGATCGCCAAGGTCCCCGTCGAGCTTGAAAGCGGTGCCAGCCGAACAGGCCATCTCGCCGCCACCTTCGCCCACCAGCTTCCAGGTGTAGGCTTCGCGGCCGATCACGCGGTTCGCGATGCGCAGGCAATCGAGCGCCGAAGCGAAGCTGAGCAACGTGAACTGCGGCAACAGCACGAAAACGAAGCGGCGCGGCTGGCCGGATTTCTGGCTTGGCTTTGTAGCTGCGCGCTGAACGGTCATGTGTCGTGCCTGAGCGGTCGAACTGGCGCTTTGACGCCTCGGATTTCGGAGTAGTAGCGACTTAACTCATGCTCGTGTTGCAACGTCAAGTGTCGCATTTGAACTATGGCAACTCTCCCGCGAGCCGGTTATAGAGGACGCCGCAAAAGCGGCAGGGGATGCCGCATGGCCCGGAGCAAGACGATGAGCGATTGGAGCAAGACCAACTGGCGCAACAAGCCGCGGGTTCAGATGCCCGACTATACGGACCCGGACCTGCTGTCGCAGGTGGAGGCGCAACTCGCAAAATATCCGCCGCTCGTGTTTGCGGGCGAGGCGCGCAAGCTGAAGTCCGAACTGGCCGCGGCGAGCCGGGGCGAGGCTTTCCTGCTTCAGGGCGGCGACTGCGCCGAAAGCTTCGAGCAGTTCAGTGCCGACGCGATCCGCGACACTTTCAAGGTGATGCTGCAGATGGCGATGGTTCTGACCTATGGCGCCAAGGTGCCGGTCATCAAGGTCGGTCGCATGGCCGGCCAGTTCGCCAAGCCGCGCAGCGCACCGACGGAGGTGCAGGGCGAGCTGGAACTGCCGAGCTACCGCGGGGACATCATCAACGAGCTGGCCTTCACGCCGGAGGCGCGGATCCCGGATCCGCGGAAGATGTTGCAGGCCTACACGCAGGCGGCAGCGACGCTGAACCTGCTCCGGGCCTTTTCGACCGGGGGGTTTGCCGACATGCACCGGGTCCATAGCTGGACGTTGGGCTACACCGATGCCGAGGAGATGCAGAAATACTCCGAGATCGCCAACCGCATCCAGGACAGCATCGACTTCATGGCCGCGGCCGGGATCGACGCGAACACCACGCATGAATTCTCCACGGTCGATTTCTATACCAGCCACGAAGGGCTGCTGCTGGAGTACGAGGAGGCGCTGACACGGCTCGATTCGACCTCCGGCAAATGGCTGGCCGGCTCGGGGCACATGATCTGGATCGGAGACCGCACGCGGCAGCCGGACGGGGCCCATGTCGAATTCGCGCGCGGGGTGCAGAATCCGATCGGGCTGAAGTGCGGCCCGACCACCACGGCCGACGACCTCAAGGCGCTGATGGCCAAACTGAATCCGGAGAACGAAGAGGGCCGGTTGACGCTGATCGCGCGTTTCGGCGCCGGAAAGGTGGGCGAGAACCTGCCGCGCCTCATCAAGGCGGTCCAGGAGGAAGGCGCGAATGTCGTCTGGTCCTGCGATCCGATGCACGGCAACACGATCAAGTCGTCGTCCGGTTACAAGACACGGCCCTTCGATTCCGTCCTGCGCGAGGTGCGCGAGTTCTTTGCCATCCACCAGGCGGAAGGCACGATTCCCGGTGGCGTCCATTTCGAGATGACGGGGCTCGATGTGACCGAATGTACCGGCGGAGTGCGGGCGGTAACCGACGAGGACCTGTCGGACCGCTATCACACGGCCTGCGATCCGCGTCTGAATGCGTCCCAATCGCTTGAACTGGCCTTCCTCGTGGCCGAGGAACTGACCCGCTTCCGCGAGAACCGGGGGAAGCGCGCCGCGTCCTGACGGATCTGCCTTCGCGCTTGCAAAGCGTGGACACGAAAAACGGCGGCGCCCGAAAAGGTGCCGCCGTTGATGTTTCGGACCGCATGTCCGCGGTGGTTACTTGACCACGCGCAGGTACGGCGCGCCGGGGATCGGCTGTTCGAACTTGGCGCCGTCTTCCGCCATCGCGGGGGCGGCCCGCTTCGGGGGGGCGGGGCGAAACCGATCGGCTCTGTCTTTCGCCCGGTCCAGGTCAACTGACCGGAAGGCATCGGGGGCAAGCCGCGCGGGCGTGCTGCCCTCTGGCATCTCGCGGGCGACGATCGGGTTCAGCTTGATCATGTCGACGTTGAAACGGCGCGGGACCCGGCCGATATCGCCTTCGGTCATGAAACCGCCCAGAACCCGGCTGGTGTCGCCAAGATCGCTGCGAACCGGCATCAGGATCATCCGCGCCCGGAGCGGCGGACGGCCAAAGCCGGTTTCCGCGCTGAGCATGATGGATGCGGTCGCCGGCGTCTCGAACACCTCTTCCAGCATCTCGCCGAATTCCTGGCGGGCGTTTCCGGTCAGAAACGAGGAGATCGGCATGCCGCGCACTTCCATGCCCATCAGATCGCCAAGGTGCGAACCGGCCACGCGGAGCCGTGCCAGACCGGGTGCGATGCGTTCGAGGACGAAGCAGTATTCCAGAGCGCCCTTCAATCCACGCGGATCGATCTCGGACCGGAGCGGAAGCAGCCGCGACCCGCGAAGCGCGTTCCAGTAGCCCTCGATCTGCGCCAGGGGCGCGAAGTGTACACGCGTCTGCCGGTCGGTAATGTCCACCACCGGGCCGTCGTTCTGCGATCTGTCCATGTCCCCGATCCGATCCATTCTTCACTCACCTACAATATGGGTTGGACCTCACTCACCCTGTTACCCACCATGAAGATGAGGTCCCGCAACAGTATTTACAATTTGTTAATAACACGTGCGCAGCACATGTCGGCCACATTATTTCCAAAAGGTTAACGTAAAAGTTGAACTAAATATGCCCCGAAATCGATGCCGATGCCAAGGGCCTCGGGGGTTGAAGCTGGCACGGGATTGGTCCATGCGAAAGGGAAAGTTCCGGGGGGCGCCGCACATGATCAAATCGATGACCGGTTATGCTGCGGGGCAGGGCGCTGCGGCGGACTACCGGTGGTCCTGGGAGTTGCGGTCGGTCAACGGGCGCGGGCTCGACATTCGACTGCGGGTGCCCGACTGGATCGACGGTCTCGAGGCCAGCCTCCGCGCAATCCTTGCCAAGGCTGCCGCGCGTGGAAGCGTGACATTGAGCCTGCGGGTGCAGCGCGACGCATCGGACGGAGATCTGCAGTTGAACTCGGGCCAGGTGGGTCGGATCCTCGCGGCCATGGCAGAGGTCGAGGTACGGGCGCGGGAAGCGGGTCTGACCCTGGCACCGTCCACTGCCGCCGAAATCGTGGGCCTGCGCGGGATGATGGAACCGGTGGCCGAAGAAGAGGATACCGGCGCGCTGAAAGCCGCACTGGAAGCGGAGTTGCCGGACCTCGTGTCGGCTTTTTCCGAAATGCGGCAGCGCGAAGGCGCGGCCTTGCGCCAGGTCCTCGACGCACAGCTGTCCGAGGTGGCGGAGTTGACCGAAACCGCCGCAGCGCTGCTGGAGACACGCCGGGACGAGGCGGCGGAGGCTCTGCGCCGCAACCTGGAGAAGGTCATGCAGAACGTCGGCGACATCGACGAAAACCGCGTGGCGCAGGAACTGGCGCTACTTGCAGTCAAATCGGACGTGACCGAGGAGATCGACCGCCTGCGCGCCCATGTCGCCGCGGCACGCGACCTGCTGGAGACCGGCGGCGCCGTCGGGCGCAAGCTCGACTTCCTGATGCAGGAGTTCAATCGCGAGGCCAACACGCTCTGTTCCAAGGCGCAGATGAAGTCGTTGACCGAACAGGGGCTCGCGTTGAAGGTCGTGATCGACCAGATGCGTGAACAGGTCCAGAATGTGGAGTAAGCCATGACACGGCGCCGCGGCCTTCTGATCATCCTGTCCTCGCCATCGGGCGCGGGCAAGTCCACCCTGGCGGGCCGCCTGCGCGCCTGGGACCCGGATGTCATCTTTTCCGTCTCCGCCACGACCCGCGCGCCGCGGCCGGGCGAAGAAGACGGGCGCGAGTATCACTTCGTATCCGAGACGCAGTTCAAGCAGATGGTGGTCGATGGCGACATGCTCGAGCACGCGCATGTATTCGGCCATTTCTACGGCTCTCCGCGCAAGCCGGTGGAAGAAGCCATCGACGCCGGTCGCGACGTGCTCTTCGACATCGACTGGCAGGGGGCGCAGCAGATCGCGAATTCCGCGCTGGCACCGCATGTGCTGTCGATCTTCCTGCTCCCGCCGTCCATTACCGAGCTTCACCGTCGTCTGATCGCCCGCGGTCAGGACAGCGCGGCCACCGTTGCCCGGCGCATGGCCAAGAGCTGGGACGAGATCAGCCATTGGTCGGCCTACGATTACGTGCTGATCAACGACGATCTGGACACCACCGAAGCACAGTTGCGCACCATCATCTCGGCGACACGTCTGCGCCGCATCCAGCAGCCGGAACTGACGGATCATGTACGTCGGCTGCAATCCGAGTTCGAGGACCTGCAATGACACTTTATGCCCTGGGCGACCGGCGCCCGCAGCTTCACGAGGACACCTGGGCCGCACCCGATGCCAACCTGATCGGCGACGTGGTGCTGGAGGAGGGCGCGTCGGTCTGGTTCTGCTCGACCCTGCGCGGGGACAACGAACGCATCACGGTGGGTGCGGGATCGAACGTGCAGGAGAACTGCGTCTTTCACACCGACATGGGTTTTCCCCTGACTATCGGGCCGGGCTGTACCATCGGGCACAAGGTGATGCTGCACGGCTGTACCATCGGGACGAATTCGCTGATCGGAATGGGGGCCACGGTTCTCAATGGCGCGAAGATCGGTGACAACTGCCTGATCGGGGCGGGGGCGCTGATCACCGAGGGCAAGGAGATACCGGACGGCAGCCTCGTGATGGGTGCGCCGGGCAAGGTGATCCGGCAACTGGACGCGGCGGCGATCACGGGTTTGAAGGCGAGCGCGCTGCATTACCAGGAAAACATGCGGCGCTTTCGCAGCGATCTGAGGGCGCTCTGATGCGAAATCGCAAGGGAACTCTCATCCGCCCGGACCTGCCGCTCGAAAGTGTCTCGCGTCCCGTCGTAACGCCGCTGACACCTTCGGTCGTGCATTCGTCCGATACGCCGGACATGCTCGATGCGCAGTATGATGGACAACTCGCAGGCTACACCTACAGCCGGGAGGGGCATCCCAACGCCGATGTGGTGGCAGCACGGATCGACCGGATGGAGGGCGCACCGACCCCGGGCGTCATTACCGGATCGGGAATGGCGGCGGTGTCCGCTGTGCTGCTGGGCTGCGTTTCCGCCGGCGATCACGTCCTGGGCGGAAGCCAGCTTTATGGCCGCTCGCTGCGGCTGATGGCCGAGGACCTGCCGCGACTCGGTATCGCGACCTCGCTGGTCGATACCACCGATGTGGATGCCGTCGCCGCCGCGCTGCGGCCGGAGACGAAGCTGATTCTGCTGGAGGTCGTCTCCAACCCCACGCTGCGCATCGCGGATGTGGACCGGGTCGTTGCGCTCGCGCAGGAACGCGGCGTTCTGGTGGCGGTCGACAACACGTTCACCACACCGGCCGCATTCCGGCCCTTCGACCATGGCGCCGATTTCGTGATCCACTCGGTGACCAAGCTGCTTGGCGGGCATTCGGACGTCCTGCTGGGCTATGTCTCCGCGAAGGCTCCCGCACATGCCGAACGGCTCAGTGTCTTCACCGTGACGACCGGGATGATCGGCAGCCCCTTCGATTGCTGGCTGGCCGAACGCGGGTTGTTGAGTTTCGATCTGCGCTTTGCCCGGGCCCAGGCCACCGCCGCGCGCCTGGCCGATCACCTGGCCGGGCTGCATGGCGTGCGCCGCGTGATCTACCCGGGCCGCGAGGATCATCCCGACCACGCCCGCGCGACGCAATTGCTGGGCGGGCAGGGCGGCAACATGGTCTCTTTCGAGGTGGCACCGACCCGCGCGGCCGCCAACGCGCTGACGCTGGCCGCCGAGGGCGTGGCCTTCGCGCCGACACTTGGCGATGTGGGCACATCGCTCTCTCATCCCGCCTCGTCGTCGCACCGCGCGCAGTCGCCCGAGTCGCGCGCCGCACAAGGGATCAGCGAAGGCTTCTTCCGCATTTCCGTGGGGCTCGAAGACCCGGATGCGCTTTGCGAGGTCTTCACGCGCGCTGTCGCGGCGGCAGGCGCGGTCTGACCCTTGGTTCCGGCGCGTTTCCTGGAGGCCCTGCCGCTTCCCGCGCTGATGGTCGACCGGTCCGAACGCGTCATCGCGGCGAATTCCGACGCACTGAGCCTGTTGGGCAGCGGCATCGTGGACAGAAATTTCGTCACGATGCTGCGCCAGCCGTCGTTGCTGGACGCCGTCGAGGCGTGCTTGCGCGATGCCAGCCCGCGCGTCGCGCATTTCCTGCACAGCGACGGGGCGCAGGACACGAATTTCAAGGTGTCCTGCCGATTCATCGACGGGGTCGGGTCACGGGACGCGGGCGCGGTTCTGGTGTGTTTCGAGGATATCACGCATCTGGAGCAGGCCGGCCAGATGCGGCGCGATTTCGTCGCGAATGTCAGCCATGAACTGCGCACGCCGCTGACGGCGCTGATGGGATTCATCGAGACCCTGCGCGGGGCGGCCAGAGACGATGCCAAGGCTCGTGACCGATTCCTCGACATCATGGAAGGCGAAGCCAACCGCATGAACCGGCTGGTGGGTGACCTGCTATCGCTGAGCCGGGTGGAGGACAATGAACGCGTCCGTCCGACCGAGGAGGTGATGCTGACCGATGTCCTGCGCTCCACCCTCCATTCGCTGCGTCCGGTGGCGGACGAGGCCGGGGTGACGCTGGAGCCGAGTTTCGGCAATGTTCCGGTGCGGGTCACCGCCGACATCGACCAGTTGAAGCAGGTCTTTACCAACCTTGTCGAGAACGCGATCAAATACGGCCGCGCCGGGGGGCGCGTGACGGTGCGGCTGTCCTATGTCGCGCGCGACCCGGCGCTCCGAGGTCCCAGCGCACGGGTGATGGTGATCGACTACGGCCCGGGCATCGACCCGGTACACCTCCCGCGCCTGACCGAGCGATTCTATCGCGTGGACAGTCATCGCAGCCGCGAACTGGGCGGTACCGGGCTGGGCCTCGCGATCGTGAAGCATATCATCAACCGGCACCGCGGGCGGCTGCGCGTCGAAAGCGAGATTGGCCAAGGGGCTGTTTTCACGGTCATTCTGCCCTGCCACCCGCTGCCGGAACCGGATCCCCCGACGTCAACCTGACCTGTCATGAAACCGTTACACAAGTGTCACAAAACTATTGTGCGGCGCCCCTAGACCCGCGGCCAGGATCATCATGAAGGTGATCGTTGAAAACCGAATTGACAGGAGACGTCATGTCCTTCGCAAAAGTCACAACATCCGCATTGGCCATTGCAGCCGTATCTGCGACTGCCGCCGCTGCGCGCGATGAAATCCGGATCGTCGGCTCGTCCACCGTGTTTCCCTATACCCAGGCCGTTGCCGAACAGTTTGCGAACCTCACCGGCGCGCCGTCGCCCATCGTCGAATCGACCGGCACCGGCGGTGGCATGAAGATCTTCTGCGAAGGCATCGGCGAGCAGCATCCCGACATCACCGGCGCATCGCGCGCCATGAAACCTTCGGAATACGAACTCTGCCAGAAGAACGGCGTGACCGATATCTCCGAAGCCCTGATCGGATTCGACGGCCTGTCGATCGCCATCTCGCGCGAAAACGGTAAAGACTGGGACCTGACGCTTGGCGAAATCTACCTCGCCCTTGGCGCACAGGTGCCGGTCGAGGGTGAGTGGAAGGACAACCCTTATACCATGTGGAACGAGATCAACCCCGACCTGCCGGCCGTTGAAATCCTCGCCTACGGTCCTCCCCCGACATCCGGCACGCGCGACGCCTTCGTCGAACTGGCGATGCATGCCGGCTGCGAAGAACTGGCCTATGTCCATGACGGTGGCTTCGATGGCGACTGGGTCAAGGAAAACTGCTCGCGCATGCGGACCGACGGCCCCTTCGTCGAGGCCGGCGAGAACGACAACCTGATCGTTCAGCGTCTGGAAGCGGACCCGAACGCCCTGGGCATCTTCGGATACTCGTTTCTCTACGAGAACCTCGACAAGCTGAAGGCGATTTCCATCGAAGGCGTAGAACCGAGCACGGATACGATCGCCGACAAGTCCTACCCGGTGTCCCGCCCGCTCTATTTCTACGTAAAGAACGCGCACCGGGGTGTCATTCCGAACCTGAACGAGTTCCTGGACGAATACATGTCGGACGACGCGTTGGAGCCGGGCGGGTACCTGTCCGAGCGTGGTCTGGTGCCGCTTTCGGACGAGCGCCGCTCGGAACTGCAGGATGCGGTTCTCGACGCGGCACCGATGTCGTCTCCGGAATCCTGATGCCCGGTCGGCCGAGGCCCTGGCTTCAGGCCATCAAGACATCGAACCCGGGCAGCACCCTGCCGCCCGGGGACACCGTTTGACAAGGCGCCCCCATGACGACCTTCGCATTTCTCCTGCTGCTGACGGCGGCGATTGCCGGATACATCCTCAATCGCCATGCCGCGCAAACGATCCACCAGAACGGAGTGCGGATGCACTCGATGACGTCCTATCATGGACTGTTCTCCAGCCTCCTGGTGCTGGTTCCGGTTCTGACGATCATCCTGCTATGGCTGGTTCTCGAAGGTCCGATCATCGACAGCATCGTCATGGGCGGGTTGCCGGACGGGGCGCTCGACGCGCTGGACAAGGGTGGCATCCAGCTCATCCTGGCCGAGATCAAGTCGATTTCCCGAGGTCAGATCTTCGGCACGCCCGAAGACTGGAAACTCGCCGCCGCCGACCGACTCACCGCGTTGCACCAAAGATC
>CBDUPF010000031.1:0-19751 GCA_965369035.1 uncultured Aliishimia sp.
AGTTCCCCGACAGCGTGACCGCGCGGGGCAGAAAGCACCTTCAGGACCTTGCCGCCCTGGCGCAAACCGGGCAGCGGGCGGTCATGCTGTTCCTCGTGCAGCGCACCGATTGCACGGACGTGACGCTGGCGGGCGATATCGATCCCGCCTATCTCGCCGCCTTCCGCCAGGCGATGGATGCCGGGGTTGACGTCCTGGCCCTGGGGACAAATATCAGCCCGCAGGGGATAACCGTGGGCAATCCTTTACAGTTTCGGCTTTGACTCCGAAGAACCGCTGTCGCAAAATGACGCCGCCACTACCTAGGAGTGTATCTTGAAGCAGAATGTACCGGGACGCGTGACGAAAGACGGTATCCGCCTCTACTCGCAGGCGGACTTTCCCGGCATGCGCAAGGCCGGGGCACTCGCCGCACAGATCCTGGACGATATCGCGCCGCATGTCTTTCCCGGTCAGACCACCGGTGAACTCGACCGCCTGATCGAGGCGCAGGTCAACGCCGCCGGCGCGACCTCTGCCACCATCGGCTACAAGGGGTATCAGCACGCCTCCTGCATCAGCGTGAACCACGTGGTCTGCCACGGCATCCCCGGCGACAAGAAGCTCAAGGACGGCGATATCCTCAACATCGACGTGACCGTGATCGTCGATGGCTGGTACGGCGACACCAGCCGGATGTACGTGGCGGGCAAGCTGGCCCGCAAGGCGGAGCGCCTGATCGAGGTGACCCATGACGCGCTGATGCTGGGGATCGAGGCCGCACGGCCCGGCAACACGTTCGGCGATATCGGGCACGCGATCCAGTCCTTCGTCGAAAGCCACCGCATGTCTGTGGTGCGCGATTTCTGTGGCCACGGGTTGGGCCAGGTGTTCCACGCCCCGCCGAATGTCCTGCATTATGGCAAGCCGGGCACCGGCCCGATGCTCGAGGAAGGCATGTTCTTCACCATCGAGCCGATGGTGAACCTCGGCCGGCCAGAGACCAAGACGCTGTCCGACGACTGGACCGCCGTGACCCGCGACAAGTCGCTTTCTGCCCAGTTCGAGCATTCGGTGGGCATCACCGCCGACGGCTGCGAGATCTTCACGCTGTCGCCCGCGGGCCGCTTCCACCCGACCTACGAGTCCTGACGCCGGAGCTGCTGCCCGGGGACTTGCCTCCGCCCGTCGCGGGGTTACTCTGGCGCGCGAGATCCGAGGAACGCAATGGCCACGCTCGCCGACCTGCCCAAGCTTTTCGCCGCCAAGGACTGGGGCACAGCCGAACGCCTGCTCCGCAAGGCGGCAAAGAACAAGCGGGCGCCGGCGGAGGTTCATTTCAACCTCGGCAAGGTGCTCGAGGCGCAGGGGCGCAAGGCGCAGGCGATCACGTTCTTCAAGCGCGCCGCGGCCCTGAAACCGGGCTATGCGCCCGCATGGGCGGAGATGGGCCGGATGATGATGGACACGGGCGACCTGGACGGTGCGTTGCCCGTGCTGGAAAAAGCGGCGAAGCTGGACCCGTCCGACCGCTTTGCCCCGCGCAATATCGGGCGCGTCGCCATGCAGTTGGGGCTTTGGGAGAAGGCCGAAGCGATCTACGCAGGGCAGGACGACGACGAGGCGGTCATGATGCTCTATCGTTGCGCCGCGGAACAGCGTCGCAATTCGGCGCGGGAAATGCTGGACGAGGTTCTCGCCCAGCCCGAACGCCGGCCGCTTGCGTTGCGGATGATGGTGCGGACCGCGCGCGGGTCGATCCCGCGGCGGGTGTGACGTGCGCGGTTACCGGCGAAACTCCTTGCGGTAGACGCCCGGATCCTGCCCGATCCGTTCGGAAATCGCAGCGCTTTCCGCCACCTGCTCCTCCGACATCACCTGCACGTCCAGTCCGACATCGCGTTGCACCGGCACGCATTGCACGATCGGCGTGCCCTTGCGGATCACGCCGGTGAACCCGGGTGCCAGTACCGCCGGAAAATGCACGTGGCCCAGCGCGAAGCGGTCGCAGTCGACCACACCGGAGAGCGTGGTGAACGGCAGGTCGGGGTAGCCGGCCGGATGATGGAACAGGATCGACCACCCCTCCGGCACCTCCAGCGCCCAGTAATTCACGAACTTGATGAAAAGATCGCCGCCATTCTCGTGCGCACTGCCTTTCGCCTGTTCCGGAACGTGAATGCCCACCGGGGCGCGGGACAACGTGAAGCTGGGGTCGTGCGGCACATCCCAGTCCCAGGAAATGTTCTCGCCGTCCACGTGGATGTCCGTGGGACACAGGATCATCACGCCCAGGCGCAGCGCGTCGATCAGCGGCGGACAGTGCTTGAGCGTGCGGACGCTTGCCCCGCCCATGCTGTCCGCGTCAACGTCGCCGGGCATCGCGGCCAACCAGTCGGGCAGACAGGAGCGCGCGGGCACCGGTTCGGGGAGGAGATCCTTGAGGGCGGGGTGACAGCGTGCGGTGATCTTCATGCCCTTGGTCTAAAGCGCAATCGCGGGCGAGGGAACAGCGGTCTTTGCGCGCGGCGGCACGCGGCGGGCTTGCGTCGGTCCGGCCTGTCCGGTTTGATGGATTCCAGCAGCAGGAAGGTCAGCCGCCATGAACATCTCCGCCGCCGCCCGCGCCGCGGGACTGCCCACCAAGACGGTGCGGTATTATGCGGATATCGGCCTGGTCGCGCCCGCCGGACGCACCGAATCCGGGTATCGCAGTTACGACGACACATCGATCCGCAAGCTCATCTTCATCCGCCGGGCGCGCGATTTCGGCTTCTCGATTCCGGACTGCCGGGAGTTGCTGGGCCTCTATACCGACCAGCACCGATCAAGCGCGGACGTGAAGCGAATCGCCGCGAAACGGCTTGAAGAGATCCGCGAGAAGCAGCGCGAGCTTCAGTCGCTGCATGACGAGCTGGCCCACCTGGTCCGGGCCTGCCACGGCGACGACCGCCCGGACTGTCCGATCATCGACTACCTGAGCTGAACTGCGGAGAATTCGAGTCGAATGCGCCGCGGATTCGCGTTGGTGCGCGGGCGATCCTTCAACGGCTGATAACCACTGGTCCCTAGTCTGGGACCGTCACAAATGGGTCATGGCGCATGTTGATCGAATTGAACGGGCTGAGCTTCCATCTCGATATTGTCCGGGGAACCGGATCGGACGGGATGCGCGCGCGAATCGTGGACGAGGCCTTCCTGATGCCGCCGCTGGAGCGCGACATCGCCGACCCCGCGGGCGTGATCGGCCTGATCGTGAGTTATTCCGGCATCGTTCCCGACAGCGCGCTGAGCGAACGGATCGTGGACCGCATCTGGGAACTCGCGGTGATGCGCAAGTTCTGCGAGCTTCCTGCCCCGCGGGACCTCGATCGGCGCGCCGCTGCCGGCTGACGGCCCTCCGGTCACGCGATCGACCCGGATTTCCGCGTTGAATCGCCTATCAGCCCTCATGTAGTCTCGCCAGCGAACCAAGGTCCCGCCTGTTGCGGAGTTGCGGGGTGCCCGGTCTTCCCGACCGTCGCCCCGAGCCGTTTACGCCGCTCTGGTTGGTGCAATGCATCGCGGGATCCCCACTGCGCTGGAGGAGACGGAACGTGACGGCCGATGCCACGCGGCGCAAGACCATCCACATCCATATCGGCCCGCACAAGACCGGCTCCACCGCGATTCAGCACGCGCTTCGCACCCATGCGGCGCAGATATCGAAGACCTGCGGCGTGACACCGATCCAGGGCCCGCAGGTCCGGGACCTGGCCAAGGCCTTGCTGAACCGGGACGAAGAGGGCGTTTCGCGGTGTTCCGCGGAACTCGCAGCGATCTGTGACGCGGTCCCGGGTGACTGCCTGATCTCGTCGGAGGATTTCGCCGGCGACCTGCCGGGACGTACGGCCAGACGACGGATCTACCCCCGGCTCTGGCAGAACCTGAACGTGCTTCAAGATGCCTTTCCGGGGTGCAGGGTCCGGTTCTATTTCTTTTGCCGCAAGCCCGAGGCGTGGCTTCGCAGCGCTTATGTCCAGCTTTTGAAGCACCGCTTGAAGTTCCGGTCCTTCGACGGCTACCGGACCTTTCTCAACGGCATCGAAGAGCTCTGGGACGAGACGCTGCAAAAGCCCCGCACGAGGCTGGGCGCCGATTTCGTGGAGATTGCGTATCACGAGGGGCCGGAATTTTCCGCGGTGACGGCGCTGCTCGACGCGGTCACGGGGGAAACCGGCCTCTTCACGACACCCGCCGACACTCCCCGGCCCAACGCGGCCCCGTCCGACGCAATTGTCCGGCTGATGGAGCAGATCAACGGCTCGAGCGCCTCGACGGAAGCCAAGCGGAACGCGAAGAACCTGCTGACGAACGGGGCGGTGGCCGAACCCCAAGGCGAGCCCGCTGCGGTGCCGCCTGATGCGGTCGCCCGTCCCGACTGGTTGTCGCCGGACCTGGCCGGGCTCTGGTCGCGTGTGGAGAAACGGGTGATCGCGCAGGAGCAGCCGAACCTGCTGCCCGATCCTCAAGGCGACCTGGTCCGATTCCGGACCCGCATCGTGGAGGCGTCGGAGGAGTTCCCCGAAGGCGGACGACACAACATGGAAAACCAGGCGCGCATTCTCGCCTACCGCTTTCGCGGCCTGCCGGAGACCTGCCGGCTGCTGGCGATGACCATCAGCTACCTGCGCCGCAACACGGACCACACCGCGCATGCGTCCATCCTGTTCCAGCGACTCTGGGCGGAGGAACATGCGTTGCTGTTGGGGCTGCTGCCCACGCGATGGCTGATCTCCTCTTTCCAGACGTTCATGGACCACGGAACGAACGAGGCGCAGCGAGTGATCGGCGCCGGCGCGTATTTCTTCGCCAACACGCTGAAACTCTACGAAGCCGAACGCGCGCTCGACGGGTTGCCGCCGGACAGCACCTATCCCCACACCGTGCCGGCGACCAAGAACGGGTTCAACGGGCTCGACCGCTTCAGACTGGGCGGCACCGACCTGATGCTGAACACCAATGCGCTGCTGCTGGAAATCGCGGCGGGCGACGACCGCGCGGGCCGGGTGGTGCAGGAATTCATGCTGCGGCTGAAGGCGGCGCATTCCGCGTTCAGCCGCATGGACCACAGCCGCATCGTGCACGGCATCGACATTCCGCAATTCGCGAACTGCTGGAGCTTCTTCGACAAGCCGTCCGGCACCTGACCGCGATCACAGCAGGAAGGTGATGTCGTCGAACTGGGCGAGCACGAGGTCTTCGATCAGCAGCACATTGCCGTCGCCGAAGTTGATCTTGAGCCCGTAGTCCGTTTCCGAGGTCAGGACACGAACCTGCTGCAGGTTGTCGAACGCGAAATCGGTGAAGTCGATGCTGTCCTGACCGATCTCGTAGTCCCGAACGCGATCGTAGCCGTAGCCGGAGTTCCGGAACACGAACACGTCCTGTCCCCCGCCACCGTGCAGACTGTCTGCGCCCGTTCCGCCGTCGAGCCTGTCGTTGCCGTTCTGACCCCGCAGGTAGTCGCGATCGTCGTCACCGTTCAGGATGTCGTTTCCGCCACCGCCGAACAGGAAGTCGACACCGGCCCCACCGTGCATCTCGTCGTCGTTGAGATTGCCCCGCAAGACGTCGCTGCCATCGCCGCCGTACATCAGGTCATCGCCGCGACCACCGTAGAGGAAATCGTCCCCATCGCCGCCGATCAGCGTGTCCGCGCCCCAATCCCCTTGGAGGATGTCACGTCCGGACCCGCCATCGATCCAGTCGTCGCCATTGCGCCCGCGGAGCCGGTCGTTACCGCCGTACCCTTCGATCGTGTCGTCGAAAAACGTCCCCGTGAGCTCGTCCGCGATGTAGTTGAGGTCGTCGCCCGACAGGGTCACACCCTGCCCCTGGACGATGTGCAACTCGACCATCTGGTATGGGTTCAGTGTCGCCTCGAAGATCCGCTGCGCCCCGCCACCGAAGGACAGGTTCGTCTGGTAGGTGACGGCCGCCCCGGACCAGTAGTCCTGCGCCACGTCGCCCGGTGCCACATCGAGGATGCGCGCATAGACGTAGGCGCCCTGGCTGTAATGTCCCGCCATGCTGGCCTGCAGCGTGAAGGCCGCGTCCACACCGGATGCGAAATAGGTGACCGAACGGCCCTGACCGGCAAAGCTGTAGGTGTAGCCCAGCGCATTGCCGGCGCCGTCGGACAGCTTGAACTGCCCATCCGGATCGACAAGCTGCAGCCCGTTCGTGCTTTGCGACAGCATGTTGTAGAAATAGCCGGTCGGCGACAGGTCGCTGCCCCCGCCGCCGCTGGTGCTGAGCCCGGCCGGTCCGTTGGTATGGGCAGACCAGATCATCGCCATGTCGACGCCGCCCTGAAGCATCTCCGCATAGACCCGCAGCAGGGGTGCGGATCGCATGATGCCGTTGATGAGGTTCGTCTCCTCGCCGTTCTCACCGACGTTCCACTCGGTCACGGCAAGCTCGAAATCCTCGCCGATCACGGGCCCCCAGGCGTCGTGGATCTCGTCGAGCCGCCGGCCGATGGAGCCGCCCATGCCCATCGTGTTGCCCTTCGAATTCGTCGCGTAGATGTGGGTCAGCACACCATCGACCTGCGGCGCACCCGGCCCGCCGAAATGCGAGGCAAGCGAGGTGTTGTCGGCTTCCGAACGCCCGGCCTGCACCAGCAGGGTCACGTCGCCGCGCAGGCCCATCGCGCTGGCCTCGTCATCGATCCAGCTCGCGATCTGCATCTGGAGCCGGCCGAATTCCTCAAGGGTCCAGTCGAAGCGGTTCTGATACCACTCGTTGCCCAGTTCAATCACGACCTCGCCGACCTCACCGTAGTGATCGGACAGCAACTCCCGGATGAAGCCGCGGAAGTCTGCCTCCGCCGTTTCGCGCACCGTGCCCGTCGCCTCGTCGAAATACCGATAGGTCGGCAGAACGAGACTCGGAACGCCGCCCTTCTCGCAGGCATAGGCCACATACTCGCTGAGTGTCGTGACCTCCTTGGTCCTGACGTTCTGCGCCCCGGACAGGATGTCCATGATGTTGCTCTGGACGCGTGCGTCCGGATTGGTGATGTCGAAGTATTCCTCGGTGACCGTGCCACCGGGATAACGGATCGAAGTCACTCCGATCCGGTCGATCACATCGCAGAATGTACCCTCTTCCGTTGTTCGATCGCTGTGAAACAGCATGTTCGTGCCGAGAAGTTTCTGGGATACGGCATTTCCCACCAGACCGCCGGATACGGCAGTCGCTTGCACCAGTACCATTCACTCACACTCGTTTCCGAGCCCCCACCGAAACAAGTGCGCGAGGGCGCTTAAAAGCGGGTTAATCCGGGCCTGTCATGCGCATCGAATTCGACACGATTTGGCAACAAAGACCTCCGATTCAGGGCGTTGGACACAGGATGATCCGCGCGGTTTTCCAAGCGGCGCGATTTGCGTCCAAAAGCCGTCGGGCAGGCCCGAATTCCTTTGCCCAGGGTCATGGCAGGGTTACACTGGAAGGGAGTTCGAACGTTTCATTCGGAACAGGAAGGAATATGATATGACACGCAAATTCATCGCTCTTTCCGCCTTTGCCGTCGCCCTCTCGGCCTGCGGAAACAAACAGAACGCGCCGATCCAGACCGATCCCATCTACGACAAGATCGGCAATGCGACCTGCCCGGGCGGCTATCGGCTGGCGACTTCGGAATCGCGCGAAATGATCTGCGTGGCGCTCTGAAAGGGGCGGCACCGGAATGAAAAAGGGCGGCTGGATTCTGCCGCCCTTTTTTCTGCCAGCTCTTGTTGCGGCGCGTGCGGCCTATTCGGATTCCGCGCGGCGGGCCTTCTCCGCCTCCACTGCGGCATAGACCACGTCCGGATCCACGATCTTGGGCGGCAGCACCTCGCCGCGATTCGCCATCGCTTCGCCTTCCGCCGCGACGGATTCCTCGTAGGTCCGCACCACCACCTGCGTCCCGAGCGGCGCCCGCTCGGCCAGGTGGATGACGTCCTGGTTGAAGAGCCGGATGCACCCGGCAGTCGTGGCGTTCCCGATCGAGGTCAGGTCATTGGTGCCGTGGATGCGGTACCGGGTGTCCCGTCCGCCACGGTAGAGATAGAGCGCCCGCGCGCCCAGCGGGCTCGCCACCCCGCCCGGAATGCCGCGCCGGAAGGGTCCGTAGATCTCCGGTTCGGTCCGCAGCATGTTTGCCGTCGGCGTCCAGCCCGGCCAGTCCCGCTTGAGCTCGATCGTGGCGCGTCCGCGGAATCCGCGCCCCTCGCGCCCCACGGCGACCGGATAGCGTGTCGCCCGACCCTCCTCCTCGACATAGTAGAGGAACTTGGCAAAGGGATCGACGACGATGGTGCCCGGCGCCTCCGGCCCGTCATAGGCGACTTCCGTGCGCCGGTTCGGTTCCTGGAGGTAGAAGCGATCGACAGCGGGGATCGTGATGTCCCCGTCGATGATCGCCCCGTAAGGCTCCAGCGGAGCGGAGGAGGTCAGGCTGTCCTCGGTTGCGGGCGTGCAGGCCGCCAGCGCGGCGAGGCCGAAACAGAGAAGAGCGATGCGGAGAATGGGTCTGGTCATTGCGCCTTTATCGTGTCGTTGTCGTAACATGGCAAGCCAAAGGCCCGGCGGCCCGGGCCCGACTCCGACCTTACGCATACCGGAAAGGTTGTGCCAAGCGATAAGCGCCCCTTGCCCGGCCACTCCGTCCCGCGTGTGCGGCGGACGGGCATCAGTCGCGCTGGACGATGTGATCGGCGTCGATGTCGCCCAGCGCCTGGAAGAGCGCGCTCGTGTTGACCACGCCGAACTTCTTGAGCAGCTTGGCGCGGTAGACCTCGACCGTCCGGTAGGAAAGATCGAGCTTGAGCGCGATTTCCTTGCTGGTCAGCCCGTCCGCGAGAAAGGACACGATTTCGCGCTCGCGCCGGGTCAGGTCGTTGTAGGGCCGGATCTCCGACAGGTCGGCGAAACTCCAGACCGCGCGCATCAGCGGATCCTCCGGGGTGAAGGAATGGCCCCGCACCCGGCACCAGAAGAGGCTGCCGTCGCGCCGCGCCATGATCCGCTCGTCCCAGTAGCTCTTCTTTGCCATCAATCTGGAATCGCCCCGGTGGCGGATGTTCGCGAATTCTTCGTTGGTCGGGTAGAGGATTGAAAAGACCTGATCCTTCAATTCGTCCCGCTCGTACTGGAACATCTCGGCAAAAGCGCGGTTGCAGTCGCGGATGACCCGGTTTTCGGTCACCACCAACCCGATCGGCGCAAACCAGAATGCCATCTCGGCGAAGGCGCCGGTCTCGTAGCACTCGTCGATACGTATTTCCACGATATTGCTCCGGATCGCCTCCGCATGAGACTGTAAGGCTTATCGGAAGATATCCAAGCGGAGGGGATGGCGCAACGCGCCGCTGCTTTCCGCATCGTCATGAGGGAGGAAACCATGACACCCATTCTGAAACGGCTCGGCGCAGCCGTGCTGACGGTTGGCCTGGCCGGCGGCGCCTGGGCCCAGGACACCGTCAAGATCGCGCTCGTTCACGGAATTTCCGGCCACGCCTTCGAGGCGTTCTCGAAACAGGCCCAGACGGGGTTCGAACTTGGCATCGAATACGCCACCGGCGGCACCGGCGAGGTCAAGGGCAAGAAGATCGAGATCATCCACAAGGACACGCAGTTCAAGCCGGATATCGCGCGGGCCGTCCTCGCCGAGGCCTATGGCGACGACGAGGTGCTGCTGGCGGTGGGGGCAACCTCCTCCGGCGTGACGCAGGCCATGCTGCCGATTGCCGAGGAATACGAGCGCATCCTCATCGTGGAGCCGGCGGTGGCCGACAGCCTTACCGGCCCGGACAGCAACCGTTACGTCTTCAAGACCTCGCGCAACTCGTCGATGGACATGCAGGCGCAGGCGCTGGCGCTTCAGCCGGACGAGAACCTGCACGTCGCCACGCTGGCGGAGGATTACGCCTTCGGCCATGACGGCATCACCGCGTTCAAGGCCGCGCTCGACGGTTCCGGCGCAAATGTGGTCGCCGAGGAATACGTCCCGCAGGGCACCGCGGACTTCACCGCCGCGGCCGAGCGCATGTTCAACGCGCTCAAGGACCTCGACGGCCGCAAGGTCATCCTGATCTACATCGCGGGCGGCGGCGATGCGCCGGGCAAGATCCAGGCGATGGACCCGTCCCGCTACGGCATCGAGATCTCGATGGGCGGACACATCCTGCCGGTGCTGCCGACCTACAAGCGGTTCCCGGGCATGGAAGGGGCCGTCTACTACTACTACGAGGCGTTCGATAACGAGATCAACGACTGGCTGGTAAAGACCCACCAGGAACGCTTCGACGGTCCGCCCGACTTCTTCACCGCCGGCGGCATGTCGGCCGCGCTCGCCGTCGTAAAGGCGCTAGAGACGGCCGAGGAGTGGGATACCGAGACGCTGATCGAGACCATGGAAGGCATGTCCTGGGAGACGCCGAAGGGAACGATGACCTTCCGTCCGGAAGATCACCAGGCGCTGCAATCCATGCTGCACTTCAAGATCCGCGTGGACGACAACGTCGACTGGGCGATCCCGGAGAAGGTCCGCATCATCGAGGCGGACGAGATGGACATTCCCATCGGCCGCACGAACTGAACGCCTGACAGCCCCGGGCGGACGGCCCGGGGCCTCAACCTGCTGTCTGCCGGCGGTGCCCAGGATCCAGTCCCGGGGCCAGGACCGGCGCCAGAGGATCGGACCCATGTCCCACCCTTCGCTGATTACCGAAGACCTCACCATCCGTTTCGGCGGCCATGTCGCGGTCAACGCGGTGTCCTGCGCCTTCACCCCCGGCGAGCTGACCGTGATCGTCGGCCCCAACGGTGCGGGCAAGACCACCTATTTCAACCTGATCTCGGGCCAGTTGCCCGCCAGCGCCGGACGCGTGGTGAAGGACGGGACCGACATCACCCGCATGGCGCCCTCGGCCCGCGCCCGGCACGGGATCGGGCGGGCCTTCCAGCTGACCAACCTGTTTCCACAGCTCTCCGTGCTGGAAAACATCCGCCTCGCGGTTCAGGCGCATTCCGGCGACGGTTGGCGGCTGCTTGTCCGGGTCGAAAGCCTGACAGAGCTGACCGCGCGCGCCGAACGCTATCTCGAGGCGGCAAAGCTCTCCGCCGTCGCGCATCTCCCGGCCGCAGCCCTGCCCCACGGGGATCAGCGCAAGCTGGAGGTCGCCATGCTGATGGCGATGGAGCCCGATATCTACATGTTCGACGAACCGACCGCGGGCATGTCGCTGGATCACGCCCCTGATGTGCTGGAGCTGATCGCGGAGATCAAGCGCGACCCGACCAAGACCGTTCTGCTGGTCGAGCACAAGATGGATGTCGTGCGCGCGCTCGCCGACAGGATCATCGTGTTGCACAACGGCGAGTTGCTCGCGGACGGCCCGCCACAGGATGTCATGTCGAGCCAGCTTGTCCGCGATGTCTACCTGGGCAAGGGGGTCGCGGCATGAGCCTGCTGTCGGTGTCCCGCATGCAGACCAGCATCGGGCAATACGCGGTGCTGCATGACGTGTCGCTCGATGTGCCCGAAGGCGGCGTCTTCGTGCTGCTGGGGCGCAACGGCGCCGGCAAGACCACGACGCTGCGCTCGATCATGGGGCTCTGGCGCCCCTCTCCCGGCTCTGTGACGTTCCGCGGGCAGGATATCACCGCACTGCACACGGCGGAGATCGCGCGGCTGGGCATCGCCTATGTGCCGGAGAACATGGGCATCTTCGGCGGGTTGACGGTGGAGGAGAACCTGGTTCTCGCCACGGCAAACGGGAAGTTCGACAAGGAGCGCCTCGACCGTGTCTGGCGGCTCTTCCCCGCGCTGGAGAAATTCTGGACCAAGCAGGCCTGGTCGCTTTCTGGTGGGCAGAAGCAGATGCTGGCCGTCGCCCGCGCCATCATCGAACCACGCGCGCTGATCCTGATCGACGAACCGACCAAGGGCCTCGCCCCCGCCATCGTCGACGCGATGGCCGAGGCGTTCCGGGAGATCTCGGACTCCGCCACGATCCTGCTGGTGGAGCAGAACTTCGAATTCGCCAAGGCGCTGGGTCGCGACATGGCCGTGATCGACGACGGCCGTATCGTGCACGCCGGCACCATGGCCGACTTTGTCGCCGACACGGACCTGCAGGACCGCCTGCTGAGCCTTTCGGCATGAGGATGTACGGAATGGAACGGTCGGGAACCACGGATCGGCCCGTCATTCAGTCCGGTCCGGAGGGCGGGTTCCCTCTCGGACATGGCGCGGGCGCGGCACTCCGAACGACGAAAACACAGCGGGAAAGAGAAACATGACCGCGACTCTGCAGAAACTGGGCGGCGTGAACCTGCTGCCGCTGGCCGTGGCGGCGGTCGCCTTCGTGCTGATCGGCGCGCCGTCGTCCTGGGTGACGCTGACCGTGGCCGGGCTGGCCATGGGCATGATGATCTTCCTCATGGCCTCCGGCCTCAGCCTCGTGTTCGGCCTGATGGATGTGCTCAATTTCGGCCATTCCGCCTTCATCAGCTTCGGCGCCTTTGTCGCGGCCACGGTGCTGGCGGCGATGGGCGGATGGCTGGGATCGGATTCGATCCTGCTCAACGCAGCCGCGATGGGTCTGGCCTTCTTCGCCGCGATCCTCTTCGGCCTCGCCGCGGGCTGGTTCTTCGAGACCGTGATCATCAAGCCGGTCTATCGCGACCACCTGCGCCAGATCCTGATCACCATGGGTGCGCTGATCGTGGCCGAGCAGATCATCCTGGCGATCTGGGGCGGCACGCCGATGACCGTGCCGCGTCCCCAATTCCTCGAAGGGGCCTTCCTGATCGGTGACGTCACGATCGAAGTCTACCGCGCCTTCGCCTTCCTCCTCGGCCTCGTGGTCTACGTCGCGCTTGCGCTGACGCTGGGTCGCACCCGCATCGGGCTGCTGATCCGCGCAGGTGTAGAAAACCGCGAGATGGTGGAGGCGCTGGGCTTCCGCATCGACCGGCTCTTCGTCGCGGTCTTCATGGTGGGCTCCGCGCTCGCCGCGCTGGGCGGTGCGATGTGGGCGGGTTACGAGACGCTGATCACCCCGGCACTGGGGGGCGAGATGATGATCGTCGTCTTCATCGTGGTCATCATCGGCGGTCTCGGCTCGATCGAAGGCACGCTGCTGGGTGCGATCCTGGTGGGGCTTGTCGCCAACTACGTGGGGTTCCTCGCGCCCAAGCTGGCACTCGCCTCCAACATGATCCTGATGATGGCGATCCTGCTCTGGCGGCCCAACGGGCTGAAACCCGCGATCAAGTGAGGCGCAGATGACCAACACGCTCGGAAGCACAGTCGTCAAGTCCGCGGTCCTGGTGATCGCCGCACTCCTGCTTTTCGCACCCTTCCTGTTCCAGGACGTCCGCTCCATCGAGGTGGCCGCGCGCATCTGCGTCTTCATCGTTCTGGTGGCGAGCTATGACCTGCTGATCGGCTATACCGGCATCGTCAGCTTTGCCCATACCATGTTCTTCGGCTTCGGCGCCTATGGCGCGGCCATCGCCTTGCGCCAGATGGGGCCGGGCTGGGACGCGGTGCTGCTGGGTGCTGTGGCGGGCATGGGCGTGTCGCTGGTGATCGCCATTGCCGTCGGGCTGCTGTCGCTGCGGGTAAAGGCGATCTTCTTTGCCATGATCACGCTGGCCACGGCGTCGGTGGCACTTGTCCTCGCCTCGCAGCTGTCGCAGTTCACCGGCGGCGAGGACGGCATCACCTACAGCGTGCCCGACATCTTCAAGCCCGCGACGAAACTCGCTGTGGACGAAGACGGCAAGGTGCTGCGCGTGCTCGGCGTGCGCATGAACGGCAAGCTTGCGGCGTACTATTTCGTGTTCTTCACCTGCCTCGCGCTCTTCATCTTCATGCTGCGGCTCGTGGGCTCGCCCATCGGGACCGTGCTGAAAGCCATCCGCGAGAACGAGGCGCGGGCAGAGGCCATCGGCTACCGCGTCGTGGCCTACCGGACCTTCGTGTTCTGCATCGCTGCACTGGTGGCGTCGCTGGCCGGGACGATCTACGCGGTCTGGCTGAAATACACCGGACCGGACACGACGCTGTCCTTTACCATCATGATCGACATCCTTCTGATGGTCGTGATCGGCGGCATGGGCACGATGTGGGGCGCGGTGATCGGCGCGGTGCTGATGGTAATGGCGCAGTACTACCTGCGCGACCTGATGGGCACTGCGGCGGAAGCGGTGCAGGCCGTGCCGCTGCTGCCCCATGTGCTCGATCCCGACCGCTGGCTTTTCTGGCTGGGGATCATCTTCATCCTGCTGGTCTATTTCTTTCCCAAGGGCATCGCCGGCACCATCGCCGCGAAGGGAGCACGCGCATGACTTCTCCCAGCTTCTCCTTTGTCCCGGTCATGGATCACGAACTTCATGTGACCGAATGGGGCGATCCGGACGGCACGCCGCTGATCATGTGGCACGGGCTGGCGCGGACCGGACGCGATTTCGACGAGCTGGCGGCCGCGCTTTCGGACGAATATTTCGTGCTGTGCCCGGACACGATCGGGCGCGGCCTCTCGAGCTGGTCCGACAATCCGGAGGCCGAATACTCCGTCGAATACTATTCCGGCATCGCCGCGGACCTGCTCGATTTCTACGCCATAGACCGGGCGGCCTGGATCGGCACGTCGATGGGGGCGCTTATCGGGATGCGCATGGCCTCCGGCCCGCTGGCCGATCGGCTGACCTGCCTCGTCATCAACGATATCGGACCGGAGATTCCGCAGGATGCGGTGGATCGCATCCTGGCCTATGCCGGGACCACACCGGAATTCGCGACACTGCGCGAGGCGGAGACATGGCTGCGCGCGGCTTATGTCCCTTTTGGCCCGGCCAGCGACCTCTTCTGGCAGCGAATGGCCCGAACGTCCGTTCGTCGGCGGGATTCGGGCCTGTTCTCCCCTCATTTCGATCCGCGCATAACGGTCATGTTCACCGCCTCGGCATCGGAACTGACGGTCTGGGACCGGTACGAGCGCATCACCCTGCCGATGCACTTGATCCGTGGTGCCTCCTCCGACGTGCTGCCTGAAGACACGGCGCGGCGCATGACCACCAGTGGACCGCGCCCGAAACTGACCGTTTTCGACGATTGCGGACATGCGCCGACCCTCTCGCGGCCATCGGATATCGCCCTGGTGCGGGGGATCCTCGACAGGCTCGCCGGCTGAGCCGGACGCTTGCACTTGCCGGGGTCTTGCGCTCATAAGCGGGCCGCAAATCCGCAAAGGGCGCACGCATGACCGACAGACCGGCGAAATCCCATGGCCGCAAGGCGATCCGCCCGTCGCTGAAGCCTGCATCCCTGATGGACGAGGTGCCCGACCTCGTCGGCATCTGGCAGGCGCGCGTGATCACGCTGTTTCCCGAAACCTTCCCTGGCGTTCTGGGCGCAAGTTTGACGGGCAGGGCGTTGAAGGACGGTCTCTGGCAGCTCCACACCCACGATCTGCGCCAGTTCGGAATCGGACGGCACCGCAACGTGGACGACACCCCCGCCGGCGGCGGCGCGGGCATGGTGATGCGGGCGGATGTGGTGGGTCCCGCGATCGAGGCCGCGATGGCCAACGCACGGGGATTCTGGCCGCTGGTCTACCTGTCTCCGCGCGGGGTGCCGTTTTCGCAGGCCATGGCCCGCGACTGGGCCCGGGCCGAGGGTATCACGCTGCTCTGCGGGCGCTTCGAAGGCGTCGATCAGCGCGTGCTCGACCATTACGGGGTGATGGAGGTCAGCCTCGGCGACTTCGTCCTGACAGGCGGAGAGATCGCGGCGCAGGCCATGATCGACGCCACCGTCCGTCTGCTGCCGGGAGTCCTTGGCAATGCCACGAGCACGGAGGAGGAAAGCCATTCGGCCGGTCTGCTGGAACATCCGCAATATACGCGTCCGGCCGAGTGGAAAGGCAGGGCCATACCCGATGTGCTGATGTCGGGGAACCACGGCGAGATTGCGCGCTGGCGGAGCGAGCAGTCAGCGGAACTGACCCGAATTCGCCGCCCGGACCTCTGGGCACGTCGGGCGGCGACACGTCAGGACGACGCCTGACATCCTTCTTGCGGCCCGTCCGACCTGCGCCGGACGGAAACCGCACGGTACGGGTCAGAGCAGCTTGAGATCGGACGCGCTTTCGCGCCCGTCACGGCCGGACTGAAGCTCATACTCGACCTTCTGATTGTCGGCGAGCCCCGTCAACCCGGCCTTCTCGACCGCGCTGATATGGACAAAGACGTCCTTGCCGCCGCTATCGGGCGCGATGAAGCCATAGCCTTTTGTTGTGTTGAACCATTTCACGGTGCCTGTAGGCATGTGATTGATCTCCCTGGATCTTGCTGCCCGCGTTGGTGCGGCAGCCCCGGCGTCGTTTTGGTCTGAATTCGAAGACTGAACGCCGTTCAGGAGACAGGTCGAAGTAGAGAAAACGTAGCACGGGTGGATATGCCATTTCACGGCGAGTCGGGCAAGAAAAACGAGGGCGAAACCTGCCGCGCAACCGGGGATGCAAAGGGGGCTGCGGACGCTCGCCGCGGACCCTCGTCCCGACCGTCGCCGCAGGCTGTCGCGAGAGCGCGCCCGCGCCGTTTCGCAGGCCCGAACAGGATGACCGCCTGTCGTGTGCGGTCATCCTCCGATCGGATCAGAGGCTGGCCCAGTCCATGTGCTTTGGCGGGTGCGGTCTCGGTTTCTGCTCGGGTTTTGGTACCGGCTGTTCTTCGGTCTTTTCGGCCGAAGCGGGTTGGCGTGCCATGGCTGCTCTCCTTGATGACGCCGTTTGCGCCGGAGTTGCCCTTGGGCGATAGCACCTGCTTGAGTGCCTCATGTGCAGGTTGCCCCGGCCAAAGGTGCCGACGCTCGTATTGCCCATGTAACATGGATGCAGGCGCAGAAAAGCTAACACCTCGCACGGTTTGGTAAACTGTGGCCCGCAAGGCACGGTCTGGCCGGCTATTCCGCGCCGCCGGTCTCCGCCTCCAGCCAGCGGCCGAAAGCCTCCGTCGTCCGGTCAATGGGAATGGCGATGATCGCCGGGACCTCGTCGGGATGCAGGCGCGTGACCATCTTCTGCACATGGTCGAAGAGCGACGCGCGGGTCTTCAGGAACAGTACAGTCTCCTCCGCCTGCTCGATCTTCCCCTCCCAGCGATAGACGGAGCGGACCGGGGCAGAGATGTTCGCGCAAGCGGCAAGGCTCGCCTCCACCGCGTGATGGGCGATGGTCTCGGCGGTGGCGGGGTCGGGGCAATTGATGCGGATCAGGATCATGGGCAGTCAGACGGTCTTGGACAGTCCTGCCACTATAGCAGCCGCATCCGCGAATCGGTAGGCGCGATCAACCTTCCGGTTGAAACCCGTTTGCCTTCAGGGTCTTCGGCAACCCGGTCCCCGCGGCCAGGCACAGCGACGCAGAGGCTCGGAAACGAAAACGGGCGGCACCGGGTTGTCCGGCGCCGCCCGCAATGTTCGCTACTGCGCCCGATCAGGCGAGTTGAAGGTTCGACGCGCTCTCACGGCCGTCGCGGCCGGATTCGATGTCGAAGGTCACCTTCTGATCGTCCTTGAGCCCGGGCAGACCCGCGCGCTCGACTGCGCTGATGTGCACGAACACATCCTTGCCGCCGCCGTCAGGTGCGATGAAGCCGAAGCCTTTGGTGGTGTTGAACCATTTCACGGTGCCAGTGGCCATATCCGTGGTCTCCTCTGAAGTTGTTGCCCGCGTAGGTGCGGCAACCCGGCGTGGTCGGTCTGGATCGATAGACTGAAGCCGGTTGAAGGGAGACAGTGGGTCGATAAAGAATAACGTCGCGAAAACGCATATGGCAGGTGACTCGCCATTTTGCAAGAGTCGTGTGCCCACTTGCACGGTTCCGTGGCACGTTCTTGCGCACACTTGATCGGCCGCATGGGCGTGAATACATTCCACTCTGCGAATATAAATGGAGAAACGCGATGGCGGGGGTGAAACTGGCGTGCCTGTCCTGTGGTCAGGGCAACCGCGTCCCTGAGGACAAGCTGACCGCTGGGCCGAAATGCGGCACGTGCGGCGCGGCGCTGCTGCCCGACAAGCCGGTGGATGTAAGCTTCGACGTGCTGGAAAAGGCCGCGCGGATGGACCAGCTTCCTCTGGTGGTCGACTTCTGGGCCGCGTGGTGCGGGCCCTGCCGGATGATGGCCCCGGAATTCGCCAAGGCGGCGGCCCGGATGAAGGGCCGCGCGCGATTCGCCAAGCTCGACACCGAAGCCTTCCCCCAGGCGGGCGGCCGATATGGCATCCGGGGCATTCCGCTGTTGATCCGGTTCGAGGGCGGGCGCGAGACGGCCCGCCAGGCCGGCGCGATGCAGGTGGACGGAATCCTGCGCTGGGTCGGGACCTGACCAGAGGTCCCGACCGCGGCACGGCGTCCTACTTCTTGGACGTGAGGTCGCTCAACTGTTTCTTGAACGACTCCAGCCCGGATTTCGCCATTTCCATGTTCTGTTCGGTCAGCTTCAGCTGCGTGGACCAGAACCGCTTGTAGTTGTCGTCCATCTGCGCGGCCATGGAGCTGCGGATGGCCTCCGCCGTCTCCATGTTGGCGCGCAGGGTCTTCTCGAACATCTCGATGCTCGTCTCCGTGGCCTTGATCAGATCGTCTTTCATCTTCGGGTCCTCCTGTTTTCTGAGAGTCCTAACATCCGCGGGGCGATCCGTGAACGGGATTCGCAGCAGCCTCGGTGCACGCCCGACCGGATGGCCGGGCGGCACGGAAATCCAGGGAAGAAGATCAGAAGATGTCGAAGAGATAGAGCAGGATGATGATCGGGATCGGGATCCCGATGATCCAAGCGAGAATGCCCTTCATGGGTGCCTCCATCGGTGGTCGCTGTCCACACACTGCGGGAAAGCGGGAAAGGTTCCCCTGCCGTATTGCGGGGCTGTGCGCGGCCGCGCGCCGGTATAGCATGACTGTCGACGATCATCCGCAGGCGGAGGGAGACCGATGGACCTGTTTCTGAGACTTGAGGCGCAAGGCGAGGCCGAGGAGGGCGCGCCTGCGCCGGAGAAGGTGATTTCGGGGTCGCCCCGTTTTCGGACGTGGAACCGGGAGGACCGCGACGGGCTTTACGCCGGCATCTGGGAAGCGACGCCCGGCAAGTGGCGCATCGCGTACGAGGAATGGGAATACTGCCGGATCCTGTCGGGCCGGTCGGTGATCTCCGAGGACGGCGGGCAGGCCGTGGAGGTCGGCCCCGGCGACAGCTTCGTGCTGCGCCCGGGGTTCAAGGGGACGTGGGAGGTCGTCGAGACCACGCGCAAGGAATACGTGATCCGACTCTAGCGCGTTCGTCCGGTCAGACCTGACCGAGGAGGATCAGGATCAGGAATATCACCAGAACCGTCCCGAGGATGCCGGACGGGGCGTAGCCCCAACCCGAGGAATATCCCCACCGCGGCAGCGCGCCGATCAGCAGGAGGATCAAGAGGATGACAAGGATCGTGTAAAGCATTTGGAGGATCTCCCAGGCCGTGCTGGCCTTGGGGCAGCAACGCCAAAACGCGGCGGCGGTTCCCCGCGCAGGACGATTTCTGACGGAGAGTGCAGGAGGAAGGCACGATCACGGCCGGCCGGGAAGCCATGCCGGTCGGCCCCGGCAACGGCTTCGCGCTCCACCCGGGGTTCAAGGTGCTGGAGGCGACGCGGAAGGAGTATGTGGTGCGGGTTTGACG
>CBDUPF010000032.1:0-19644 GCA_965369035.1 uncultured Aliishimia sp.
ACGCGCCGACACAATCCAGCAGCATCTGAGCAGACGCGACTCTGGTGTTTTGTCCAGTAGTGACTTGCCAAGTGTTTGCCTCCCACACAACACTGGTCAGGCCATGCCAATCACCGTCCAGATCAAACCAATAGCCATACTGCTTCTCGATCGAAGTGCCGTTGGGGTTTCCATTTTGGTTGAACGTGTTATCCGCGAGTGAGATCATCGTTCCGGCAGTTGTCGTTCCGAGAGCTTGTCCCAGAGTGAACATCTCGGTGATCGTACCGCCCCCACTGTAAGTCCCGGTGATCGAAAAGCTGTTCTGCGAACCGACGCCATTTCCAATCAGAACCGCGTAGAAGAAGTCCAAATTGAAGACATCGTCATAGAAAACCTGAACCTCAGCCAAGCTGAGGTCTGGATTGTTGGCCCCATTGCCGTGGTTCACTCCGGCGTTGTCATCGTCGTGCGTCATTGTTGTGACGTCACCTTGGGCCGCCTCTTTGATACAACGGCCTTCATAGCACTTGCCGTCGTTGGAGTTTGTCGCAGGCGCGAAGAGATAGCCCGACTGCTCCCAGTATGGCGGATTACCGTTAAGGCCAGTGAAGTCAACTACTGTGGCGCTCGCGGACGTCACCACGAGCCCAAAGGCTGCGCCGGCTGCCATTGTAGCAGCAGCAGCGAAGGTTTTGAATTTCAGTTTCATATAGCTCCCCCTCGTAAACACGAGAACAGTTACCTCCGCGCCCACCGCAGATGCGAAATGGTTAATATTCGAAAAAACGCATTAAACTAAGAGAATTCGTGCAAAACTACGCGTTTTAGCGCGCTTTCAACGCACAGTAGCAGTTATCGCAACTCTGGCACGAAACTCTTGACACGTGACCCGGTGCCCTTGCCGGAAACGCCCTGTGGGGTAGATGGCCCGACTGATTCGGCCGCGTCCGACAAGCCGTGCTTGGGGAACAGACAGACTTTGGTCACAGTCCGGGGGCAGATCACGTATCGCCGGCCCCCCATCCGGCTTTGTGCTCCGGAAGCGGCACGCCGAGACCGTCCAGCACGGCGCGGGCGGCGCGGAGGCCCGGGGGCTCGCCCCCCTGCCCCAGCCGTTCCATCGTCAGCGCCATCGCCGCATTCTGTGCGTCGGGCGCGTCGAGCACCTCCGCGACCCCGGCGGCGATGAGGTCGGGGCGGCACCGGGCGCCGATGAACTCCGGCACCACGCGCGTCCCGGAGACGAGATTGACCAACGTCACGGTGTCCGTCAGCAGCATCCGCGACATGATCGCCCGCGTGAGCCAGTGCATGTCGTAGGCGATCACCATCGGGGTGTCCGCAGCGGCCAGTTCCAGCGACACGGTGCCCGATGCCGCAAGCGCCACGTCCGCCGCCCGGAAGGCCGCCCGTTTCATCGCGGCAAAACGGTCGGCGTCCATCCCGCGCGGGTCGAGAACCATGGGGTTTCCGGGCCAGTCGGCGGTCGCGTCGGCCACCATCGCGGCGACGGACGCGGCGGCAGGCACCACGACCCGCAGGTCCGGCCGTGCCCGGCAAAGCGTGCGCAGCGCCTCGCCGAAGACCGGGGCCAGCCGCGCGACCTCCCCCCGGCGGGACCCGGGCAGGACCAGCACGAGCGGGTCGGCATCCGGCACCATGCTCGCCCGGAAGTCACGCGCGTCCTCCGCGCTGGCCTGCGGTGCGGCGGCGATGGGATGGCCCACGAAATCGCAGCGCAGCCCCTCCGCCTCGAAATAGGGCGGTTCGAACGGGAAGAGCGCGAGGACCTGGTCGACCACCCGCGCGATCTTTTTCGCCCGCCCCGGCCGCCAGGCCCAGACCGTGGGCGCGACGTAGTGCACGCAACGGATGTCGGAGCGTGCCTTGACCGCGCGGGCCACGCGCAGGCCGAAATCCGGCGCGTCGATGGTGACGAGCACATCCGGGCGCGTATCCACCACGGCGGCCGCGGTTTCGGCGATCCGGCGCTTGAGGGCGCGGTATTTCGGCAGGATCTCGACCAGCCCCATCAGGCTGAGTTCGGACATGTCGAACCGGCTGGTCAGCCCCTGCGCCTGCATGAGCGGGCCGCCGATGCCGTCAAAGGCGACATCGGGCCGAAGTTGCCGCAGCCCTGCCATCAACGCACCGCCAAGCGCGTCGCCGGAGGGTTCACCCGCGATCAGGAAGACCTTCATGGGGAACGGACCCAGAGGAACCGGCCAGCCGCGTCGAGACGCTCGACGATGCTGGCCCGGTCGATCACGATCACGCCGCCCGCCTCGATCACGATGCCGTCGAGCCCGGCGTCGATCGCGTTCCGGGCGGTTTGCGGGCCAACGGTGGGCAGGTCGGCGCGGCGGTCCTGCCCCGGCTTCGGGGCCTTGTAGAGGATCCCGTGTTCCAGCCCGCGGGTCGCGTAGTCGCGCAGCATCGCGTCAGTGCCGGAGCGGGATTCCGTCGCTTCCACCCGGCCCAGGCGGACGATGCAGGCCTGGCCTTCGTCGCGGGCACCCAGCTCGGCCAGTGTGCGAAGGGCCACGTCGACATCGGCCCGCGTCTCGCGCCGCGGACTGGCCCGCGTCAGCGTCCCGGCGGCAGGCAGGATCCCGGGGGCCAGATCCTCCACCCCGCGGATGGTGAAGCCCGCCTGCTCGAACAGCGCGATGACGGCGCGCAGGGCGCCATCGTCGCCATGGGCCATCGCCGACTGCAGGGTCGGGATCAGCGGTGCGGTGGCCGCGTCGATCCGGGCGGGGTCGATCGGCGGCCGGGTGATCGCACCGCAGAAGCAGATGTCGGTCACGCCGCGCGCCCGCAGGTCCTTGAGCAGGGTGCCCAGGTGTTCGAGGCGAAAGGTGACATCGGGGGCGAGGTCGTCGGGCGCGAAGCCGTCGAGCACGCAGACCAATGGCGGCGTGTCCTGCGCGGCCGCAACCGCGGCCGGCAGATGCCCGGTCCCGCAGATCAGCGCCAGCATCAGCGGGGCGTGAGGAAGGACCGTTCGCTGTCGGCCATCACGAAATCCACGATCTGGCGGACATACTCGGACGAGGTCTCCTGGCCCAGCCGTTCGACCCGTTCGTGAAACGTCCCCTCGCCCTGGGCCATCATCTGGAAGGCGGCGCGCAGCGCGGTGATGTCGGCCCGATTGACCCCGCGGCGTTTCAATCCCACGAGGTTGAGCCCGTCGAGCTCGCCCCGCGGCGCCTGCACCAGCCCGTGCGGGATCACGTCGTTGGTCACCATGGTGACGGCACCGATGATCGCGCCCCGACCGACCCGCACGAACTGGTGGACGCCGGACAGACCGCCGATGATCACGTCATCCTCCAGCACGCAATGCCCGGCAATGGCGGCGCAATTGACGACGATGACGCGATTGCCGATCTGCGCGTCATGGGCGATGTGGCAACCGGCCATGAAAAGCCCGTCGTCGCCCACGCGGGTCACGCCGCCGCCACCCTCCGTGCCGGTGTTCATGGTCACGTGCTCGCGAATGCGGTTGCGCTTGCCGATGACCAGCCGGCTCTCCTCGCCCTTGAACTTCAGGTCCTGCGGGATCTCGCCGATCACCGAGAACGGGAAGACGACCGTTTCCTCCGCGATCTCGGTCCGGCCGGTCACGACCACGTGGGATTTCAACTCCACCCGCGGGCCCAGGACGACCTTGGGCCCCACGACACAGAACGGTCCGATGATCGCGGTGTCATCGACCTGCGCACCGTCCTCGACGATGGCGGACGGGTGAATGCCCATGCGCGGCTACTCCTGCGGAATGTCCATCATCGCGGTGAACTCGGCCTCGGCGGCCATTTCGCCCTCCACCATCGCCTTGCCCGCGAATTTCCAGACCTTGCCGCCGGGCTTGCCGCGCAGCGTGCTGAGCTGCATCTCCAGCACGTCGCCGGGCACCACCTTGCGGCGGAACTTGCAGTTGTCGATGGCCATGAAATAGACCTTCATCTCCTTGTCGGCCATGTCCAGCGAGACACCGACCATGACCGCCGCCGTCTGCGCCATCGCCTCCACGATGGTCACACCCGGCATGATCGGCAGGCCGGGGAAATGACCCTGGAAATGGGGCTCGTTCATCGTCACGTTCTTGATCCCGCGGGCCGCGGTAGTGCCCTGAATATCCACGACCTTATCCACAAGCAGGAACGGATAGCGGTGGGGAAGAATGCGCTGGATAAGCTGAATATCTGCGCTTTTCGGCGTGTCTGACATGACGAGGTCCGCTCGTTGGCAAGGATGATTGTCCCCAGCTAGCAACTCAGGCGCGCCGGGGCAAGCGATGCGGCTGTTGCACGGCCCTACTCCTGGGGTTCGGAGCCGTCTTCGGGGTCGCTTCCGTCGCCGACCTGCTCGTCGATCAGGAGCAGCGCATCGCCGGTGATGTCGATCGCGTTGAGGCTCAGGAACACGCTGCGCCGCTCCAGAACCACGGCGGCGCCCGCCTCGCGCATCACTTCTTCCAGCACCGGCGCGGCGGCGGTCAGGAAATCCGTGCGGCTTTCTTCCTGCTTGCGGGCAATTGCGCGGGCCTTGCCCTCCTGCTCTCGGCGGATCTCGACCACCTTCCTGTCGAACTCGTCGGCGAGCTTGCGGAACTCGTCTGGTGACAGCGTGGGACGGCGTTCGGTGAGTTCGAGCTCCTCTGCCTCCAGTTCCGCCTCGATCCGCCGGTTTTCGGCCGCGAGCTCGGCATTGCGCTTCGCGATCTCGGTCGCCACGCGCTGTCCAAAGGCGCTTTCGCGGTAAAGTCGCTCCGATTCCACCACAAGGACCGGGCTGCGCACCATCGACGAATCCTGCGCCATCAGACAGGGGGCCGAAGCCACCGCCAGCCCCGCCGCCAGCATCGCGGCGGCCGTGACCGACCGCAGCTTGCGCATCAGAACCTGGTCGACAGGGTCAGGTCGAACTGCTGTTCCTTGTCGAAGACCTCTTTCTCCAGCGCTTCGGAGAAGTTGAACCGCAGCGGGCCGATCGGCGTGTCCCACAGGATCGAGAAGCCGATCACGTGCCGCAAGGATCCGCTGGCACCGACGATCGTTCCGCCCGTGGTGTTCACGTCGTCGAGATTCCAGAGGTTGCCCATATCATAGAACAGCCCGCCGGTGATCCCGTACTCTTCCGGCAGACCCAAGGGGAATTCGGCGTCGAACCGCGCCGCGACGAACAGGTTGCCGCCCAAGGCGTCGTCCGCGCCGCCACCCAGATCGCGAGGGCCGATACCGGCGGGTTCAAACCCACGGATCACGCGCGGGTTCAGGATGTAGCGGTCGGTCACGCGGCTGGTGTTGCTGCCGGACCAGGCAAGTGCCCCGGCCTCGAACGTGGCGCGCAGGGTGACCTCCTCATTCGCGACCAGCGTCTGGCCCACGACCTTGAAGTTGGTCTTGATGAATTCGTTGTCGCCACCGAACCCGCCAAGGTCCTGTCCGAACTCCACGAGGACACCGGCATTGGGGTTCAGGCCGCCGCGCCGCGTATCATAGGTGTAGGTATAGCCGATCGAACTGGCCCACTCTTCCCCACGCGCGACTTCCCTGGTCAGCACCGGACCGCTCGTTTCATCCGTCCGCGCCTGCATGTCGATCGATTCGGCCGTGTAGCGCAGGCCGAACCGGCCGTTTTCGCTGACCGGGAAGGAGATCGACGGCTGGAAGAAGAGCCGTTCGAAATCATAAGTGGAATAGGAGGACGTGTTGTCGGTGTAGCTGGTGCGGAAGGCGAACTCCAGGTCACGCCCCAGAAGCGCTGGCTCGATGAAGGTGATGCCGGTGTTCTGTGCCTCGTCGGCGGTACCGACGTTCAGCGACAGGCGCTGGCCACGTCCGAGGAAGTTGTTCTCGTTGAACTGGATCGCCAGCCCGAAGCCGTCGTTGCTGGAATAGGTGCCGCCGAAGGTCAGCGAACCCGTGGGCTGTTCGACGACATCCACATCCACGATCACCTGGTCGGGCGCCGAGCCTTCCCGCGCATTGACCTCCGCCGTCTCGAAGTAGTCGAGCGCCCGGATCCGCTCCGCGGCCTCGCGGATTTCGCGCGGGTTGAAGGGGTCACCCTCCACGAGGCGGAACTGGCGGCGCACCACGCGGTCAAGCGTCGTGGTGTTGCCCTCGATGTCGATCCGTTCGACGAAAACGCGCGGGCCACGTGTCAGAACGTATTCGACATCCAGCGTCAACGCACGGTCGTTACGGGTGATCCGCGGTTCGACACGCAGGAAATCGACGCCCTGCCTGACCGCCAGACGTTCCATCCGCGCAATATCGGTTTCGACCAGCACGGGAGAATAGACCACGCCCGGACGGGACCGGACGGCGCCGAAGAAGACCTCCTCGTCCGCGCCATCCATCTCCGAGACCACGGAAACTTCGCCGAACCGGAATTGCTGACCTTCCTGCACGTTGAAGACGAGGAAGTAGCCGTCCCGTTGGCGCGTCAGTTGCGCATTGACCGAATTGGTGCGGAAATCGATGTACCCACGGCTGAGGTAGAAGTCGCGCAGCACCTGCTTGTCGAACTCGATCCGGTCCTCGACCAGCGTGTCGCGGCGGATCAGGGCCCGCAGGATGCCCGCCTGCTTGGTCTCCAGCACGCGCCGCAGGCGCCGGTCGGAATAGGCGCGGTTGCCGACGAAGCTCAGCCGTTCGATCTCGACGACATCGCCCTCGAAGATCTCGAACACGACGTCCACGCGATTGTCGCTGCGCCGGATGATCCGCGGCGTGACGCGCGCGGCGATGCGGCCTTCGTTGGCGTAGGCTTCCGACATGGCGGCCGCGTCGCGCTCGACCTGAGCCGGATTGTAGACGCGCCGTTCGGTCGAGCCGGTGACGGCCGACAGAGCCTCGTCATCGATCCGGCGGTTGCCTTCGAAGCTGATGCGGTTGATCGTCGGGTACTCGACGACCGTGATCAGGAGCGTGCCGCCGCGAGGCTCCACCGTTACCGTCTCGAACAGGCCGCTGCCCTGCAGCCGCTGCAGGGCTGCGTTCACCTGGCCCGCGCTGACGGCCTCGCCCCGCGCGATTCCGGCGGTGCGCAGAATCGACGCATCGCCGATCCGCTGGTTGCCTTCGATCCTCACGGTATTGAACTGATATGTCTGGCCCGACACGGAAATCGCGCTCAGCAAAAGCGCAATCGACACGAAAAGCGCGAAGCCCACCCGGATCAGCGTGGTCCGGTGATCGAGAACGCCCTGTTTCGCCTGGTTCGCCGCAGCGCCCGTTTTCCCCGCTCTCATGCTCTATCCCAGTCAGACTTTTCTTTACGAAGTTCACTAACCAGAACGGAGGCATATGTCAAAACGACAAACGGCCCACGGGAAGATATCCCCCGGACCGCGCCACGATTCAGTTTCCAGTTGTTACGAGGAGGTCACAGACCGACCAGCCACGCCCCCAGCAACAGGGCGATTCCGATCGTCGCCAGAAAGAGCAATCTGTCCCGGTTGAGCACCATCATCAGGCTCAGTCCGTCATATCCATCGCGCAGCGCATGCATGGGGATCTCTCTTCAGGAACGTTTCGGCTCACCGATCATGTATTCCGCCAACATGGCGCGAGTTTCGCGCGATCGCGGCAAAACCGTGGCGAAGCGCATCGGCCCTGTCAGGGACAGCGGAAATCGTTCCAGAGAGCGAAGATCATCAGGCTCAGCACCAGCGTCAGCCCGATCGTCATCAGAAACCGCAGTGCGGAATCGCTGGGCGGCCGGCCGACGACGGCTTCGTAGGCGTAGAAAACCAGATGTCCGCCATCCAGGGCCGGAATCGGAAAGAGGTTCAGAAGCCCCACTGCGGTAGACAACACGGCGATGAAGACGACGAAGCTGAGCACACCCTGGCTGGCCATCTGGCCCGAAACCTGGGCGATCCCGACCGGGCCCGACAGGTTGCAGGTCCCGATGTTGCCCGCGATCATGTGCCACAGGCCGGTGATGGACCCGCTGATGATGTCGCCCGTGCGTTGAACCCCGCGCAGGAGCGACGCACCCGGACCCAGCGACTCGCGCGCGGGCTCGATACTCAGGCCTGAGGCCACGCCGATCCGCCATTCGGTCTGGAACCCGCCGTCGGCCTGGGGCTCGTCCCGGCGTTTGGGGGCCAGCGCGAATGTCAGCTCCTGGCCGTTACGCCACACGTCCAGCTGCAGCACGCGACCGTCGGAGCTCTCGACGGCATCCTTGAGCTGCGAGAAGGCAAAGACCGGCGTTCCGTCGATCGCGGTCACCACGTCGCCGACCGCCATGCCCACATCCAGCGCCGCGCTTTGCGGCGAGAGACCGGACACCAGTGCGGGCAACAGATACGCGTCCTGCACCTCGGTCTCGACCCCGTTCCGCAGCACCCGGTAGGTCAGCACCGGTTCTTTCGGGATGGCGTCGAGGAATTCGCTGTAGGCGTCCGACGTCCGCGCCGGGACCGGGACGCCGCCGACTTCGAGCAGTACGTCGCCCGGCTCCAGGCCGCGGGTTTCCACCGGCAACGGCTCCAGCGCGCCCACCGTCAGCGGCTCGCGGTCCTGACCGCCGATGAAGGCCACTGCGGCGAAAACCAGGATCGACAGCACGAAATTGAAGACCGGACCCGCCGCCACCGTCGCCGTCCGCGCCCAAAGCGGGGCCCCGTGCATGGTGCTGCGAAACGCTTCCGGATCGCGGGCTGCCGCCTCCATCGCCGCCACATCCTTGCCGGAGGCCGCGTTGGAATCACCGGCGAACTTCACGTAGCCGCCGAAGGGCAGCGCGGCCACCTGCCATTTCGTTCCGCGCCTGTCGTGGCGGGACCAGAGCACCGGTCCGAAGCCGATCGAGAACACGTCCGCATGGATCCCCGACCAGCGTCCGACGATGTAGTGGCCGTATTCATGGATCGCCACGATCACGCTCAGCGCGAGGATGAACGCGACAATGGTCCAGATCAGCCCGCCGAACTGCGGGATCAGGGAGACGATATCCAAGTGATGTTATCCTGCTGCTGTCTCGATAACGGCACGCGCGGCCTTCCGTGCGAGATGGTCCGCTGCGGCCACGTTATCAAGGGTCATCGGAGCATCAATAAGGCCATCCGTCGCGGTCTCATCCTCCAGAACGCGTTCCACGACCGCAGCCATGTCGGTGAATCCGATCTTTCCGGCGATGAAATCGTCGAGCGCGGCTTCCTTCGCCGCGTTGAAGATGGCGCCGGCAAGCCCGCCGCGTTCCATTACTTCGCGCGCAAGCCGGAGCGCCGGCCAGCGCGCCTCGTCCGGGGCGCGGAAACTCAGCTGTCCCAGCGCGGCGAGGTCCAGCCGCTCGACCGGCAGGTCGCGCCGGTCCGGGTGATGGAGCGCGAAGCCGATGGCGTGGCGCATGTCAGGCGGACCCAGATGCGCCATCAGGGCGCCGTCACGAAAGCCGACAAGGGCGTGTACCAGGGATTCGGGATGGACCAGGACTTCGATCTGGCTGGGCTCGAAACCGAAATATTCACGCGTCTCAATGACTTCCAGCGCCTTGTTGAACATGGACGCGCTGTCGATGGTGATCCGTTGACCCATGTCCCAGTTCGGATGGCAGGACGCCTCTGCCGGCGTCGCCCTGGACAGCCGCTCCATCGGCCAGTCACGAAAGGCACCGCCCGACGCCGTGATGATGACCCGTTCGACGGCGGCAATGTCCTCTCCGACCAGCGCCTGGAACACGGCCGAATGCTCGCTGTCGACCGGCAGCAGAGACGCGCCATGTGCCGCCGCCGTGTCCAGCACGAGACGCCCGGCGCAGACCAGCGTTTCCTTGTTGGCAAGCGCCACCGTCGTTCCCTGCTCCAGCGCCTTCAACCCCGGCGCCAGCCCCGCGGCGCCCACGATGGCCGACATGATCCAGTCGGCCGGCCGCGATGCCGCCTCCAGCAGGGCCTGCGCGCCCGCCGCGGCCTCCACACCGGACCCGGCGAGTGCCGCGCGCAGGTCGTTCAGACGCGCCTCGTCCGCCGTCACCGCCAGTTCCGCGCCAAGCTCGCGCGCATCCGCGGCCAGCTGGGCCACATTGCCCGCGCCCGTCAATGCCACCACGCGGTACTCGCGCGGCGACCGCCGGATCAGGTCGATCGTGTTCTGGCCGATGGAGCCGGTTGCGCCAAAGATGCTGATCCGTCGCACGGCGCTATCTGCCGAAAAGACCGGGGGGAAAGCCCGTGACCAGCGCCATCAGGAGAAGGACCGCGGCCGCCCCGATCAGAGCGTCGAACCGGTCGAGCACGCCACCATGGCCCGGGATCAGGGCCGAGCTGTCCTTGACGCCGGTGCGCCGCTTGATCGCGCTTTCCCAGATGTCGCCCATCTGCCCGGCAAAGCTCAGCACCAGCGACGCGGTGACGACCGCCGCGATCATGCCCGACCCGATCGCAAAGACGTAGCCGACAAGCGCCGCCCCGCCCCATCCGGCAACCGTCCCCGACCAGGTCTTCTTGGGGCTGATCGACGGCCAGAACTTGGGCCCGCCGAATGCCTTGCCGGCGAAGTACCCTGAAACATCCGTCGCGATCACAAGCACGACGATCCACATCAGCCAGCCGAACCCCAGGGTATCGCGCACGAAGACAAGCGCGCAGGCGCCCAGAACGATCAGCATGCCGTATGGGACGCCCAATCTCGCCCGCTGTGGCGCCGCGAGGGCCACGCCGACAACGGGTACGAGGCCAAGCGCCAGAGCCATCCAGAGGTCCGCATCAGGGATCAGGGCCACCGCAATCGCCCCCACACCGGCGAGGAGAACGGCCGAGGCCCGGCCACCGGGGGCCAGCATCCGCACCAGTTCCCAGAACATCAGCCCCGCGACAACCATGGCCAGAAGGCGAAAGGCCACGCCTCCCTGCCAGATGCACACCAGCCCGACGACGACCATAGCGGCAGCGGACCCGACCCGTGTGGCCAGATCCGACCATTTGCCGGCCGCCGGCTGCATCATGCGCGCAGGCCTCCGAATCGTCGCTCCCGCATGCCGTAGCGGTCGACCAGGTGGGCGAATTCCTCTGCGCGGAAATCGGGCCACAAGGTGTCGATGAACTCGTACTCCGCATAGGCCGACTGCCAGAGGAGGAAGTTGGAAATCCGCGCCTCGCCGCTGGTGCGGATCACCAGATCCGGATCCGGCAGCACGCAGGTGTCGAGATAGCGGGGCAGCGTTTCCTCGTCGACGGTCTCGGGATCGAGCTTTCCGGCGGCCACGTCGCGGGCCAGTCGTTTCGTGGCACGCGCGACCTCGTCGCGGCCGCCGTAATTGAGCGCGATGGTGAGGTTCACGCGCGAATTCCTGGCCGTCATCAGTTCCAGTTCGTCCATCATCTGAACGAGCTTGTCATCGAGCCGTACACGGTCGCCGATGAACCGCACGCGCACGCCATCCTCCAGCAACGCCTGCGCTTCGCGGGTGATGTAGCGCCGGAACAGGCTCATCAGCCCGGCCACTTCCGCCTGGGTACGCTTCCAGTTCTCGGTCGAGAAGGCAAAGATCGTCAGATATTCGACGCCCAGGTCGGGACAGGCACGGACGATCTCGCGCACACGTCGCGCGCCGGCGCGATGCCCGAAAAGCCGCGGTCGCCCGCGTTGGGTCGCCCAGCGTCCGTTGCCGTCCATGATGATGGCGACATGGCGCGGGCCGAACTGGCTGTTGTGCGGATCACGCGGAATGGGAGCGCCCTCTCTTGAATTCGTCTGATGCGAGTCTAGCGGCCAAGTCTTGCGAGGATATGAACGGCCGGACTGTATCATGCAGCCACGGACGCCCTGCCCGGTCAGACCTGCATGATTTCTTCCTGCTTGTGCTCCAGGGCGTTGTCGACCGCCTTGATGTACTTGTCGGTCAGTTCCTGAACCGCGGCTTCCCAGAACTTCTGGTCGTCCTCGCTCATTCCGTCGGCCTTCGCCTTCTTGATCTGGTCCATCCCGTCCCGCCGGATGTTCCGGATCGCCACGCGGGCATGTTCGGCATAGTGACCCGCCACCTTGGTCAGTTCGCGCCGGCGCTCCTCGTTCAACTCGGGGATCGGCAGCATGATGATGGTGCCGTTGAGTTGCGGGTTGATGCCGAGGCCGCTTTCGCGGATCGCCTTCTCCACCTTGCCCACCATGGACTTGTCCCAGACGTTCACCGTGACCATGCGCGGCTCCGGCACGTTCACCGTCCCCAGCTGGTTGATCGGGGTCTGCTGACCATAGGCCTCGACCATGACCGGCTCCAGCATGGAGGCCGATGCGCGCCCGGTGCGCAGCGATGCGAACTCCGTTCGCAGGTTCGCCATCGCGCCGTCCATCCGCCGCTCCAGATCATCGGTATCCAGAATGAAATCGTCAGACATCAGAGCCCTCGCCTGTTTTGGGTGCGTATAAGTCGCCGGGAACTGAAAGTATAGAGCCGAAGAGGCGCATCGGCGCAACCGGACCGCTTGGCGAAGCCACTCTCCATCTTTACCGGGGGGCTGCGGTTTGATACTATAAAGCTATATTAAAATTCCATTTTTTGGAGGAATCATGAAACTTTCTTTCCGCTCTATTGCGCCGCTGGTGGCTGCTCTTGCCACGATCGGACTTGCAGGATCGGCGTTCGCCGCGTCCGTGACGCTCTACGAACAGGATTTCGAGAACCCGAACAATCCGCCGGACTTCCAGAACGGGTTCGGCTCGGGCTATTCGGACCTGTCGCAGCAGCAGGTCAACGACCTTTACGGCGGCCAGCCCGCGGGCTTCAGCTTTGCCCAGGCGTTTACGGTCGAGACGATGCTGCTGACCGGGTCGACGGCGTTCGGGACCGGCTACAACGACACGACGGGCCAGGGCGGCAACTACGCCGTTGGCATGCTCTGCTGCGTACAGAACGACCTGCTGGGGCTGTCCTTCAACGTGGGCGCCTTCGACTTCTTCAATTTCCGCCTCGATATCTCTTCGGTTGGTCTGCACGGAGCGTCCGGGGCCCCATTTGCGTCGCCCACGGACATCCCGATCTTCCAGTTCACGCTCTTTGACAACCCCACCGGCACCACCAACACCGGCGGCAACGGCACCGTGCTGAGCCAGGCCTCGCTGACCGGCGTCGCGTCGCCGCTGCAGGATCTGGTCTGGACCACAGGCAGTTTCGCCTTCAATACGGCCGGGAACACCAATGGCAACGTGACGCTGCAGGTCGATCTGCTGCAGGGCGGATACGCGGTGTTCGACAACTGGAAGATCACGGCGAGCGACACACCGGGCGGCGGTCTGGGTGCGGTCCCGCTTCCGGCAGGTCTGCCGCTCCTGATGGCCGGTCTGGTCGGGCTCGGAATTGCGGGACGTCGGCGCGGGACCTGATCCCGCTTCCTCGTCAGCCCTGCACGCGGGTGTAGGTTCCCTCACCCGCGAGGATGCCGCGGAAGCCGCCGGGCGCGTCGAGGTTGAAGACGATGATCGGCAGGTTGTTGTCGCGGGCGAGCGCGATGGCGGACGCGTCCATCACGCCCAATCGCTTGGCGAGCACGTCATCGTAGCTCACCATGTCGTAACGCTTGGCATCGACGAACTTCTTGGGATCCTTGTCATAGACCCCATCGACCTTGGTGCCCTTGAAGATCGCCTCGCAGTTCATCTCGTTGGCGCGCAAGGTGGCCGCGGTGTCGGTGGTGAAATACGGATTGCCCGTTCCGGCGGCAAAGATGCAGACCCGCTTCTTTTCCAGGTGCCGCACGGCGCGGCGGCGGATATAGGGCTCCGCCACCTCGTTCATCGTGATGGCGGAGATCACGCGCGTGTAGACGCCCAGCCCCTCCAGCGCGGATTGCATGGCCAGCGCGTTCATCACCGTGGCCAGCATCCCCATGTAATCGGCGGTCGTCCTCTCCATCCCCTGCGCGCTGCCCTGAAGCCCGCGAAAGATGTTGCCGCCGCCGATCACCATGCAGATCTCCACGCCGAGATCGTGGACCGACTTCACCTCTTCCGCGATCCTCTGGACGGTCGGCGGGTGCAGCCCGAACCCCTGGTCACCCATCAACGCTTCGCCGGAAATCTTCAGCATGACGCGTTGGAAGGCGGTCTGTTTTTCGGTCATGCTGCACTTCCCCTGCCGCTTGCACTCGATTTGTGGCGCAACCTGTCCTAAAACGCCGGACGGTTCAATGGCGGGGCGGCACTCATCGAACATCTTCTGCGCGATATCCCGGATGACGCGCCGGTTCTGATCGCAGGCCCCACGGCAAGCGGGAAATCGGCGCTCGCGCTTGAGGTGGCGGAGGCGCAGGGCGGAGTGATCGTCAATGCCGATGCAAGCCAGGTCTATGCCTGCTGGCGGATCGTCACCGCGCGCCCCTCCCGGGAGGAAGAGTTGCGTGCGCCGCACGCTCTCTTTGGCCATGTGGCGCACGATGCCGAGTATTCCGCCGGGCACTGGCTGCGCGAGGTGGCGGCGATCCTGAACGAAGGAACTCGTCCCGTGATCGTCGGGGGCACCGGCCTCTATTTTACGGCTCTGACGGAGGGACTGTCGGACATTCCCGCGGTTCCGCCCGCAACCCGTGCGGCCGGCGACGCGCTGACGCTGGATGAATTGCTGCAGGACCTGGACGCCACAACCCGCGCACGCATCGACATCGACAATCGCGCGCGCGTGCAGCGCGCATGGGAGGTGCTGAAAGCCACGGGCCATGGCCTCGCTCATTGGCAGGACCGGACCGCGGCGCCCCTGCTACCGCTCTCGCGGACCCGCGCCTTCGTCTTCGACGCGCCGAAACACTGGCTCACCCCGCGGATCGAGCGTCGTTTCGACGCGATGATCGCGGCCGGTGCGCTGGACGAGGTTGCGCGGATGGCCCCGTACCACGATCCTGCCCTGCCCGCGTTCCGCGCCATCGGCGTGCCGGAACTCCACGCCCATCTCACCGGCGAGATCACGCTCGACGAGGCAAGGGAAAGGGCGATCGTCGCGACCCGGCAATACGCCAAGCGTCAGCGCACATGGTTCCGCAAGCGTTGCCGGGACTGGCAGTGGATTTCGGCGGAGACGGCCACGTTCGTCTGACCTGCGGTTCGCGACAGGGTGCGGGCGGCAGAAAACCGCCAAATTCCAACCTTTTTCCAGCGGTTCGTGCAGGATATGCAGGCAACAGTTCCGGTATTCGAACACAAGGCGGCGATCATGGTGGAGATCCGGTCCCTCGGGAAAGACCTGCGCACCGCGCCGTGGCGGCTCGGCCTGCTGCACAGTTCGCCGGACCACCGCATCCTCTGGATCACGCATGGTCAGGGCCGCGTCATACTCAACGCGGAACGGCGCGGCATCGGCATCAACAATTTCATCTTCGTCCCCGCGGGCCTGTCGTTCGCGCTCGATACCAACCCGCAGACCACCGGGCACCTCCTGCATCTGCGCAGGGAGGATCCGGCGGCATGGCCCGGCACCGGGCAGCTTCTGCGGACCCGAGACGTGCGTCACCAGGGCGAGATCATCGCGCTGCTCGACGCGCTGTCGCGAGAGCAGGAGAGCGGTCGCGACTTCGGCGAGGAAGCGATGGCAGCCCATGCCACGCTGATTTCGGTCTGGCTGCGCCGGCGTCTGGCCGACGAGGGACCCGCTCCGGAGAACAGCAGCGCCGCCCGGCGTCTGATTGCGGCCTTCTTGGCGGATGTCGAACGTCTCTACCCCTCCGGCGCGCCGATGGCGGATTACGCCCGGCGCCTTGATGTGACCGCCACGCATCTGAGCCGCGTCTGCAAGGCCGAGCTGGGGCGCAGCGCGGCCGACCTTCTTACCGAACGGACGCTTCATGCCGCGCGCCACATGCTGGAGACGACCGCGATGCCCGCCAAGGCCGTCGCGGCCAGCCTGGGCTTCGGTTCTCCCGCCTATTTCTCCCGTTTCATGCATGCCCATACCGGCAAGACTCCAAAGGCTTTGCGCGCCCGCGCCAGCGGTTCGGGAACGCCCCGGCGCATCTGAACCCCAGCGCGAACAAACCCGCGGCGATGCGAACACATGTCGCAATCGACCCATGAATTGGTCGCAATCGGACACCGCGGCGGCAATCGAAATGTTGACCGGCACGCATTCTCCTGCCTCAATGCCGACACCGTGTCGCAGAACGGGGATGGCGCACGTGTTTGACGGGAAAGGGATCGGAACCGTACCAGGCGGCACGGATTGGCCGAGCAACAACCGGAAACATCCGGGCGCCGCGGCCGCGAGGACATAAGAACCAAGAAGAAGGCGGCAAAGCCCGCTGCGGCCTACCAACAGGGGCACACGACATATGGGACTATTCATACTGCGAAGGCTGGCGATGATGCTGTTCACGGCACTCTGCCTGACCTTCATCGTCTTCTTCATGACGAACCTCTATCCCAACCTGGAAAAGCTCGCCAAGACGCAGGGCAACTTCCGGATGTCGGATGCGGAGGTAGCGAGCTATCTCGGCGACCGGGGCTTTCTCGACAACACCTTCGTCAAGTTCGGGCGCTGGCTGGGCGTCGCCCCGGGTTGGGAGACGGTGAAGGACGACGGCACCGTATTGCGCCAGTGCCGCGACGGCGACCTGCCGGAGGCGGAGCAGAAGACCTATTGCGGCGTGCTGCAGGGCGACTGGGGTTACAGCCTCGTGTTCAAGGACAACGTGTCCTCCGTCGTGTGGGACAAGCTCGGAAACACGGCAAAGCTGATGGGCTGGGTGATGCTGATCATGGTGCCCATGGCGCTGGTCGTGGGGGTGTTGGCGGGAATGCGGGAGGGGTCCGGGCTCGACCGGTCGCTGTCGACCTTTTCCATCGCGACCACCGCCACGCCGGAATATGTCTCGGGCGTCATCTTCATCGCCGTCTTCTCCTCCTCCGCCGTGGGGCTCAAGTGGTTCAAGGGCTCCGCGACGTCCGCGATGGATGACATCACCTTCGCCAATTTCACCCTGCCGGTCATGACCATCGCGCTTTACGGCATGGGCTACATCGCGCGGATGACGCGGGCGTCCATGACCGAGGTGATGACGGCGCAATACATCCGCACCGCGCGGCTGAAGGGTGTGAGCTTTCGCAACATCATTCTCAAGCACGCTCTGCGAAACGCGCTGATCGCGCCCTTCACCGTGATCATGTTGCAGTTCCCCTGGTTGCTGAACGGTGTGGTGATCGTCGAGACGCTGTTCAACTACAAGGGGTTCGGATGGCTGCTGGTGCAGGCGGCGGGCAACAACGACATCGAACTGCTGCTCGCGGTCTCCGTCGTCTCGGTCGTGGTGGTTCTGGTGACGCAGCTGATTTCGGACATCGGCTACATCTACCTGAACCCGCGGATCCGGATTTCATGAGGAGGACCGAGCCATGGAACCATTGACCTGGACCGGCAGCATCGGCGCGGTGCTGGATCCGCTGCTTCTCGTCTCGGTCTGCGTGCTGATCCTGTCGCTTCTGCTGCAGATCGTGCTGGCCTATGCCGCGCCGTCCGGGCGGATGGCGGTCAATGCAGACGGGACCATCGCCATGGACATGAGCCTTCATGGCCGCGTCAGCCGGATAACCGGCTGGGCGTTGCTGGCGGTGGTGGGTGTCGTCCTGCTCTACATCGTCGGGGGTGTTTTCCTCGGTGCCGATGGTGCGGGGATCGTCGGCGGGGTCTCCAACCGGCTTCTGCCGGTCTGGATCGCATTGGTTCTTCTCTTCGCGGTGTCGATCACCTTCAAGCGCCGGCTGGGCCTTTATGGCAAGCTCTTCGATTCCACCGTGGGCATGATCGGCTTCGGTCTGGTGATGTTCTGGGTCTTCGTGGGCATCTTCGGGGCCTTCGACTGGATCGTGACCCACGACACGCTCAGCCAGCTTTCGGGGATGAAGAACAAGGTACCGGGCACCCCCGTCGCGGGCGCCGAGGAGGGCGATTACCCCTGGTACCTGCTGGGCGGCGACAACCTGGCCCGCGACATCTTCAGCCGGATCGTGAAGGGCGCCTTCGTGGTCGTGCAGATCGCGCCGCTCGCCACCCTCTTTGCCTTCATGGTCGGCATCACGCTGGGCCTGCCGGCGGGGTATTATGGCGGCACACTCGACGTGATCCTGAGCTTTCTGGCCAACCTGATCCTGGCCTTCCCGGTGATCCTGCTGTTCTACCTGCTGGTCACGCCGGAGATCACGCAGGTGGGCGTGCCGAACTACATGGCGACGGTCCTGTTCATGTTCCCGCTGATCTTCGTCGGCATCCTGCTCAATTCGCGCTACCACACGCAGCCGAGTTTTCGCACGCCGCTGCTGATCGTGGTTCTGGCGGTGCTGGGCTGGATCTACCTGTCGCTGATCTCCGCCCCGGGTACCAAGGTCGATCTGCTGCCACGGGCGGTGGACCTGATCAACATCCCTCCCGGTATCCTGGTGGTCTTCGTCTCCGTCGTCTTCGTGAACGCCCCCACCGTGTTCCGGATCGTGCGGGGCCTGACGCTCGACATCAAGACGCGCGACTACGTGGCCGCCGCCCAGACCCGTGGCGAGGGGCCGTGGTACATCATGCTGTGGGAGATCCTGCCCAACGCGCGCGGGCCGCTGATCGTCGATTTCTGCCTGCGGATCGGGTACACGACGATCCTGCTGGGCACGCTGGGGTTCTTCGGACTGGGATTGCCGCCGGAAAGCCCGGACTGGGGGACGACGATCAATGACGGCCGCAAGCTGCTGTCGATCTATCCTCATGCGGCGATCGCCCCGGCGCTGGCGCTGCTGAGTCTGGTTCTGGGGCTGAACCTGTTGGCGGACGGGCTGCGGGAGGAGAGCCTCAGGGATTGACGGGGGCCGGAGCCGGGGGCTCTGCCCCCGGACCCCCGAGGTATTTGCGAACCCAAAGAAGCAGGGCGATTCCGACACGGTCGGATGGGGAGACGAAGATGGCGAAATGGGACTTTGACGGGCCGATCCTGGAAATCGACAAGCTGTCGATCTCGTTCTTCACGCGGCTGCGGGAGATCCCGGCCGTGATGGACTTCTCTGTCGTCGTGCAGCCGGGCGAGGCTGTGGGACTGGTGGGCGAGTCCGGGTGCGGCAAGTCCACGGTGGCTTTGGGGGTCATGCAGGACCTGGGCGTGAACGGGCGCGTCGTGGGCGGATCGATCCGGTTCAAGGGGCGCGACTTGGGCTCGATGCCGATGGAGGAGTTGCGCGGCATCCGCGGGTCGGAGATAGCGATGATCTACCAGGAACCGATGGCCTCGCTGAACCCGGCGATGGAGATCGGGCGGCAGTTGATGGAAGTGCCGATGATCCACCAGGGCATGAGCGAGACGGAAGCGCGCGAGCGGGCCCTGCAGGTTGTGAGCGACGTGAAACTGCCCGACCCCGCGCGGATCCTCAACTCCTTCCCGCACCAGCTCTCGGGCGGGCAGCAGCAGCGGATCGTCATCGCCATGGCGCTGATGTCGGAGCCGTCGCTGCTGATCCTCGACGAACCCACCACCGCGCTCGACGTGACGGTGGAGGCGGCGGTGGTCGAACTGGTCAAGGACCTCGGCAAGAAATACGGCACCTCGATGCTGTTCATCAGCCACAATCTGGGGCTCGTGCTGGAAACCTGCGACCGGATCTGCGTGATGTATTCCGGCGAGGCGGTGGAGACAGGGTCCATCGAGGATGTCTTCGACCAGATGCGGCACCCCTACACGCAGGCGCT
>CBDUPF010000033.1:0-19588 GCA_965369035.1 uncultured Aliishimia sp.
ATCGGCCAGAAGCGTCAGATCGCACGGCCCACGATGTTCCCGGATCAGCTCTGCATTCGGCAGATCGTTGCCCTCTGTCTTCGCGCGGGCCTCCGCCTCGGACAGACCTTCGTCCAACCATCGCTCGACAAGACGCTGCCTGAGCGTCCCGGGCGGTCCGTCGATCCAGATCGCGAAATCCCAGTATCGCGCCAGACTTTCCCAGGGCGGTCTGTCCAGCAGGAGGTAGTTCCCCTCCACCAGAACGATTTCGGTATCCGCGGACAGGAGCCCGGCCCCGGCAATGGCGATGTCGCGCGCCCGGTCGAAGATCGGAAAGACGACCTCTTCTCCCGCGGCGATACGGGCGATCAGGTGGCAAAACCCCTGCGCATCGAAGGACTCGGGCGAACCCTTCCGGTCCAGCAGGCCGCGCTGTGCCAGAAGTCGGTTGTCCAGGTGAAACCCGTCCATCGGCAGCACGACGGCGCTGCGACCCTCGCGGGTCAACCTGTCGCAAAGCAGGCGCGACACGGTGGACTTGCCTGCCGCCGGCGGCCCTGCCAGTGCGACCAGCGTGCGGCCTGCCGCCAGCGCCGAAAGGGGCGCCAGCGCCTTCTCGACCATCTGCTCAGGCCGCAACGGTCTCGGGCACCTTGGCGCCGGTCATGTAGGCCACCGCATCCGACATCGTGTGGTCCTTGGGGTCGATCACGCAAAGCCGCTTGCCCAGCCGGTGCACGTGAATGCGGTCGGCCAGTTCGAAGACATGCGGCATGTTGTGGCTGATCAGGATGATCGGGATGCCGCGCGACCGCACGTCCAGGATCAGCTCGAGCACCTTGCGGCTCTCCTTTACCCCCAGCGCCGCGGTGGGCTCGTCGAGGATGATGACCTTGGACCCGAAGGCGGCGGCCCGGGCCACGGCCACGCCCTGCCGCTGGCCACCCGACAACGTCTCCACCGCCTGGTTGATGTTCTGGATCGTCATCAGCCCGAGCTCGTTCAGCTTTTCGCGTGCGAACTCCTCCATCTTCTTCTTGTCCAACCGACGGAACAGCTTGCCCATCAGTCCCTCCATGCGGATTTCGCGCCCCATGAACATGTTGTCGGCGATGGACAGCGCGGGCGACATGGCGAGCGTCTGGTACACCGTCTCGATCCCGTGTTCGCGCGCTTCGATCGGCGACTGGAACAGGACCCGCTTGCCTTCGAGGTAGATCTCTCCGGAATCGGGGATCACCGCGCCCGATACCGCCTTGATCATGCTCGACTTGCCCGCGCCGTTGTCCCCGATCACCGCCAGGATTTCCCCGGGCATCAGTTCGAAGTCGGCGTGGTCGATCGCGGTGACCTTGCCATAGCGCTTCACGAGGTTGCGGGCGTAGAGAATGGGTTCCTGTGCCATCAGACCGAGACCTTCCTGATCCATTGATCGACTGCGACCGCGCCGATGATGAGCATGCCGATGAGCAGAAGGGTCCATTGCGCGTTGGCGCCGGACATGCGCAACCCAAGCTCGAACGTGCCGACGATCAGGGCGCCGAAAAGCGCGCCCCAGATCGACCCGCGCCCGCCAAAGAGCGATATCCCCCCGATCACCACGGCGGTGATCGACTGGATATTGCCGACGACGCCGGTGGACGCCGACGGGGAGACGGAACCCAGGCGTCCGATCATCACCCAACCGGCAATCGCGCAGATGAAGCCCGCGAGCATGTAGACCGACATGATCGTACCGTGCCGGTTGACCCCGGCAAGCTCCGCGGCCTCCGCATCGTCTCCCACGGCATAGACGTGACGCCCCCAGGCGGTGGAGCGCAGACAATAGGCAAGGGTGAGCACGATCACGACCATGGTGACGACACCGAAGGTCACGACCGCACCGCCGATTTCGAAGCGGTTGCCCATGAAACCAAGAAACGCGGCATGTTCGCGGATGTCCTGGCTGCGGATCGTTTCATTCTTGGAGTAGAGGTAATTGGCCGCCAGCACGATCTGCCACATGCCGAGCGTGACGATGAAGGGCGGCAGCTTGACCCGGCTGACGAGCCAGCCGGACGCCGCGCCGATGCCGGTCCCGACCGCCAGTCCGATGGCGACAGAAACCGCGGGCGGTATTCCGTAGCGGAAGGTGAACTGCCCCATGATGACCGATGTCAGGACCGCGATGGCGCCGACCGACAGGTCGATGCCCGCGGTCAGGATCACGAGGCTTTGCGCCGCGGCCAGCACGCCCACGATCTGGACCTGCTGCAGGATCAGCGTCAGCGTTGGCCCGGAAAAGAACCGGCCGCCAAGCAGCAGCCCGAAGATCACGATCGACGCCAGCAGAACGATCAGCGGCACCAGCGACGGGGTCACATGCAGCGTATGCTGGATCCGGTGGATGACCCCCTTTCGCTCGTCATCGAACTCTGCAAGCGAATCGCTCTTGTTGATCGCGGATTCGTAATTGTCGTGGTTCGTCATTTCCGCCCTCCCCGGTCATGCCGTCTGCTCTGTCCCTCCCCCGAGGCTCGGAGGAGGGACATGTGTCGGGATTGCAGTTTTCAGGAAATCGGCAGGGTTTCACACCCGCCGATGCACGGCTTCAGCCCCAGCAAAGTTCCAGGCCCTTTTCGACCGAGATCGATTCGAGGCCGTCGACCGGCTGATCCGTCACGAGATTGACGCCGGTGTTGAAGAACTCCAGCCCCTCTGACGGCTGTGGCACGGTCCCGTCCTTGGCGAACTGGTAGATCGCCTCGATGCCCAGCTTTGCCATGTCCAGCGGGTACTGCTGCGACGTGGCACCGATGATGCCGTCGGCGACGTTCTGAACACCGGGGCAGCCGCCGTCGATCGACACGATGGTCACGTCCTTTTCCCGCCCGATGGCCAGAAGCGCCTCGTAGGCGCCCGCTGCGGCCGGTTCGTTGATCGTGTAGACGAGGTTGATGGTCGGATCGATGGCCAGGCAGTTCTCCATCGCGGTGCGGCCGCCTTCCTGGTTGCCCGCCGTGACCTCGTTGCACTTGATCCGGGGGTCATCCTCGTCGCCCCAGCGGCCCGGGTCGCCCACGTCGATGCCGAAACCGGTGAGGAATCCCTGGTCGCGCATCACGCCGACCGATGGCTGGCTGACCGCGAGATCGAGCATCGCGATGCTTGCATCCGCAGCCGCATCACCCAGCTTTGCCGCGGCCCAGGCTCCGATCAGCCGCCCGGCCTCGAAATTGTCGGTGGCGAATGTCGCATCGGCCGAGTCGATCGGCTCGAGTGGCGTGTCGAGCGCGATCACCAGCAACCCGGCATCCCGCGCTTGCTGTACCACCGAAACGATGGACGAGGTGTCGGACGCTGTTATCAGGATGCCCTTGGCGCCATTGGCGATGCAAGTCTCGATCGCCGCAACCTGCGTTTCGTGGTCGCCATCAACCTGCCCGGCATAGCTGTTCAATTCGATCCCGAGTTCTTCGGCGGCGGCCGTCGCACCCTCGCGCATCTTGACGAAGAACGGGTTCGTGTCCGTCTTGGTGATCAGGCACGCGGAAACGTCGCCATGAGCGTCAGCGTATGCGGCCCCGCTCGCGGCCACCACGATGGCCGCGCCGAGCGCCGCCAGACTTGCTTTTTTCGGCATTTTGTCCTCCCATTGACTTCAGGCCGTCCCAGCCTGTCGGTCAGCAAGTATTGACGCGTCAATTGATTTGAGTCAATTACTGACGGAAAGTGAGTTATTAACCTTGCATTTGTCCAATCCATTAGAAGTGATCACAAGGAATACTTGTTGAAGCAAGGCGGAGCACACACGCCGGACGAAGGCGCACCAGCAAACGGCATCTCCGTCTCCGGCACCAACCAGAGTGAAATGCGCGCGCAGAACGAAAGGCTGGTTCTGACGTTGTTGCGACGCAAGGGCAGTCTCGCCAGGGCCGAGATTGCGCGGCTGACCGGACTGTCGGCGCAGACGGCGGCGCGACTGATCACCTCGCTGGAAAAGGACGGCCTGATCAAGCGCGGCGAGCCGCAGCGCGGGCGCGTGGGGCAGCCGTCGATCCCGATGTCGCTGAATCGGAACGGTGCGTTCTTCCTGGGCCTCAAGGTCGGCCGGCGCTCGGTCGAGGTGGCTCTGATCGATTTCCTCGGAGCGATCATCGACCGGGAAAAGCTCGTCTACGACTATCCCGATTTCGACACCGTGCGCGACTTCGCCGTGACGGGGACCGCCAGGATCATGGACCGGGTGGGTACCCGCAAGTCGAAACGCATTGCCGGGCTCGGGATCGCCATTCCATTCCACCTCTGGAACTGGGCGATGAAGATCGGCGTGTCGCCCGATCTGATGGCGAACTGGCAGACGCGCGATCTGCGCGAGGAGCTGTCGCAGCGCATCGACCTTCCGATCTTTCTCCAGAATGACGCATCCGCCGCTTGCAGCGCCGAACTCGCCTTCGGAGAGGGCGAACTGCCTCCCAATTTCGTGGTGTTCTTTCTCGGCTTCTTCATCGGCGGTGGTCTGGTCTTGCGCGGGTCGCTCTACACCGGGTCGAAGGGCAACGCTGCCGGCTTCGGCCCGCTGATCGTGCCCAACCGCGACGGCGAGTCCCACCAGCTGATCAACCATGCCTCGCTCTCCACTCTCGAACGGCGGCTGATTCAGGCGGGCCGCGACTACAAGCACATGTGGGAAAGCCCGGAAGGGTGGGACATTCCCGCCGACATCCTCGAAGACTGGCTGGAAGAGACCGCGAACGCCCTGGCCCATGCCATCCGGGCCACGCAGACAATTCTGGACCTCGACGAGGTGCTGATCGACGGCTGGCTGCCGCGTGACATTCTCGCAGAGCTGACGGAGCGCATCAGTCGCAACCTTTCCACACTCGACATGACGGGGATCAACTGGCCGAAGATCAGGATGGGCACGGTGGGGCCGGACGCGCGCTTCCTTGGTGCGGCCAGCCTGCCGCTGACGACGCGCTACATGATCGAATAGCTCCGGCGCACCCGCTCTCTGATCCCGCCCGCAAGGTGGAATGACGTCACAGCCCATGGTTGCGCGGGGACAATCCGCGATCTAGGCTGACCGGGCGGAATTTTCGTTTTCAAGCCGGATGCGCCGTCGGACCGCCGCTCGCACCGCCCGGCAGGAGGTGTATCCCTTGACGCGAACGGCCGGACCGGATCGGCATGGCTGACCGCTGGATCGGGCATCCCGCCGCGCTCTGGCGCCTGATGGCGTCGGATTTCGTCGCCCGCTCCGCCTACCAGGTGGGCAAGACCCCGCTGCTGCCGATCTATGCCGCCATGCTGGGGGCCAGCGACCTGGTGATCGGCTATGTCGTCGCCATCTCCACCATGACCGGGCTGGTTCTGAAACCGCTGGTGGGCGCGCTGTCGGACCGGACATCGCGGCGTCTGTGGCTGATCCTCGGGCTGGTGCTGTTTGCCGGAATCCCGTTTCTCTACCGGTTCGTGGACAGCGCCGGGGATCTCTATGTGCTGCGGCTGCTGCACGGGACGGCGACGGCGGTCTTCGGGCCGGTCAGCCTGGCTTACGTGGCAGAAATGGGAGCGGCGCGGCGCGGCGAACGGCTGGGCATCTTCGGGATGTCGCGAAGTGCGAGCTACCTGCTGGCCCCGCTCATCGGCGCGGCCCTGATGACCGTGCTGCCACCGGAACAGGTCTTTACCCTGATCGGCCTCGCCAGTTGCGCGGCCCTGATCCCGGCGCTCTTCCTGCCCGAGACCCGCGCGGGCAGTCCGGTCGCCCGCCCGCGGGCCGTCGAGATCATGCGCAGTATCCGGGACACGCGGGCCTTTCGGCTCGTCGCATGGTTGGAAATGGTCGTCTATGTCGCGACCTATGCGTTGAAAGCGTTCCTGCCGATCTACGCGCTGCGGGCCATGGAACTGGACCTGATCCTGATCGGGCTCTTCTTCACGCTACAGGAAGCCGTGCACCTGCTCGTGCGCCCCTTTGCCGGGCGCTGGGCGGACCGGGCGGGAACCGACACCGTCGTGCTGGCGGGCTTCGCCGCGTTGACCGGGGCCTTTTTGTTGCTGGGGCTGACCGAAGGCGCTTTGACCTTGTGTCTCGCGGCCTGCGGCATCGGGGTGGGCCTCGGCCTGATCCTGCCCGCGACACTGGCGATGCTGACGGGGGAGGTCCGGGCGGATGCGTTGGGCGCCGGAATGGGGGCGCTCGGGGCCTTGCGCAACCTGTCGAAGGTGCTGGGGCCTGTTCTGGCCGGGACGCTGTTGATCTGGCTGCCGTACCAGGCGATGTTCCTGCTCGCGGCGGGACTGCTCGGCTGCACCGCTGTCGCGCTCGGGTTACGCCGGCGCCCCGACCGGCAGCCTCAGGGCTCCTCGTAGGTCAGCGCCCGGAAGCACGCGTTGTTGGCGCGCTCCGCCGACCGGAAGAACGCCCAGAATTGCGACAGATCGCGAATGCCCGTGTGATCCGGCATCGGATCGCCATCCGATCCGAGTAGCGCGATCAGGATGATCGTCTTGTGCGTGGATCCGGGCGCGGGATCCGAGATATCCGCGGACTCCCACGTGATCGGAAAAGTGACTTCCCGTGCGCCCGGCGCAAGATCGATGAGCTGCCGTCGCGTGCCGACCTGCTCCCAGGTCCGCGCGTCGGCCAGCGTCGCGAACGGCACGGCATAGACGTCCACCTGCACGGTCTGCGTGGTCTTGGCCCCGTTGAACCCGCGCACGTAGACGAAATTGTCCTGTCCGCCCCGGATGCGGTCGCCAGGCCGCAGATCGGTGATGTCGGCGAATTCGGTCTCCGGCGCGTCAACGAGGCTGTCGGTCACCATGATGTCGGCGCCACGCCCGCCCCACGCCACGGCACCGGGCTCGCCTGTATCGTCCAGCGCGTCGCGGATGAACACATCCGGTTCCGTCGTCCGGGTCGGCGTGATGTAGAGTCCCACGCGGCGTTCGGAGACACCGATGGCACCGGGAAGGTTCGCGGGGCTGGGATGGACCGTCCGGCCGGGCTGATCGGCCGAGGCAATGCCGGCAAGGCTGTCCTGCGCGTGTGTCGCCATCGCCAGAAGCGCCACGTTCGAGCCCAACGAGGTCGGCGGTGTCCACTCGATCCGGAACACCCGCGGCTGACCCGAATGCAGTTCGGACATGCGCGCGGTTCCCGCGACCTGCCAGTTTGCGGCGCCCGGCTGCGGACCCGGGAATGTGTCCCAGAAGGTCGCGTTCAGGTCCGGCGCGATTGGCGGATCTCCCGGCGCGTCGGCGAAATAGAGATGCACGTCAACATCCGACAGGGTCGCATGACCGCGCGTATGCACCTGGACATAGATGAAGTTCGGCTCGCCCAGCACCAGCGTTCCGGACCGCAGGTCCTCGTCGAACTCCACCGCGTCGAGCACCTCGCCGAAATATTCGTAGGGCGGCGGGTCGATGCGGATATCCACCGACCGGGTCAGGTCCGGCTCCACGGTCACCCCGTCGGGTCCGGTCAGGCGCGGATCATGGGTCACGGTCTGCGCCGGGATGTAGGCGTGGGTATCGTCGATGGCGGTGGTGCGGATCATCAGCCGCGCCTCCGGCGTGCCGGTCGCGGATATGTCGCACTCCAGGACGCCCCGGCCGTAGGTCCCCGCGCGCAGGAATTTCCGCCGCACGGTGCCATCGGCATTGAGACTGTGCGCGTATTCCAGATCCCGCAGCAGAAGCAGCGGCATCCCGTTGTTGAACGCCCGCCAATCCGGGTTCGAGGCGCCGGTGGCCACGACGTTGCGGCTGACATAGACGCCCACCAGCGTCGCGACATAGACCGTCAGCGGATCGGTGATGCCGTGGGCCAGGGCCGGATCACCATCGAAGGCGGCGCGCGTGACCGGGCAAAACGGCAGGCGCAGCCGATCCGCTCCCGAGCCGATCGTGTTCGTGCTCGTATGCGAGATCGTCCGCCACGTGCTGTTGGGAGAGCCACCGGAGAGAGACCTTGCGTCCCCGCTGATCAGCACGTTCTGATCCGCGCGTCCGCGCGTGACGATCACGATGTCACGGTTGTGCGGATGCACCTGGATATCCGAGATCATGTCGGTACTCACCCCGCCGGACAGTCCGGCCTGTACCCGCGCCGTCACGTTGTGCCAGGCCGTCCCCCCGTTGTCGGTGAAGAAGACCTCGCCGGCCTCCGTGCCGATCCACCAGTCGGTACTGGCCGCCGCGCCGCCGCCATAGGCGATGGCCGTGACCGCCGGATCGGGATCGCCGACCTCGGACAGTTCCATGTCCTGATCGTCCCAGTCGAGGTCCGGCGGATCGTTGGTCAGATCGCCGCTGGTGCTGACATAGACTTCGGCCCGGTCGCCCGCGATGAAGTGATTCGCCTGTGTCGGATGCGCGGCCAGCTTGCGGCCGAAGATGTCATCGCGCAGGAAACCGTTCACACCGCCACCGATGCGCTGCACGTTGCCCACGGCATAGGGATACTGCGTCACCTCGCCCTGCACCCGCGTGGGGTGATCGGCCAGGCGGTTGCCAAGCCGGTAATGCCAATGGATGAGCTGTATGTTGCCGGCCTCTCCGAAGGTCGTGGGCCTGAGCGAATCCTCGTAGGCGAACTCGATCCGCGTGCGCGACACGTTTCCCTGCGTCGAGGTCAGGAACACGTTGGTGTTGTCCGGCAGGAAGCCTACCGCACCGCCGTCGGCGATCCCGCAGTAGAACCACGTGGTGCTGCCGTAACTCACCCAGCTTCCGTTGTCCTGGAACCCGCCCGCGAAGATCCAGGGGTAGGTCGGGTGGGTGGTCAGGTCATACAGTTGCGACGCCTGGATCCCGAAGGAGCGCAGTCGCCAGCTGTCCCCCAGGTTTCGGCTTTCCGAGATGCCGTGATCGTTGCAGAGCCAGATCCGCCGGGGATCGCGCCGGTCGTAGAACAGGTCGTGCTGATCGGCGTGCTGGGCGCGGTCGCCGGCGCGGAACTTGTCCACCTCAAGGATCTGCGTCCAGTTTTCCCCGCCATCGAGGGTGCGCCAGACCTCGACCGACCCGGTGATGCAGATCTCCGGATCGTCGGGATGAACGGCAACGAAAAGGTCGTAATAGGCCTGCTTTCCATCATCGCCATCCCGGTCCGCGGTCTTGCGCCAGGTGTCGCCGCGATCGTCGGACCGGAACACGACGGAGGCCTTGTGATCGCCAAGACCCGCGACCATGTAAAGCGTCTCGGGGTGCTTTTCGCAGATCGAGATCTTGATCCGCTGAACCTGCTTCAGGCGGTAATTTGCAACACGGATCTTGTCCGCATCCGTCGAGGACAGATCGACACTGTCGGGCTCCACCGGAAACGGGAATTCGCGGTGCTGGATTTGCTCCCACGCGCTATAGGCGCCCGTCCCCGGCGTGTAGGTGGTGCGATAGATGCCGGACACGAAAAGATCGTCGAAACCGGCATTGCCGACAGTGTAGTCCTTTCGGCGGGTCCTGACACCCACATAGATCGTGTAGGTCTGATCCGCAGGCCGCGCGGCAAGGTCGCGATTTCCGAAATCGATGGCGATGTCGGTGACATCCTGCTGACCGAGCGGGGGGGCCTCGGTTCCGTTGATGTCGAGACGCGTGAGCGTCAAGGGAGCGCCGGTTCTGGAGAAAAGCCCGTCGGGGGTGGCGATCCAGCACAGATGTTCGTCCCAGGGATCGACGACGATCTTTTCGCATCGTTCGGGAACGCTGACGCCCCCCGACATGCTCAACGGCGAGAAGCTTGTTCCGCCATCGTCGCTGAAATAGAACCCGTTGCCCGAAAACTTGCCGGGCAATGGCTCCCCCGTCCCGAGGTAGATGTTGCGGGGCTTGGTATGGCAAATACCGATCGCGCCGAAGGGCAGCGAGGCCTGCCCGTCGATTTCGACACTGTGCCAGGTCTCGCCGGAGTTTTCCGTGCGCCACAGCCCGCCGAACGCGGTCCCCGCCCATATGCGCCGCGGTTCCTGCGTGTCCTGCGCCATGGTCCGGACACGTCCGCCCACGTTGCGGGGGCCTCGCGCAATCCACGGATGCGTGCCGGCCTGGGCATCCGCCCGCCCCGCGGTGGACGCATGGGCAAGAGCCCCCGTCAGCAGGCCACTGAACCAGCCCGAACTGACCGCGGTGGACTCGCCGAACGCGGTGAAGTCGCCTTCGTCGCGGGCGTCGAGGTTGTAGCTGTCCGGCGAGGCTTGGTCGTCTGTATCGGGCACCGGCGTCAGCCTCCCCGCACGAAAAACCAGGACTCGAAGACTCCGCCCGGCGGTTTGGCGTGCACCCGTTCCCGTTCCAGAACGGAGTCGAAACTGGCCGAATAGGGCCGCCCGTCCGCATCGAGCAGCGTGCCCACGTGAAACCGGATCAGCACGCGCCCACCGACACCGATCGCATTGGCCAGGCTGTCGAGGTTGGAGGATTTCCAGGTCACCTCCTCGCCGCGGATATTGACCTCACCCGGCAGCGTCAGGATGTTGGAAACACCGCGCGAGGACTCGAACCAGACCTGCACCGGAGTGCCGTGACGGGCTGGCTCGTTGAAGGAGTCATCAACCGGCGTCGAGAGCAGGAAGTTCAGGCTGGCCAGTATCTCGATCCCGTCGTTCAGGGTCAGGGTGTCGGCGTGGCGCCAGTTGATCCGCGCGACATGCGGCCAGTCGGGCTCGAAGCCCGCTCCCGGCGGCCCCTGGGTTCCGCGCGCGCCGGTCTGCCCGCGCTCGCCCTGTGGGCCCTGCTCCCCTTGTGGTCCCTGCGGGCCCTGCTCGCCTTGCGGGCCTTGTTCACCCTGCGGACCCTGTTCACCTTGCGGTCCTTGATCTCCCTGGGGCCCCTGCTCGCCCTGCGGCCCCTGTTCGCCCTGAGGGCCTTGCTGCCCATCGGTGAGCGACAACGCGTTCACCGTCTCAGTCAGCTCGGCAAGCCCGGCAATCGGATCGCCGTCATAGACCCACCGTCCGTCGGCATCCTGTCGGAGCTCGCCAGTATGGGCGTGGTGCCCCACGGCGGCATAAAGGTCGGTCGCCTGCGTGACACTCAGCCCGCTGGACGTGGACGAGACCTCGCCGATGACCAGCCCGTCGGCGCCTGGGTCGGTGCCGGCGGGCTGGATCGTTGCCTCGCCGCGCAGGGTGACCAGCGTGGGCTGACCGCCCAGCCGCAACGAGGCGCGGTCCTCGTTCACCGCCGCCAGCACGACCACCCAGGGACCCGTTCCTTCGGGTTGGTCAAGTGCGACGTCGGTATCGACCGCCAGCCGCACGCCGCTGGGCGCGAAGGCAACGCCCGGCGTGATCGTGACGCCGCCGCTGCCGGCCTGGATCCTCAGCCCCCAGGCGATCCCGCCCAGCCCCACCGTCCGCCGCAGATCCGTGACGGCCTCCCACAGGCTGTCCTGCAGGTGCCGCAGATGATCGGCGGTGACCCGCAGACCTTCGAAAAAGCGCGATCCTGCATTATCGGCCATGCTGTCCTCCCTCGGTGCGTTAGGTGTCGAACACGATGTCGACCTCGTCGATATCGAGCGTGCCGGCGGTGAAATGGGTGATTCTGAGCGCCGGGTTCTGCACGGCGCCAGGCTCGAGCGACAAGGGCGCCCCGGCCGGGATCGGATCCAGCGGCTGCGCGACGATGGGCGTGCCCGGAACGTCGAAGAGGAGCGGCGCGGTCAGCTGAGGTTTCTCGGCGTCGCCGATGCTGCGGTACGGCAGGCGCAGGGCGCTGAATTCGGCGCTCGAAAAGAGCGCGGGCATGTCGCGCCACGGCCCGGACGGTGGGCCGAACCGGATCGGCGCACCGATTCCGTCCGACAGCGCGATCGACACGGAGCCGCGCGCAAGAACGATCGCCACCCAGGGCAGGTTTGCGGGGTCGAGCTCCAGGTCTTCGGCAAAGAAGGCGCTGGTCCAGACTGCCGCGCTACCGGCATCAAGCGTCACCGGATCCCCGGCCAGATCGTCCAGGGGTGCGTCGGGCTGGATACGCCCCTCGCCGGCGTTGGACCAGGGCACGAGCCGCAGTTCCGCCCCGTCGGACCCCGCACGCAGGGGCAATCGCAGGCCGGTGAGCGACGGCAAACCATTGACTGCCGCCAACCGCATTATCACCCCGCGAGAGGGCGTGATGTCGAGCTGAACCAACGGGTCGGTCCCGCCGTCGAGCATCCGGGGGTCCGGACCCGCGGCCGGAATGCGCCGCTCGGGCGGAAACTCGCCCGCGGCACGGAAGGTGATCTTTTTCGCCTTGGCCTCCGGGGGCGTGTCGGGCGCCGTCAGCGGCAGCAACGTGATCCCTTCGGCATCGAAGGCGACCTTGGTCCGCGCCGATCCGTTGAAGCTCGCCCGCCGGATCATCGAGGTGTCGAGCACGTGCAGATCGATCTTCAGCACACCGGCCTCGCGGCTGGTCAGTTCGAAGTCGAAGGTCCGCGACGTGGTGTCGAGCGGATCGCCGGTCAGCGCGCGGAGCGCGGCCGTCACATCCACGAGCCGTTCGTTGGCAGTGTTCCAGTCCTGCGTGCTCAGCGTGGCGTCCGGACCGATCGCGGCGGGACCCGGAAGGGTCCAGACCGGAGGCCCTCCGTTGATCGAGATCGCGAGATCCTTGGGCGAATCCGGCAGGATGACATGCAGATCGCCCAGCAACTCCGCCTGGGAGATGGTCGACACGATGGTGATGCGCAGCCGTTCCGTGCGCACGTCGGAGCGGAAGCGCGCCACCCGCAGGTCGGGCCGCTCGCTGTCCGGCACGGTTCGTCTGTCCTCGAAAGGCGGGACGGCGGGCGGCATCGGGAATTCGGTGCCATTCCAGGCTTCGACCTTGCTGATCCGGCCCGACAGGGTCAGCAACGCGGCGCTGACCGTACGCACGGTGCCGAAATCGACGATGATCTGCAGCGTGTTCGCACCGCTGGCTTCCTCCGCGCGCAGTTCGGCGATCGTGGCGGCCTGCGCCCGGTCGGCGCGCGCGGCGGTGATCCGGAGCTTGCAATCCTCGACCACCGCATTGCCCGGCAGGTCCAGCGACAGATGCGCCGACAGTGTCCCCTGGCTGGCGGGAAGAAGATGCTTGAGGGTGAGATGCTGCAGGCCATAGATCGCGTTCTGCAGCTCGTCCTCGATCTGGTAGCTGTCGATGTACTGCCCGTACGTCTGCAGAAACTCGAACTGCACGTTCTCGGTCTGGGAGTTGCTTGCCACCGGTCAGATCCCCTGGTTCAACGATAGGCGTCCGCCGCCTTCATCGCGACAAAGAGTGATTGCAGGTCCCGCTCGGAATCGGAGTTGTCGATGGCGATATCGTTTTCGGCCGCCGTCGCCTCGATGGCTGCACGCACTTGCGGCGAAAGCTCCTCGACGCTCTCGGACAGCTGGATTCCGCGACGGATCTCCACGTTCTCGAAGAAGGTGTCGGCCACCTGCCCGATGCTCCGCTCCGAAAGGTCTCTGTGCGAGCCGGTGACGAAATCGGTGCCGATCAGATAGGGGTTGGACATCACGAGATCGACGACCGTCCCCCGCGCAACGCGCTTTCCGGCAGGCACCGTCTGGTAGACCACCCGCGTCTGAAGCGTGCGGTCATCAAGCCGGTCGGGCGCCACGAAGTCCGCAACCAGATCCTCGCGGATCTTGACCTGCGGGACCTTGCGGCCATCGCGGACAACCTCGGCTTCGACCGGCTTGTCGCTGATATCGACGAACTTGACCGTGCCGGAGGCCTTGTTGGAAGTTCCCTGATTTCTCAGATCGAATTTGGCCATGGCTCAACCTTCCGGCGTGATGATGAAACGATTTGATTCCGTACGGGTGCGCACCTCGCCCAGAACCAGCCCCAGATCCTCGAGCACGCGGCGTGCCTCGGTCAGCGTGAGACCGGCGAGCGACGGCATGACGACCGTCGGTTCGACCTCGAGTGCGGCGGAGACGACCAGTTGCGCCCCGGAACTCGCGGGAGCCGGATCCCCGGCCGGCGGCAGATGCATCAGCACCTGCGAGCCCAGGAATTCCGCCCCCGGGTTCGCCGGCGCGATATCGCGACCGGTGATGTCGACGACGCGCTGGACGACGACACCCGCGGTGGAGAGCGTGGAGAGCGCCTGTTGCAGCGTCTGCGCAAAGACGTTGGGCATCGGCGGTGCCGTGCGCTCCATCGTGATGGTCACAGACCCGGCCCCCGGTAGCGACGCGCTCACCGTCGCGGCGGCGAAGCCCGGCGCATGGGCGCGCACGGTGTAATTGCCCGGCGGCAACCCGGTCAGCGTATGCGCCGTGTCGGGCGGGACCGGTGGCGCGGCCTCGAACACCGCGCCTTGCGAGCCCTCTGCGATGGCGCTCACCCGGATGCTCTCCGGCGCGGCAGAGGGGTTGTTCACGGTCACCCGAAGGCTTTGCCCGGACTGCGCGTTCAGCGTGTCGATCACCGCGGAGAGGTTCTCGACGATCTCGTTCCACGCCTGCGCCGTGATCGGTTGACCCGGGTGAACCGGTTCGACATTCAAAGGTTCCAGCGGCATGTGTCTGCGCTCCCTTCTTCGTTATTCCGTGGGACCCGGCGGGTCCGTTTCCTCCGGGGAGGGCCAAAGCACCATTCCCCCACTCAGCGCGATGAGCGCGTCTTCGCCACCGGTTTCGTCGTTGATGGCGCTTTCGCCCAGTATCCAGCGGTCGTCGATGAACCGTGTCTCCACCGTCACGCCGGCGGGGCGGAACCGGTCCAGCGCATCCGTGACGCGCCGAGTGACAACGGTCCCTTCGGGATCGTCCGACAACTCGCGGAACCGCGGCGGGATCAGCACCCGCACCTTGTACGCCTCGCGTTCCTGCCAGGCGAATCCGACCAGGGCGGAGGGTGTCCGTTCCTCGTCCGGCCCCGGCGCGAAGACCGACCCCAGCCGCGCGCCCGACCCCGAGAACCGGCCCGCCGTGGTGCGCGGTGTCACGATGGTGTCCTGCATCCGGTCCGGCGGGTCGGCCGCGAGACCGTAATGCGCCTCCTGTACGAAGAACGCCATGCGCGTCTTGCCGACCGCAACCTCCGGCATGGGGATCGACAGCCCGGCATGCGGGAAGGAGAACCCGCGGTCCAGCGCGCCGGCGGGCGTGGAGGTCACGAAGGTCGCCGTGTCGAAGGTCGCGTCGCGCGTGGGATGCTCGGCCGTGGCATCCGCGAAAACGGCCCCGTCGAAGCCGAATGCAAAGGCGGTCACATCCGTCCCGCCGATCATGGCGCGGCCGGCCTCGGTGATGGTCAGCGTCTGACCCTCGGGAACCGTTCCGGCAAAGCCGACGCCGCGGCCCTGATCGCGGTTCACCACCATGGGCCCGACCCCCTTGTCGGCCTCGGGCATGATCCGGATCTCCATCGCGGACGCTTCGAACCCCTTTCGCAGGATGGGAAACAGCTCGGCATGAGTGCGCGCGGCCGGAGCCTGTTCGGCGCGCCGGCGCGGGTTTTCCTCCAGCCCCAGGACCTCGATGCGTTTTTCGGGCGCGGCGACTGCCTCCGGGGTCAGCGTGATCCGGTCCAGCACCTCTGCTGCGTGCACAAACCGGTCTTCGGAATGGAAAACCGCCTGGATGTCCATGTCGAGCGCGTTTGCGGTTCCCTGCAAAAGCGCGCGGACGGTGCCGTTCCCGCGGCTGTGATTGTGGCAGATGTCGATGATCCGGCGCGACATGGCCCGACGCCGGGCATCGTGGTCGCTGGCTTCGGCAACCGCGTCCAGCAGCACCGTGAGCGCCGCGGCCTCGTCGCCGCCCTCCGGAGTGAACGCATCGAGCGCGGCACTCTCCGGCGTCAGGGCGAAAAGCGACATGAGCGCCTCCACGGCCTCTGCGCGATCCGGCTCCGCCGCATTCGCCAGCGCCGTCGCCCGATCGGAGATCCGGGCCATCCGCATGGTCAGGATGTCCACCTCGCGGCGTCGGATGTCGTGCAGGGCGGCGATACGGAAAAGGTCACCCAGCGTGGCGGCCTCCTTCACCCGGTGGGCCCGCCGGACAGCGCCGATCTGCGCCGATTGCACGTTGAGATCCCGCGCCAGGGCGGCTACCACGTCGCCCAGAAGTTTTCCGGGCTTGTCGGCCTCGAAATGCCTCGGGAAGCGGCCCAGTATGGTGGTGGCGCGGCTCATGCGGCGCCTCCGGATTGGCTGAGCGACACCGTGCGGATCCAGAGCTGTTCCAGCCCCGACAGCGGCAGATCCACGTCGCGCTTGTTCACCCGCACGCCTTCGTCCTGGTATTCGATCAGGTAGCTCAGCTTTTCGACCTTGTAGGTGTCGGTCGAGTCGGAGATCAGCCCGATGAGGATTTCCTCCGTCATCAGTGTCCCGGCAAAGCCGGCGACGGCCGCTTTCAGCTCCGCCTCGATCGCCGCCAGCGCGATCTGCCGATTGTTGTCCGCATCGCCGAGCAGCCCCGCGTCCTTGAGCGTGATGGTCGCGGTCACATCCATCATGATGAGCGCACCGCCCAAAACCACATCGATCACCCCGGCGGTGGGTCGCGCGGCGGCGACGCGGGGGATCAGGTTCTTGCGGCCGGGCAGGGTCGTGTCCTCGCTCTGCGCGCGCATCTCGACCGCCACGTCCAGCACGCCGTCGAGCGCCATGAGCTGTGCCACCAGCCGGTTGTAGATCAGAGCCTCACCGATCCCGGCTTCGGCCACGAACTCGCGCACCACGGCGTCCGCACCGGCGCGCAGCGTCTCGCGCTCCTCGTTGGTCAGGCCCAGCGCCTGCGGCGTGACCACGGCGGTGATGTCCACCGGCATGAACAGGTCCTCGGTCACGTCCCCGGAGACGAGCGGGGTGTCGCCCTCGTCCGGCACGGGGTTCGGTCCGGGCACGGCGATCCCGGCGGCGGACGGCGCATCGATATTGGTCTGGATGCGGACACCGACCGGGCGGACCTCCTCGATCAGGTCGAGCGCCTGGCGGATCGCGGCGTCACGCTCGGTCTCCGACAGCTCGGGCAGGGCCACGTCGAGCTGCACCACGCCGGGCCGCAACGCCGGGTCCTCGGAAATCAGGATGTCCTTCTCCCGCAGCCCGGCAACCCGGGTCAGCGCGCCCTTGAGCGCCCCGGTGGAGGCGTGCCCGGCATGCTGCAGCGCGCGGCGCACCCGCTCCCGCAGGGCCGCGTCGCTTTCCTTGCCCTTGGCAAAGCGTGTAGCCTGCGGGTTTTCGGCGGCCGTGATGCCCAGGATCGGGCGGTTGATCACCGTTATCGTCCCGGCAGGCACCACCCCGGCGGACCCGCTCTGCACGGCCTGCACAGGGGCTTCGATGGTCAGGCTGCCGCGGCGCAGCGTGCGATCCTCCGTCGTCTCGAAATTCGCGGCCGGGGCGTCGGAGGTGGAGAGTTTCGTGCCCGCCGGGACCGAGATGTCCCCCTTGGCCGGCTGCGCGCGGGAAAAGATCACCGACCCCGTGGCAAAGCTCGGATCGCGGCGCACCACGCCCACCAGCAGCGCGATGTTGTCCAGATCGCGACCCGTGGCCGTCTCCAGAAAGGCGCCGAGGTAGATCGCCTCGAGCTGACCGGAATGCACCGCGAATTCGCGTGCGAAGCTTTCGGCCAGCAGCCGCGTGACCGACCCGGGGTTTCGGTCGGACAGGATCGGTGCAGCCCCGCTTGGCCCGCGATGCTCGTAGTTGATGTAGAACCGCGTGCCCTCGTCGGGGCGGACCGCGCGCCCAGCCAGCCAGGTGAGCGTCCCGGCCCCGTCCACCTCGAAATCGACCGTCCGCTGGAACTGCCGGAAGGAATTGTCCTTCAGCCCGTGCACGCGGACGGTTCCGGGGCGGATCGGGCCGGGGGCCACCAGCCGGAAGGGGTTGTCCTCGGGCAGGTAGACGAAGCTTTCGCGCGCAACGCCGCCAGTGAGCCCGGTCAACAGGTCATCGACGAAGACGCCATAGGGTTCGGCGGCGAAGCTCATGTCACGGCCTCCAGCGAAAACGGCACGACCAGGTTCAGCGGCGCCTGTTCCCCGATCAGTTTCAGCGTCAGTTCGATCCGCACCATGGACCGCGGCGGTTGTTGGTCAGGGCGCACGACGGCGCTGAGCACCCGTTCGATCCGGGGCTCGCGGCGCAACGCCTGCAGGATGTAGAGCTTGATGAGGTTGCGCGTGCGCTGCACGTTGGGCTCCCCGATCAGCTCGTGATGACGCGAGCCGTAGTCCGGATGGCCGAGCGGCGCCAGCTCTCCCTTCCGGGTCTTGAGCCGGTTCACCAGCGCCTGACTGATCGCCTCCACCCGGTCGACGGTGCGGATATCCCGCAGGCCCGACACGGCGTTGTCCTGCGAACTGCGCAGGTCTGCGTCCTCGTAGTAACCGCCGCCAAAGCGGTAATCGAGCGCGATGTCGATGCCCATGAGATCCAGATTGGCCATCACGGTGCTCCCTGATCCAGGACGAAGGGGGCGGCCGGGGGCCCGACGATCATCAGCACGCCCGGCCCGGAGGGGATCATGTCGCCGACGCGGACCAGCGCCTGCCCGTCGATCGTGACGGAGGTGGACCCGAGGGGCCCGATGGGCAGCACATACGGCACGCCGGAGAGCGAGTTCACCATCTGGCAAAGGCTGCCGGCGGTAGCCAGCGGCATCCCGCTCGCCGTCGCGGTCGCCTGCATGACGACCGAGATGAAGCCGCTGTCGGGCGGGCCGGCCGCACCCGGGCTGAGCGTGACGGCGCATCCGATGGAAACCGGGGGTCCTGCCATGTCTGTCCTCTCCTCCCCTTGCCCTAGCTTGCGCTGAACTGCGTTATGCCGGCGATGGACAGGCTCGCCGCCTTGACCTTGCCTGTCGCGGCACCTTCAAGCGTCGCACCCACGCCGCCCTTGGCCTCGACGTTCACCTGCGCCTCGATCTTGACGTCCTGCCCGCCTTTTATCGACACGTTGCCGCCGGCCTCCATGGTGATGTCGCCATCCGCCTCGATGGTGACGGAGGCGGCCTTGACCGTCACCGCGCCGTCCTGCTCGATCACCATCTCGGTCCCGCCCAGGGTCACGGTCAGCTTCTCGTCATCCAGCGTCACGGTCCCGCCCGAAGGCGTTTCCAGGTGCATGCGCCGGATCGCGCCGTCCTCGGCATCGGGCGGCATGTAGACCGCGTCGAGCGCGTCGGCCTCGGGCGGCTGCAGGTCGGCGGAATAGATCGATCCGACCACCACCGGCTGCGCGATATCCCCGTCGAGAAAGATCACCACCACCGGGTCGCCCGCCCGCGGCAGCAGCGACACGCCGGGCCGCGCCACCGCCACCGGCACGCGCCTCAGGGTCAGCCCGCTGCTGCGCAGCCGGATGTCGGCCTGATGATTTCCCTCGCTGCCGTCGCCCGGAAAGACTTCCAGCACGAGGCCCAGTTCAGGGGGGCGCCGGGCGTCGATCTCCTGCCGGATGATCTCGCGCATCATGTCGATGAGAGAACTCATATCAGACCCCCCACAAGGCCCAGCAGCCCGCCGCCATCGCCGCCGCCTTCGATATCGAGCGTGGTAGTGAACCCGGTCTCGCCGTCGAGCCGGTGCCGCACCGCGCAGATCCGCATTCCGTCGGGATCGCCGCCCGGCAGGTCGGTGACCGTGGCCGTATCGCCCGGGC
>CBDUPF010000034.1:0-19316 GCA_965369035.1 uncultured Aliishimia sp.
CGAACTGCCCACGAAATCCCGCCTGGACTGTGTGTTCGTCGCATCCTACCGGGCGTGAGCGTGCCTGGCGGGATCAGTTCGACAGCGTCGGGCACGCGCCCTTCGGCATTCCTCCATTGCAACTGTGAACTCATGCGCGATAAATCGCATGTGCGTGTTGGAATTTGCACAGGATTGCCATGGAAAACTGGGACGAGGTCCGGACCGCCTACCAGGTTGCCCGACTGGGGACGGTCAGCGGGGCGGCCGAAGTCCTGGGCGTGCACCATGCGACCGTCATCCGCCACATAGATGCTCTGGAAGCACAGCTCGGCGTGAAGCTGTTCCAGCGACATGCCCGCGGCTACACCGCCACCGAGGCCGGGCAGGACCTCCTGCGCGTCGCGCAGATGACCGACGAGCAGTTCGCGCAGCTCTCCGGCCGCATCAAGGGGCGCGGCGAAGGTGTCACGGGAGAGTTGGTCGTCACCTCGCTTGTCAGCCTCTCACCGCTCCTGGCGCCGATCCTGCAAAGCTTCCAGATCGCGTATCCGGACGTCATCATCCGCTACCTGACCGGCGATCGGCTGTTCCGGCTCGAATACGGCGAGGCGCATGTGGCGATCCGGGCGGGCAATGCGCCGGACCAGCCCGACAATGTGGTGCAGCGTTTCTTTCGCCAGCATATCGGCATGTACGCCGCCCGCTCTTATGTCGACGTGCACGGCATTCCGGAGGACGAGCATGACTTCGAAGGGCACTGGTTCATCGCACATGACCGCAGGGACAGCCGGGCGCCCTTCAACCTGTGGCTGCGCGCCCGGGTGCCCGAGGAGGCGATCCGGTTCCGGTCCACCGAGACCTGGTCGATGGATGCCGCCTTGCGGGCCGGGGCCGGAATCGGGTTCATGCCGGTGCTGGAGGCGCGCAAGGATCCCAACCTGATCGAGGTGATCCCCTGCCGCGAGGAGTGGTCGGCCCCGCTCTGGCTCGTCACGCACGTGGACCTGCATCGCACCGCCAAGGTGCAGGCTTTCCTCACGCACCTCAAGGCGGAGGCGAAGCGTTGGGAAATATGACACTGCGCGCAGTGTCCTCGCTCAGCCCCGCGGCACAGGGCCATGTCGCCATGCTGCTTTTCTCGGCGCTGGTTGCGGGCTCGTTTTCCCTCGGCGTCATGTCCGCGAACGAGATCGCACCGGCCGCGTTGAACGCCGCGCGGTTCTGGCTCGCGGCGGTCGTGATCGGCGTTGCGGCGACGCTGACCACCGGAATCCCGCGCAGCGCCGCGCAGGCGCCCTGGCGCTATCTCGTGCTGGGTGGGCTTTTCGGCGCCTACTTCGTTCTGATGTTCGAGGGGCTGAAGACCGCGCCCGCCGTCAGCGCCGCGGCCGTCTTCACGTTGACGCCCATTCTTTCGGGCGTCTTCGGCTGGCTTCTTTTGCGCCAGGTCACCACCCCGCGCATGGCACTGGCCCTGGCCATCGGGGCGGCCGGTGCGCTCTGGGTCATCTTTCGGGCGGACCTCTCGGCGCTCGCCGCCTTCGAGATCGGGCGGGGCGAGGCGATCTATTTCGTCGGCTGCGTGAGTCACGCGATCTACACGCCCATGGTGCGCAGGCTGAACCGGGGCGAACCGGCGGTCGTCTTCACCTTCGGGATGCTGCTTGCGGGAGGCTTGCTGCTGACCGTCTACGGCTGGGGCGATATCCGCGCCACAGATTGGGGCGCGCTGCCGGGCATCGTCTGGATCACGCTCGCGTACCTGGCCGTCTTTGCCAGCGCCACGACCTTCGTGCTGCTCCAGTTCGCCAGCATGCGCCTGCCGAGCGCCAAGGTGATGGCCTATACCTATCTCACGCCGAGTTGGGTCATCCTGTGGGAGATCCTGCTGGGCCGCGACGCGCCCCCCATCCTGGTGCTTGGCGGTATCTGCCTGACCATCGTGGCGCTGATTCTCCTTTTGCGCGACGATTGAGTCGCAGCTTCCCGGTGGTGCACTTCGGTATCAGTGCACGCCACGGTCTGCGTCCGCAGCGGCAAAACGTGCCGTGGCTCGACCGCGCGTGCCATGAAAATTGGCCCATGGGAAAAGTTGTAACGATTTCCCCAGCAAATTATTCATACATACCTGTCATATGAGGCATCAGGGCATGGGTCCTGCTGTAAGAGTAACGAGTGATTTGGTTTGACCCATGTCCGCCCATTTTTTTCCGCTTTGCATTGCATCGGCAGCCGTGGTGATCACGGGTCTGAGCCTGCTTCTGTCCTGAGTTCCTGTTCCAGGAAACGTTCGAACGCATCAAGGTTGATCGGCTCGAACTGACCGAAGCCCTGCATCCAGACCGACGCATCGCGCAGCGCGTCCGGCTCCAGCTTGCACCACTTGACCCGCCCCCGCCGCTCCTGCGAGATCAGGCCGGCGCGGGTCAGGACTGCAAGGTGTTTCGAAATCGCGGCCAGCGACATCTCGAATGGCTCCGCGACATCCGTCACCGCCATGTCATCTTCGAGAAGCATCGCGAGGATCTTGCGACGCGTCGGGTCGGCCAGAGCGGCGAATACGGTGTCGAGATCCCGGGTCATCGCCGAGGTCTTTGCCGAAGAGAGCCGTCATCGTCAACCGGCTGGTTGAATATGCCGTTTCCGCCCGCTGAGGCGGAATCCGGGTTGCGGCAGATTGGGCGACGGCGATAGCCTTTCTGAAAAATCGTTGATTTGCAGTGATTTGAGGCGGAATCGGCGGAGTGAATCCGCGCATTGACTCCGGTCGCGGAGCGCCCTAGCACAGTGCCGACTCACGTGCGGGGGAAGTCCTTGTCCGACAAAGACAGGCTGAATGATCTGAACGCCCGTCTCGCGGCGCTCAAGGCCACTCAGAAAGACGACAAGCCGCATGTGGACGACCACTATTCCCAGGCGCATCTGGGCTGGCGGATGGTGATCGAACTTGTGGCCGGTATTCTGATCGGCTTCGGCATGGGGTACGGGCTGGACAGCCTGTTCGGAACGCTTCCGATCTTCCTCGTGCTGTTCGTATTGCTGGGGCTCGCGGCGGGCATCAAGACGATGATGCGGACCGCACAGGAATTCCAGCAGGACCGGACCGACGCGGCGGCATCCGCGGGACAGGCTGAGGGCGGAGACGACTCCGCCGGTGTGACAGAGGGGCCAGAGAATGGCAGAGAACGCTGACGCGGCCGGACACGGCGCAGAAGATGGCGGGCTGGTTTTCCACCCGATGGATCAGTTCATCGTCAAGCCGCTTTTCGGCGGTGACACGGTGCATTGGTACACACCCACGAATGTGACGCTGTGGATGTTCCTGGCGATCCTGGCGATCGCCGGCCTTCTGGTGCTCAGCACCTCCAAGCGCGCCGTGGTGCCGGGTCGCGCGCAGTCGATCGCTGAACTCGCCTACGGCTTCATCTACAAGATGGTGGAGGACGTGACCGGCAAGGATGGGGTGAAATATTTCCCCTACATCATGACGCTCTTCATGTTCATCGTCGTCGCGAACTTCCTCGGGCTCATCCCGATGGCCTTCACAACGACCAGTCACCTCGCCGTGACCGTGGTCATGGCGCTCGCGGTATTCCTGACCGTCACGGTGCTGGGCTTCGTGCTGCACGGCGTGTCGTTCCTCAAGCTCTTCTGGATCTCGCAGGCGCCGCTGGTGCTGCGCCCGGTCCTCGCGCTGATCGAGGTCATTTCCTACTTCGTGCGCCCCGTCAGCCACTCCATCCGACTGATGGGCAACATGATGGCCGGTCACGCGGTGATCAAGGTGTTCGCGGCCTTCGCGGCCGTGGTGGCGATCGCGCCGGTCAGCGTGCTGGCCATCACCGCGATCTACGCTCTCGAAGTGCTCGTGGCCTTCATCCAGGCCTATGTGTTCGCAATCCTGACCTGTGTGTACCTGAAGGATGCCCTGCATCCGCATCACTGAGGTCCGGACAAGACAACTCATCGAATTTCCATCGTAAGGAGACAGAAACATGGAAACCGAAGCAGCAGCTCTCATCGGCGAAGGTCTGAAATACGCGGGCGCCGGTCTGGCATGTACCGGTATGGGCGGCGCAGCCGTCGGCGTGGGCCACGTGGTCGGCAACTATCTTTCCGGCGCTCTGCGCAACCCGTCGGCCGCAGCTGGCCAGACCGCGACCATGTTCATCGGTATCGCGTTCTCGGAAGCGCTGGGGATCTTCTCGTTCCTCGTCGCACTTCTGCTGATGTTCGCCGTCTGACATCTTCGGGCCATCCTTACGTGCCGGGCGGGGCGGATCAGCCGCACCCCCGGCAGTAAAACCGGTTCCAGGAGGACGACATGGCAACTGAAACAGCAGCAGCCGCAGGGCATGTGAGTCCGGCCGAGCTCGAAGCGGCGGGTTCCTGCGTCGACTCGCATGGCGGTGCCATCGGGATGCCGCAGCTGTGCTTCGAATGGTACGGCAACCAGATATTCTGGCTGATCATCACGCTTGTCGTGATCTACTTCCTTCTGTCCAGGCTGGCGCTGCCGCGGATCGCGGCGATCCTTGCCGAACGACAGGGAACGATCACCAATGCGATCGCCAATGCCGAAGACCTGAAGGTCAAGGCGGCGGAGGCCGAGGAAGCCTATAACAAGGCGCTGGCCGATGCCCGTTCCGAGGCGCAGGCCATCGCGGCCGAAAACCGTGCGAAGATGCAAGCGGTGCTTGACGAGGCCATCGCCAAGGCCGACGCGGAAATCGCGGCCAAGGCCGCGGAGTCGGAAAAGGCCATCGCCGAAATTCGCGCCAGCGCGCTGGAAAACATCCGCGAAGTCGCGAACGAAGCAGCGAAGGACATCGTCGCGGCTTTCGGCGGCAAGGCCGACGCGAATACGGTGACCGAAGCCGTATCCGAACGGATGAAGGGGTGAGTGCCATGAAGAAACTTGTGACACTGGCCCTTGCTTCAGGACTGGCCGCACAGCCCGCATTCGCAGCGGGCGATGCGTTCTTCTCGCTCGCCAATACGAACTTCGTGGTGTTGCTGGCGTTCCTCCTCTTCATCGCGGTCCTGATCTACTTCAAGGTTCCAACGCTTGTCGCCGGCATGCTCGACAAACGCTCTGCCGGCATCGCGGCGGAGATCGAGGAGGCCAAGGCGCTCCAGGAAGAAGCGAAATCGCTGCTTGCCGAATACGAGCGCAAGCATCGGGAAGTGCAGGACCAGGCGGACCGCATCGTGGCGCACGCCAAGGAAGAGGCACAGATCGCCGCCGACCTGGCGCAAGAGGACCTGAAGAAGTCCATCGCCCGCCGGCTGGCCGCGGCCGAGGATCAGATCGCCTCGGCCCAGAGCCTCGCCGTGAAGGAAGTGCGCGACAAGGCTGTCGCCGTGGCCATTGCTGCCGCGCGGGACGTGATCGCCAAGCAGATGACCGCCGCAGATGCGAACAAGCTGATCGACGACGCCATCGCACAGGTTGACGCCAAGCTGCACTGACGCGCGCCCCGCGAGTGGGGACATATCGCAAGTCGGTCAATAGACGTGGATGGCCCCGGTGCGTGGAAACCGCTCCGGGGCCATTTTTTCGCGTCTATCGCATGGTCAACTTTCGTGATCGAGCCGCAGCCGGGCAACGGCTTCGTTCCGCGACGCACGCTGCTGGTCGGCCAGGGCCTTTTGTACGTAGTCGAGATGCGCTTCGACCGCGCGCCGGGCCGCTCTCTCGTCGCGCGCCTGAAGCGCCGCGTTGATCGCCCGGTGTTGGTCGAGCAGCGCTTCGCGCGTTGTCGATTGCCCGAACATCACCTGCCGGTTGTAGAACACGCCCTCCTTCAGAAGCTCGTACATCGACCGCATCATGTGCAGCATCACGACGTTGTGGCTCGCCTCGATGATGGCCATGTGGAACTGCGCGTCCAACCGGGCCTCTTCCTCGATCGCGCGGGAATGATGCGCTGCCACCATCTTGTCGAAAGCCGATTGAACCACGCGCAGATCGGTATCGGACGCCATCCGCGCCGCGCGTTCCGCCGCCAGCCCCTCCATGTCACGGCGAAACGCGAGATAGTCGAACACCGCTTCGTCGTGCCGCGACATCAGATCCCGGAGTGCGGGAGAGAAGGACGAGCCCAGAACGTCGGCGACATAGACACCTGCGCCGGGACGCGTGGCGAGCAGGCCGGACCCCTGCAACTCGGACAGCGCATCGCGTAGCGACGGACGGGACACACCCAGCCGTTCGGCCAGCTCCCGCTCTGCCGGCAGACGTTCGCCGGGCCGCAGGATTCCGCGCAGGATCAGTTCCTCGATCTGGCGGACGACCGCGGCGGAGAGCTTTTCGGACGTGACAGGACGGAACGGCATCTGGTCTCCCGAGGAATTGGTAAAAACATATGACCAGTTCGGGTCGTGCGCAATCGGCCGTGAGAAAGGTATTGTTAACCATGATCGTCGAAAGCTGCGCTGCATGATCCGGCTCCTGTTGCTCATTCTTGCCCTATCCGCGTGCAACACGCCGGGGCGGAACTTCGAGGGTCTGCCCGCCACGCGCGTCCGGGTTGCAGAGATGGTCTTTGATGTCCGTGTCCGCGGCGAACTCGCCGAAGCGATGCGGATCAACCCTCAATGGGCGCCGCGGTTGAGTGGCGTGAAGGACCCGGCCGCGATTGCGATGGCCCATGTCTCGGGATGCCGCGTCACCGAGGTCCGCGGCGACCAGGCGCTGGTGCTGGGCCTGCTGGATTGCGGGTCGGGACCAAAACGGCGCACGGGTCGCGCGGTCGTGGAATTCGACTGTCATGTCGAGGACGAGTGGGAGAGCGAGGGCCTGAACCAGCGCACGACTGTCCTTGACTGCGACCCGGTCCTGTAACGGGCCCAAACACGCAATATCTTGTGGACAGGACGCCGAGAACACGCTGTTTCTGGTGTCTCGTCCTTGACATGCCCCCCGGTTGATCGCCACCATTGCGGGACAAGAGAGGAATCGGGCAGTGCGGTTTTCCAGATTACGACTGACAGGGTTCAAGAGCTTCGTCGACCCCACGGATCTGATCATCGGCGACGGTCTGACCGGCGTCGTCGGTCCCAACGGATGTGGCAAGTCCAACCTTCTGGAAGCAATGCGCTGGGTGATGGGAGAGAACCGCCCCACCTCGATGCGTGGCAGCGGAATGGAGGACGTGATCTTTGCCGGTGCCTCGACCCGCCCGGCACGGAATTTCGCCGAGGTCAGCCTGTTCATCGACAACTCCGACCGCCTGGCGCCATCCGGGTTCAACGACAGCGACATGCTGGAAATCGTGCGGCGCATCACGCGTGATATCGGGTCGGCCTACAAGAGCAACGGCAAGGATGTCCGCGCGCGGGACGTGCAGATGCTCTTTGCCGATGCGGCCACCGGGTCGCAATCGCCCGCTTTGGTACGCCAGGGCCAGATTTCCGAACTGATTAACGCGAAGCCCAAGGCGCGCCGACGCATACTCGAGGACGCGGCCGGGATCGGCGGCCTCTACCAGCGTCGGCACGAGGCCGAACTGAAGCTGAACGCGGCCGAGGCGAATCTGTCGCGCGTCGACGACGTGCTCGAACAACTGGCGAACCAGCTCCAGCAACTGGCGCGGCAGGCACGGCAGGCGGCACGCTATCGCGAGATCGGCGCCGAGTTGCGGCGGGCGGAGGGAACGCTGCTGTACCGCCGATGGCGGGAGGCGGACGATGCCCGCGCCGCTGCCGAAGAGGCGCTGCGGACGCGGATCCGAGAGGCCGCACAGACGGAGGCCCGCGTGTCGGAAGCCGCCAGGGCGCGCAACGCGGCCGAAGACGCCCTGCCCGCCTTGCGCGAAGAAGAGGCCGTGGCGGCCGCATTGGTCCAACGGCTGACCGTCCAGCGCGACACGCTCGCCGACCATGAGAAGCGGGCGGAGCAGACGATCGAGACCCTGACCTCGCGGATCACGCAATTGACGCGCGACATCGACCGCGAGGCCGGGCTGAACCGCGATGCGGGCGAGACCATAGAGCGGTTGGAGCAGGAGGCCGCCGAAATCGCCGAGGCGTCCGAAGGGTTCGAGGCCGAGCTTGCCGAAGCGACGGAGGCCGCGCACGAGGCCGCCGGGATCCTGCAGGCGCGGGAGAGTGACCTTGCCCAGCAGACGGAGGACGTGGCGCGCCTGGCCGCCCGGCACCAGTCCGCGCAACGTCTGGTCGAGGATAACCGAACCATCCAGGTGCGGGCGGAGACGGAGGCGGAAAAGGCGCGTGCCGCGGTTGAGGAGTCCCGGGCCGCGCTGTCCAAGGCCGATGTCGATTTCGCGGCGGCCACCCAGGCCGAAGAACGCGCGATAGCCATGGCGACCGAGGCCGAGGCTGCCTTGCAGGCCGCCGACGAGGCGCGCGCCGAGGCGCAGGCTCGGGAGGCCGATGCCCGGGCGCAGCGGTCGGAGGCCACGGGCGAGCTCAACGCGTTGCGTGCCGAAGCCGGCGCGCTGGCCAAGCTGGTGGAGCGCGACACGGCGGAAGGCGGTCAGATCATGGACGCGCTGAGCGTGACGCCGGGCTACGAAAAGGCGCTTGGCGCGGCGCTGGCGGACGATCTTCGCGCGCCGATCGTCGAGGCGGACGGACCATCGGGCTGGGCGCCGCTGGCCCGCTATGCGCAGGTTCAGGCGCTGCCGGCCGGTGTGCAGCCGCTCAGCCTTTTCGTGAAGGTGCCGGATGCGCTGGTGCGCCGCATCGACCAGATCGGTGTGGCCGATCCGGACACCGCCGCGACGTTGCAGGCGGAGTTGAAACCCGGTCAACGGCTGGTGTCGACCGAGGGTGATCTCTGGAGATGGGACGGATTCCGCGCCTGGGCGGAGGATGCGCCGAGCGCGGCGGCCCTGCGTCTGCAGCAGCTCAACCGTCTCGAGGACCTCAAGCAATCGCTGGAGCGGGCCATCGCCCGCGCCGAAGGAGCCGACCGCGCGCACGAGATGCTGAAGGCGGAGCTGGAAGCGTTGACCCGCGCGGATTCGGAAGCACGTGAGGCGCGCAAGCAGGCCGACCGGATGCAGGCGGAGGCGAGCCGCGCCCTGAGCAGGGCGGAGGCCGACCGCAATCTTGCGCAGGGCCGGCTCGACAGCCTGGGGCTTGCCGTCCGTCGTCATGAGGACGAGGCGATGGCCGCGCGCAAGCAGGCGGCAGAGGCGGAAAAGGCGCTGGAGGGGTTGGAGGATCTCGATGCGGCGCGCGCGCAGATCGAGGATCTGAGAATGACCGTGGAAGCCGCACGCATCACCATGATGTCGCGGCGGTCGGCACAGGATGAATTGCGCCGCACCGGAGAAGCGCGCGCGCGGCGGTCGCAGGAGATCGGCAAGGAGATCGGCAACTGGCGCCACCGGCTCGATACGGCGGAAAAGCGAAGCGCCGAACTGCTTGCGCGGAAGGAAACGTCCGAGGCGGAGTTGAAGGACGCGCAGGCCGTACCCGGCCAGATCGCCGAGAAGCGCGCCGCCCTGATGCAGGAACTCGCCAAGGCCGAAAGCCGCAAGGCAAAGGCCGCCGATGCGCTGTCGACGGGCGAAGCGGCACTTCGCACCAGCCAGCAGGCGGAGCGCGAGGCGGAACGCGCGGCATCGGAGGCGCGCGAGGCACGGGCCCGGGCGGAGGCGCGCGTGGAAGCGGCCCGCGAGACCACGGAGGCCGCCGCCGACCGGATCGCCGAGGATCAGAAACTGACCCCGAACCAGCTTCTCACGCAACTCGACGCGAACCCGGACGAGATGCCGGGGGCCGAGGCGCTCGAGGCGGATGTGAACCGGCTGAAACGCCAGCGCGATGCGCTGGGCGCCGTCAACCTGCGGGCCGAGGAAGACGCCCGCGAGGTACAGGAGGAGCATGACACGCTCCTGACCGAGAAGACCGACCTCGAAGAGGCGATCCGGACCTTGCGCAACGGGATCGCCAACCTCAACAAGGAAGGCCGCGAACGGCTTCTGACCGCCTTCGAACAGGTCAACAGCAACTTTGCGATGCTGTTCCGGCACCTCTTCAACGGGGGCGAGGCAAACCTGGTCATGGTCGAAAGTGACGATCCGCTCGATGCCGGGCTCGAAATCATGTGCCAGCCGCCGGGCAAGAAACTTAGCACGCTGTCGCTGCTGTCGGGCGGGGAGCAGACGCTGACGGCTCTGGCGCTGATCTTCGCGGTGTTCCTCGCGAACCCGGCACCGATCTGCGTTCTGGACGAGGTCGATGCGCCGCTCGACGATGCAAATGTGACGCGCTTCTGCGATCTTCTGGACGAGATGTGCCGCCAGACGGAGACCCGGTTCCTGATCATCACCCACCACGCCGTGACGATGGCGCGCATGGATCGCCTTTTCGGCGTGACAATGCAGGAGCAGGGCGTGAGCCAGCTGGTAAGCGTGGACCTCAAGAAGGCCGAAACGCTGGTCGCGTAACCGAGCCTACAGCCGGTCCAGCAACTCCGCCGTCGGCCATGCATCGACCGGCAGACCAAGCCGCGCCTGCTCGATCCGCACGGCTGCGCGCGTTCGCGCCCCGAGGATGCCGTCCACGTCGCCGACGTCGTGGCCGCGCGCCTGCAACTTGCGTTGCAGCGACTGCATCTGCGGACCGCTCAGCCCGGGATCCGGATTGCCGGCGTCGTAGATCGGGGCGCCCTCGAGCCGCGTCGCGAAATAGGCGGCGGTCATGACGTAGGTAAAGCTCTGGTTCCACTCGAAATAGACGGAGAGGTTGGGATAGGCGAGGAAAGCTGGCCCCTTGTGCCCTTGCGGCAGGATCAGCGAGGCCGGAAGATCCGCCAGGTCCCCGGTCCGCGCGGAGACGCCCATTGCCCGCCAGTCCGCCGTCGGCCGTGTGGTGTCCAGCCCGGAGAGTGACCAGTCCATGTCGCGCGGAACGCTCACCTCCTGCAGCCAGGGCTGGTTCGGCGTCCAGCCGAGATTCACGAGCATCCTTGCGCCGGAGAGGAGCGCATCGGGGACGGACCCCTTGAGATCGACACGCCCGTCACCGTCACCATCGACGCCGTTTTCAAGTATGTCGGCCGGCAGCATCTGGACCATGCCGATTTCCCCGGCCCAGGCACCGGTCGTGCGGGTCGGATCGAACGCGCCGCGCGTGTAGAGTTCGAGCGCGGCGAAAATCTGCGGACGAAAGAGGTCCGGCCGCCGGCAGTCGTGGGCGAGCGTGACGAGCGCATTCAGCGTGTTGAAATCGCCCTGATACCCGCCGTAGTCGGTTTCGAAGGCCCAGAAGGCCAGCAGGACGCCGCGGCTCACACCGTAGTCCCGCTCGATCCGGTCGAAGATGCCGTCATGTTTCTTGGCAAGGGAGCGGCCCTTGTCCAATCGTTGGGACGAGATCAGGCGGCGCGAGAAATCCAGAAACGGCATCTGGAAAACACCTTGTGCGCGATCCGCCTTGAGAACGCCCTGATCCTGCCGGACCGAAGACAGGAACCGCGAGACGGTATCATCGTCATACCCCTTGGCGCGGGCTTCATCCGCCAGCTCCGCCACGAAGCTCCGGAAATCGCCTCCGCATGCCGCAGACAGGGCCGATGGCACCACCAGGCCGGCCACCAGGGCCAAGGCAAGTCGCATGTTCCGGATCTCCCTCCGCCTGTTCGCTCCCAAGAGCATCCCGCAGACCGGCAACAAGCGCAACCGGCCGCGCCAAGGGTCGCCGGGCGGTTGCGACAGGAGGGGGTTCGCGTTTACACTTGCACATCCGGCAAGCTCGCCAAGTGGGCCGAAATCTTAACTAAATGCTGGCACAGACATGCGGCGTTAATGTCTTATTAACTTGTGTAACCACAGATATGTGTCGCAGTTGGGGCAACATTGTGCCGGAGAATGTGAAAAGTGGCGCGGAGTAGATATGGATGTTCTGATTGTACAAAGTGCACCTGAACTGGGGTGGGTCTGGCAGCGGCACCTGCAGAGATGCGGTATGGTCGTGAGGGTCGCCGAAGGTCAGGAAGAAGCGATTGCGGCGATGAACCGCAAGGCGCCCGACAGCATCATCCTCGACCTGGTCCTGCGGGACGGCAGCGCGCTGGCGGTGGCGGATTACGCCAGTTACCGCTGCCCTGACGCGCGGGTCATCTTTGTCACGAATACACGTTTCTTTTCAGACGGTTCCATCTTTTCCCATGCCACGAATGCCTGTGCCTTCGTGCAAACATCCACTCCGCCCGAAGACCTTGCCGCAATGGTCGAGCATTATGCAGCCGGGCGGAAATCCCGCGAGTGCGGAGCCCAATAGTCGATCTCCGGATTGATCGGAATGATCCGGTTCGGATTGATGCTGTCGTGGCTGTAATGGTAGTGGCGGACGATATGGTGAAAGTTCACCGTCTCCGCCACGCCGGGCCACTGGAACAACTCACGCGTGTAGGCCCAGATGTTCGGGTAGTCCACAATCCGCCGGCGGTTGCATTTGAAGTGCGTGTGATAGACCGGATCGAAGCGAATCAGCGTCGTGAACAGCCTCCAGTCGGCCTCTGTCACAGAGTCGCCCATCAGATAACGGTTTTGTGACAAGCGCCCTTCCAACCAGTCCAGCGTGTCGAAAAGCGGACGCACTGCCGCGTCATAGGCCTTCTGGGTCGTTGCAAATCCGGCCTTGTAAACGCCGTTGTTGAGCGTGTCGTAGATCCTGTCGTTCACCGGTTCGATCGCGTCACGAAGCGCCGGCGGCCAGAAGTCCTGCGTGTTTCCGGTGATATTGTCGAAGGCGGAATTGAACATCCGGATGATCTCGGCGCTTTCGTTGCTGACGATGGTTTCGCGCTCCTTGTCCCACAGCACGGGAACCGTCACGCGCCCCGAGATGCCGGGGTCGGCCTTGAGATAGACGTCGCGCAGATAGGGCAGACCGTAGAGCGTGTCGCCCGTCGCGCCGTGCTCGTCAGTCTCGAATGTCCATCCATCCGACAGCATTTCGGGGTGCACGACGGACAGGGAGATATGCTCCTCGAGCCCCTTCAGCTTGCGGAAGATCAGGGTGCGATGCGCCCAGGGACAGGCGCAGGAGACATAGAGGTGATATCGCCCGCTTTCGGCCTTGAAACCATCCGACCCGGATGGTCCCGCGGACCCGTCTGCCGTGATCCAGTTGCGGAACTTCGCCTCGGAGCGCACGAAATTGCCGCCGGTGGAGTCCGTGTCGTACCACTTGTCCTGCCAGACGCCGTCTACCAGTAGTCCCATGAGTTTGGCCTCCCGTTTTCCGAGTTTGTACGTAGTACGGTGCATCCGTGCGGAAAACCTCAGGATGCGCGCAAATAACCTGCAGCAACGCACACGCCTCATGTCGCGGCTGGCCGATGCGACATCGGCTTCACGGCTGTCGCAATTATTTAACTTGAAATTCGACATGTCGTTCCGTTTCCTCGGATGCGGTGGAGAGGAGAATGCAATGACAACCTACGTTCCCGAAGAGGTCCAGCAGGGTCTCGACAAGGCACGCATCGGACGGCTGAAGAAGTCGTCACGCCTGCGGATCGAAACCCCGGATGGCTATTTTCGCATCCTGCGGCTTTGGGAGACGGGGTTCTCGGTTGCGTCCAGGGATGCACCGCACCTGCGCGGCCTGGTGGATGTCTACGAAGGGCCGACGCATCTGTTCCAGTGCCTGATCGTTGCCGCGAACGAGGAAGCCGGCGAGATGCAGTACGAATTCAAGCGCATGACCGCCGTGGCGAACCGCGCGGCGCGGGATTTCGCATCGGAGGCCGAACCGCCGGTCGCGCTGATCCGGAATGCGGGCCTGACGCCCTGAGCACGTTCACACGCTATGCCGTCTATTTCGTGCCCGATGGCCCGTGGGGCGATTTCGGGGCGGCCTGGCTGGGCTGGGACAGCCGACACGGCACCGAATCGGCGTTGATCGCGCCCCAACATGCGGCGCTCACCGAACGTCCACGGAAATACGGGTTTCACGCGACGGTCAGATCTCCGTTCCGGCTGGGCGAGGGGGCGACATCGGGCAAGGTCGCGGAAGCGATCGCGGGCGTCTCCGCGCAGATGCGGCCAATCCCCCTGAATTCGCTGCAAATGTCGCGCATCGGGCCGTTCTTTGCCCTGACCGCACCGGAGGAACGGGCCGCGCTTCAGACCCTCGCGGACCGCACGGTCGAAGCGGTCGACCGGTTTCGCGCGCCGCTCACCTCAGCCGAACTCGCGCGCCGCCGTGCCGGTACACTCTCCGACCGGCAGGAGGACCTTCTGGCGCGCTGGGGATACCCGTATGTCAAGGAACAGTACCGCTTTCACCTGACATTGACCGGACCGGTGCGAAATCGCGACGAGATCGAGCCCGAATTGCGCGACATGCTTGCCGGGCCGATGAGCGCACCCATGGTCGTTGACAGCCTCTGCCTGCTGGGCGAGGCGGAGGACGGGCGCTTTCATCAGATCAAGCGTTTCGCGTTCTGAACGCTATTGAAGGTCGGAAAACGCGTCCTTCATCCGGCTTACCGCTTCCTCCACCCGCGCGCGGGGTGTCGCCAGGTTGAAGCGCAGGAACTCCTCCCCGCCTGAACCGAAGGTCGGCCCGTGATTGGCCGCGATCCGGGCGGTCTTTTCCACCCGTGACGTGAATTCCGGCCGTTGCATCCCGGTACCGGAGAAATCGACCCACGAAAGGTAGGTCGATTCCAGTTCCATCGAATGCAGGCCCGGGATCGCGTTGATGCCAGCGTCGAAGATCCGCCGGTTTTCGTCGAGGTAGGCGACCAGCGCATCGACCCATTCCGCACCCTCGGGCGAATAGGCCGCGGTCGCCATGTGCAGGCCGAAGGAATTGGGCGACATTCCCAGCCCCGCCATGCGCGCCGCGAACCGGCTTCGCAGGTTCGCATCCTCGATGATCACGTTGCCGGTATGCGCGCCCGACAGGTTGAAGGTCTTGTTGGTGGAGGTCATCATGACCAGCCGGTCGGCGATGCCCTCGATATTGGCCATCGGCAGATGCTTATGTCCAGGCATCACGAGGTCGTGGTGGATTTCGTCCGATACCAGGATCAGGTCGTGGCGCCGCGCGAATTCCGCCACCTGTTCCAGCTCTTCCCGCGTCCAGACCCGGCCGCCCGGATTATGGGGGGAGCAGAGGATCACCATCTTCTCCCGGCCGGTCATCTGCGCGTCGTAGGCGTCGAAATCCATCAGGTACCGGCCGTCCTGATTTGTCATCCGGCATTCGACCACGTCGCGCCCCGCCGCTTTGATGACGCGCGCAAAGGCGTGGTAGACGGGCGTGAAAAGAACCACGCCGTCGCCCGGCGCGGTGAAGGTATCTACGCAAAGCGCGGTGCCGTTGACCAGCCCGTGCGTGGTGAAGATGGAGTCCGGGTCGACCTCCCAGCCGTGGCGGGTCTTCATCCACCACTGGATGGCCGCCTTGTACGTGCTGTCGTCACCGAAGTAGCCGAAGATTCCCAGGTCGACCTGTGCCTGCACCGCGTCGATGACGGTTTGCGGCGGGCGGAAATCCATGTCCGCGACCCACATGGCCAGCCCGTCATCGGGGGAAACGCCGTAGATCGGCTCCATCATGTCCCATTTCGCGCAATGTGTGCCCTTGCGGTCGATGATGGGGTCGAAACGGGGGTCGGCGGTCATGTGCATCTCCTGTCGTCTGGCGCGAACCTAACGCGGCATCGGGCGAGCGCAACCCGGATTGCAGCCCGCGGAGTGCTGTCATAAATAGTGCGTCGATGAAACTGCCGATCCTCATACATCCGGACCCGCGCCTGAAGAAAAGCTGTGCCGCCGTCCCCGACAGTTCGGACGACTTGCGCAAGCTCGGCCGCGACATGCTGGAGACGATGTACGCGGCGCCGGGAATCGGCCTGGCCGGGCCGCAGGTGTCCGATCTGCGCCAGATCATCGCGCTCGACTGCAACAAGTCGGACGAGGAGGAGCCGCGCCCGCTGGTGATGCTGAACCCGCGGGTCGTGGCCTCGTCGGAGGAACTCAACACCTACGAGGAGGGGTGCCTGTCCATCCCGGACCAGTTCGCCGATGTGACGCGCCCCGCAGAGGTCGAGGTGGAATGGCTGGACCTGGATGGCAGGTTGCAGCGCGAAGGGTTCGGCGGGCTCTGGGCAACCTGCGTCCAGCACGAGATCGACCACCTGTCCGGCAAGCTCTTCATCGACTACCTCAAACCCCTGCGCCGTCAGCTGATCACGCGCAAGATGATCAAGCTCAAGAAAGAACGGGCGCGGGCCTCCTGATGGCGATACTGCCCATCCTGCTCTGGCCTGATCCGCGTCTGCGCGTGGCGTGCACGCCGGTCTCTCAGATCACGTCGGAGACGGAGCGGCTGGCCAACGACATGCTGGAGACGATGTACGACGCCCCCGGTCGCGGGCTTGCCGCACCGCAGGTCGGCGTCATGCAGCGACTGTTCGTCATGGATGCGACGTGGAAGGAGGGCAAGCCGGAGCCCATCGTCTTCGTCAACCCGGTGATCGAGGAAACGAGCTCCGACCGCACCAGCAATTCGGAGGGGTGCCTCTCCATTCCCGGTGTCACCGTCGAGATCGGCCGGCCCGCGCGGGTCAAGGTGAGCTGGACCGGGTTGACCGGCGCCCGTTACGTTCAGGTCTTCGACGGCTTTGCTGCTGTCTGCGTGCAGCACGAGACCGATCACCTGGACGGGCGTGTGACCTTCGACCATCTCTCCCCCGCGGCGCGCGCCCGGGCCGAGGCGCAATACGAGGCGCTGGCATGACGGTTCGTCCGATCCTGCACTGGCCGGACAAGCGGCTCAGAACCCCCGCAGGGGCGGTGGGACCGGTACCGGACGAGATTCGCGCGATCTGGGCCGACATGGTGGATACGATGGATGCGATGCCCGGTGTCGGGCTGGCCGCACCGCAGATCGGCGTGATGCTGCGGCTGGCCGTGGTCGATGCTTCCGGCGACCGGTCGCGGCGGATCCTGCTCGCCAACCCCGAGGTGATCCGGGCCAGCGCGGAAATGCGCGCCCACGAAGAGGCCAGCCCCTGCCTGCCCGGTGTCTCGGCCCGGCTGGAACGCCCCCGCGTCGTGACGGTGCGTTATCTCGACGCCGACGGCGAGACCGTGGAGCGGGAGTTCGAGGATCTGGAATCGACCAGTGTGCAGCACCAGATCGATCACCTCGCGGGCCGGATGTTTTTCGACCGGCTGGGCCGCGTGAAACGCGACATGCTGCTGCGCAAGGCGCGCAAGGTGACGGCCTGATGCGGGTCGTGTTCATGGGCACGCCGGATTTCTCCGTGCCGGTGCTGGAAGCGCTGGTCGCGGACGGCCACGAGATCGCCTGCGTCTATTCCCAGCCGCCCCGTCCCGCCGGCCGTGGCAAGAAGGACAGGCCGTCGCCCGTGCAACAAAGGGCCGAGGAACTCGGTCTGCCGATACGTCACCCGGTGTCGTTGAGGAGCGTCGAGGAGCAGGCGGCATTCGCCGATCTGCAGGCGGAGGTGGCGGTCGTCGTGGCCTACGGTCTGATCCTGCCGCAAGCGGTTCTCGACGCGCCGGAGCGCGGGTGCCTCAACGTCCATGCGTCGCTCCTGCCGCGCTGGCGCGGGGCGGCGCCGATCCATCGCGCGATCATGGCCGGTGACACGGAAACCGGCGTCTGCATCATGCAGATGGAGGCGGGGCTCGACACCGGGCCCGTGCTGCTGCGGCAGGCGACCCCGATCGGGGCCGAAGAAACGACCGGCGACCTGCATGACCGCCTTGCTGAAATCGGTGCTGCTGCTATCGTCGCGGCGTTGCGCGGGCTCGACGGTCTCACCCCGATACCGCAGTCCGAGGACGGGGTGACCTATGCCGCGAAGATCAACAAGGCGGAGGCGCGGGTCGAGTGGCACAGACCCGCGGCGGAGGTGGACCGGCTGATCCGCGGGCTATCGCCCTTTCCAGGGGCGTGGGCGGAGATCGAGGGCGTGCGGGTGAAGTTTCTGGGCTCGCGCCTGGTCGAGGGGCAGGGCACGCCCGGTGAGGTCCTCGACGATGCGCTGACGGTGGCCTGCGGGCAGGGGGCCGTGCAACTCACGCGCTTGCAGAAGGCCGGGCGCGAACCACAGATGGCTGCCGACTTCCTGCGTGGCTGGCCGATCCGCAAGGGGGCGAGGCTCTGATGTTTCCAACACTGATGGGAACCGTGGTGATTGCGGGCATCGTCGGCTACGTCTCGGAAAAGTCGGGGTTTACCCACAACGGGATCCTGCAGAGCATCATCATCTGTATCGGCGGCGCCTTCCTGTTCTATTTCGTGCGGATCATGTTCGGCTTCGGCTTCTCCAGCCATGGATTGAACGCGATACTGTCATCCATTGGCGCGTTGATCATCGTGCCGACCCATTGGCGGAGGTAACATGGCAATCGTCTGGCTTCTGATCATCGGCGCGGCCGCGGGCTTTCTGGCCACGCGGTTGATGCGGGTGGAAACCGACGTCGTGACGACCGTGGTCATCGGCATGGTCGGCGCGCTTCTGGGCGGGCTGCTGTTGCAGATCGCCGCGGGCGTTCTGGGGGCGCTGGGCGGGTTTGTCGGGGCCGTTCTGGGCGCGATGCTGGTCGTCTGGCTGTGGCAGCAGGTGCGGCGCAAGTAGCGCTCAGCGACGCGGCGGTCGGCTGCGGTAGGTCGGCAGGCGCCATCCGAAGACCTGCGATCCTGCACGAAGCCCCCACGTCATCACCATCGTCGCAACCAGTACGATCAGCGGTGCCGCGCCCAGCGTGTGCGCGAGCAGGCCGGCGCAGGCTCCGCCGAACGCGGCGGAGACATAAAGTTCCCCCTGCCGCAGGATCAGTGGCACCTCGTTCACGACGATGTCGCGCATCAGCCCGCCCATGCAGCCGGTGACGATACCAATCAGCACGACGATGGGCGCCGACTGTGCCGCGCCCAGGGCCACGCCGACGCCGGCGGAAACGGCGACGCCCAGCGCGGCGCTGTCGAGCCAGATCAGCACGCGAAGCCGGCTTTCCACCAGATGCGCGGTGAAGAACACCACGATCGCCGCGATGCAGGCCACGAGGATGTAGGTGGGTGTATCCATCCAGAAGACCGGCCGGTCCAGAAGCAGGTCGCGCAGGGTGCCGCCGCCGACCCCGACCAGGCAGGCGAGAAACAGGAACCCCACCGGGTCGAGTTGCGCGCGCGAGGCCGTCAGCGCGCCGGTCAGCGCAAAGATGAACACCGCCGCGTAGTCGATGAAAGCGAGCCAGGTCATGTGATGCCCGTCATGGCTTGTAGGGCGCCATGCCGGCGCGCGCCAGTTCGTCGGCGCGCTCGTTCTCGGGATGCCCGGCGTGGCCCTTGACCCATTCCCACGT